>MEEW01000040.1 GCA_001724985.1 Phenylobacterium sp. SCN 69-14
GGCCACTAGGCCCGCGCCCCCAGGATGGATCGCCCCAACCCGCTGCTGGCCGGCCTCAAGAGCCGTTGTCCGAACTGCGGGGAGGGGCGTCTGTTCTCAGGCTTCCTGAAGGTCGCGCCGGCTTGCGACCGCTGCGGCTACGATCTGGCCAAGGCCGATTCCGGCGATGGTCCCGCCGTTTTCGTCATCCTGATCGCCGGGTTCCTCTGCGCCTTCACGATGCTGTTCGTCGAGATGGCCTACAAACCCCCGATCTGGGTCCATCTCGTCGTCTTCCTGCCCCTGACGCTCGTGGTGTGCATCGGCCTTCTGAGGCCGCTGAAGGGCGTCCTCCTTGCCGCACAGTTCGCCAACAAGGCCTCGGAAGCGCGCCATGATTGAGCCCGCGCGCCGGTTTCCGGTGGGCCTGACCATCACGGTCGGGGTCTGCCTGGTGATCCTCGTCGGCCTCGGAACCTGGCAGTTGCAGCGCCTGAGCTGGAAGGAGGGCCTGCTGGCCAGGATCGCCGCGCTGCAGGCCGCTCCGGCGACCTCCGGCGAGGCGGCGCTGGAGCAGATGGCCGCGGGCGCCGACCTCGATTTCACCCGCATCCGGCTGCAATGCGCGGGCCTGGCCGCCGCGCCCTATCTCGAGCTCTTCTCGGTGCGCGAGGGCAAGGCCGGCGTGCGCCTGGTCTCGGCCTGCCGCGTGGCCAGCGGCCGCTACAGGAGCATCCTGGTCGATCGCGGCTTCGTCGTGGACGAGGTTTCGGCCCGCCCGCCGGTGAATGTCTCCGACCTGAGGCCCGTCGACGTCGTCGGCGTCCTGCGCCAGCCCGAACCGGCCAACAGCTTCAGCCCGGCCAACGATGCGGCCGCCAACCGCTGGTACGTGCGCGACGTGCCGGCCATGGCCGCGGCGCTGAAGGCCGACGCGCCGGCCCCCCTGGTGCTGATGGCCGAGACCTCCTCCAACCCGGAGTGGAAGGCGCTGGACCCCGCGCCCCTGCCGGCCGACATCCCCAACCGGCACCTGGAATACGCCCTGACCTGGTATGGCCTTGCCGCCGCCCTGGTCGGCGTCTATGCCGCCATGCTCTGGAGAACATTCCGCCGCGGCGGTCGCCGGATGGGCGAGGAACGGAAATCCTGATGCGTTACGTCTCTACCCGGGGCCAGTCGCCCGCGGTCGGATTTGTCGATGCCGTGCTGTCGGGCCTGGCCCCGGACGGCGGCCTCTACGTGCCCGAGGAATGGCCGAGCTTCACCCAGGACGAGATCGCCGCCTTCGCCGGCCGGCCCTATGCCGAAGTAGCCGCCGCGGTGCTGGGCAAGTTCGTCGGCGACGAGATCGAGGCCGAGGTCGTGGCCGAGATGTGCGCCGAGGCCTACGCCACCTTCACCCACGCCGCCGTGGTTCCGGTGCGTCAGGTCGCGCCCGGCGGCTTCATCGCCGAACTGTTCCATGGACCGAGCCTGGCCTTCAAGGACGTGGCGATGCAACTGCTCGCCCGCCTGTCGGACCACGTGCTGGCCGCCCAGAACCGCACCCAGACCATCCTCTGCGCCACCTCGGGCGACACCGGCGGCGCGGCGGTCGAGGCCTTCCGCGGCCGCGCCAACACCAAGATCGTCGTCATGTTCCCCGACGGCCGCATCTCCGAGGTCCAGCGCCGGTTCATGACCACGGCGGAGGAGGACAATGTCCGCTGCATCGCCGTCGCCGGCGATTTCGATGACTGCCAGGCGATCCTGAAGACCGCCCTGGGCGATGCGTCCATGAAGCAGTCGGTGGGCCTGTCGGCGGTCAATTCGATCAACTTCGCCCGCATCGTCGCCCAGAGCGTCTACTACTTCACCTCGGCCGTGGCCCTGGGCGCGCCGCATCGCCAGGTCGCCTTC
Source organism: Phenylobacterium sp. SCN 69-14 (assembly GCA_001724985.1). Taxonomy (GTDB): domain Bacteria; phylum Pseudomonadota; class Alphaproteobacteria; order Caulobacterales; family Caulobacteraceae; genus Phenylobacterium. Next base: position 1,882 of record MEEW01000040.1, read on the forward strand.
GCCGTTCCGTCCGGCAATTTCGGCGACGGCTTCGCCGGCTATGTGGCCAAGCGCATGGGCCTGCCCGTGGCGCGGATCATCGTCGCCACCAACTCCAACGACATCCTGGCCCGCGCCTTCGAGGAAGGCCGCTATGTGCGCGGGGTGACCGCGCCCACCCAGTCGCCGGCCATGGATATCCAGTCGGCCTCGAACTTCGAGCGGCTCTATTTCGAGTGCGTCCGCCGCGATGGGCTGGAGACCGCCCGCGCCTTCGCCGCCTTCGCCGAGACCGGCGGCGTCGACATTCCGCCCCAGGCCCTGGCCGCCATGCGCGAGACCTTCACCGGCGTTTCGGTGGGCGAAGGGGACACGACCCGCACCATCGTCGCGACCCTGCGCGAGACCGGCGAACTGATCGATCCGCATACGGCGGTGGGCGTGGCCGGCATGCAGCGCGCCGGCGGCGCGACCACGGCGCCGATCGTCGTGCTGTCGACCGCCCATCCGGCCAAGTTCCCCGAGACGGTCCAGGCCGCCACCGGCGAGACGCCGGTGATGCCGCGCAACGCCGCGCACCTGGCCGGCAAGGCCGAGCGCTTCGACCGGCTGCCCGCTGACGCCGACACCATCAAGGCCTATGTAAGGGCCTTTGCGGAAGGCTGACCAACTGCCCGACATCCATCGCCTGTCCAATGGGGTTCGCGTCGTCTGCGATCCCATGCCCGGCCTCGAAACCCTGGCGCTCTCGGTCGTCGCCGGCCGCGGCGCGCGCTCCGAGGACGAGGCGCGCTCGGGCTGGTCGCACCTGCTGGAGCACATGGTCTTCAAGGGGGCGGGCGCGCGTTCGGCCCGCGACATCGTCGAGGTGATCGAGGCCCAGGGCGGCCAGATCAACGCGGCGACCGGCTATGAGCGCACCAGCTTCCAGGTCCGGGCGCTGAAGGGCGGGCTCGACCTCGGCAGCGCGGTCCTCGCCGACCTGATCCAGCGGCCGACCATGGACGCCGCCGACCTCGCCCGCGAGATCCAGGTGGTCGGCCAGGAGATCGCCGAGGCGGCCGACACCCCCGACGACCACGTCTTCGAAATGGCCCAGACGGCCGCCTTCGCCGGCCAGCCGCTCGGCCGGCCCATCCTTGGGACCGACGCGTCGATCGCCCGCGCCGATCCCCAGAGCCTCTCGGACTGGCGCGCCGCGCTCTATGCGCCGGCCAGCCTGGTGATCGTCGCCTCCGGGGCGGTGGACGAGGCCGAACTCCTGGCCCTGGCCGAGCGCGACTTCGGCGCGGCGAGCGGGCAGGGGGCGCTGGTCCCGGCCGCGGGCGCGTTCGTCGGCGGCGCCCGAACCCTGGCCAAGCCGCTGGAGCAGGCCAACCTGGTCTTCCTGCTGCCGGCCGTCGGGGTGCGCGATCCGGCCTATTTCGCCCTGCGGATCTTTGCGGAGATTCTCGGCGGCGGCATGGCTTCGCGCCTGTTCCAGGAGGCGCGGGAGAAACGCGGCCTCGCCTACGCCGTCGACGCCTATTCGGAAACCTATGCCGACGCCGGGGTGCTGGGCGTCTTCGCCGGCTGCGCGGCCAGGGATGCGGCCGAACTCGCCAAGGTGGCGGCCGGCGAGATCAAGGGCATGGCCGCGGGCGTGAGCGCCGCCGAGCTTTCCCGCGCCAAGGCCCAGCTCAAGGCTTCGATGTTCATGGCGCGGGAGCAGCCGCTGGCCCGCGCCGAACAGGCCGCGGCCCAGGTGCTGTTGTTCGACCGGCTTTTGCCGCCGGCCGAACTCGCCGAGCAGATCGACGCGGTGACCTCCGCGCAGATCGAGGCCCTGGGCGCGGCGATGCTGGCGCCCGGCCGGGCCGCGGCCAGCGTGCTGGGGCCCAAGGGCGCGATGAAGGCGGCCGACGCCTTCCAGCAGGCGCTGTTCGGTTAATTCACGCGGCTTGACGGGGGGGCGTCATTCCCGCGACCTTCCGCCCATGGCCTTGTTGGACTGGATCGCGCCGGAGACCGGCCTTCGTATCGAGGGCGACGGCGTTCGCCTGCGCCCGCCGCGCGCGGCCGACTTTTCCGAGTGGCGCGAACTGCGCGCCCAGTCGCGGGACTTCCTGCAACCCTGGGAGCCGACCTGGCCGGCCGATGACCTGACCCGTGCGGCCTTCCGCCGCAGACTGGCGGCCTATGCCCGCGACCGCGAGGCCGGGGTGGCGTTTCCGTTCTTCGTATTCCGCGCCGAGGACGACGCCCTGAGCGGGGGCATCACGCTTTCGAACGTCCGCCGGGGCGTCGCCCAGATGGGGTCGGTCGGCTATTGGTGCGGTCAACCCTTTGCACGGCAAGGCTTGACGCTGGCCGCCACGCGGGCGCTGACGGTCTTCGCCTTCCGCACCCTGGCCCTGCACCGGCTGGAAGCGGCCTGCCTTCCCGGCAACGACGCCTCCCGGCGGCTCCTCAACCGGGCCGGGTTTCGCGAGGAAGGTCTCGCCCAGGCTTATCTCAAAATTAACGGCGTGTGGCGAGATCATGTCCTGTTCGGACTGGTGTCCCCCTTGCGGGCGCACGAGGAACCGGACGCAGGGGTGTCTGTTTAGCGCGCTTCGGCTGTCGTGGGCCGGACCGCTCTGCGGGCGTTGGCCATAGATGTCTTGAGACAATGCCGAACGATCGTTGGAGCTGGGATCCGACTGCGACCTTGGAGGCGCTGGGCGCCGCCGACGTCGCCTTGTGGCTGTGGGAGCCCGAACGGGACCGGATGCGCATCACCGGCGCCTCGCGGGCGCTTGGCCTGGGACCGCTGGCCCCGGAATGCTCGTCGGCCGCCATGCGCGCCCTGGCCCTGCCCCCCGACCGCGCCCAGGCCGAAGACATCCTGCGCGTGCAGGAGCCGGGTTCGGAGATCGCCGTCCGCCTGCGCATGCGCGGCGGCGGGGTCTGCATCTGGCGCGGCGTCTGGCTGGAGGAGGGCGTGCGCGCGGCCGGGGTGATCGCCCCGGAAACCAAGTTCGCCGCCAGCGACCAGGACAACCTGACCGGCCTTCTGGACCGCCGCAGCTTCGTCAACCGCGCGCGCGAGCGGCTGCAGGCCTTCGGCCAGCACGAGCTGGTGGTCGCCGACCTCGAACGCCTGCGCCGCCTCAACGAAGCGCTGGGCCACGAACGCGCCGACCTGGTGCTCGCCGCCCTGGGCTCGCGCCTAGCCGCGGCCTTCCCGCCCCACGCCCTGCTGGCGCGGGTGGGGGAGGACGAGTTCGCGGTCCTGACGCCGGTCTCCCGCCCCTCGGCGGCCGAAACCCTGCGCCAGGCCCTGGAGCAGCCGCTGCGTGTCGCCGGCTTCGACATCCACCCGACCCTTTCCATCGGCGCCGTCGAGGCGACGGGAGGCGAGGACGCGCCGGAAGCGGCCGAACTGCTGCGCCGCGCCGAACTGGCCGTCGAGGCGGCCAAGAGCGGCGGACGTGGCGGCGCGGCCGCCTATGGCCGCAGCCTCGAAAGCGACGGCCTCTCGCGGCTGGCGCTGGAAAGCGACCTGCGCGGCGCCTTCGGCCGCAACGAGATCGTGCCGTTCTACCAGCCGATCGTGCGCCTCTCGACGGGCGCGCTTTCCGGCTTCGAGGCCCTGGTCCGCTGGCGCCACCCGCGCCGCGGCCTGCTGACCCCCGACCAGTTCCTGCCGCTGTGCGAGGAAATGGGGCTGATGAGCGACCTCGGCGCGCTGATGATGCGCCAGGCCGGCCATCAGCTCGCCCGCTGGCGCAGCGATCACCGGGCGGCCGGCGAACTGACCGTCGCGGTGAACCTTTCGACCGGCGAGATCGACCGCCCCGACCTCGTCCCCGACGTCCTGGCCATCCGCCGCGAGACCGGCCTGCCGCCCGGCGCCCTGAAGCTGGAAGTCACCGAAGGCGACGTCATGCGCGACCCGGACCGCGCGGCGGTCATCCTGCGCGACCTGCGCGCGGCGGGGGCGGCCCTGGCGCTCGACGACTTCGGGACCGGCTTCTCCTCCTTGAGCTACCTGACGCGCCTGCCGTTCGACACCCTGAAGATCGACCGTTACTTCGTGCGCACCATGGCCACCAACGAGGGCTCGGCTAAGATCGTCTCCTCGGTGGTGAAACTCGGCCAGGACCTGTCGCTGGAGGTGGTGGCCGAGGGCGTGGAGAACGCCCAGATGGCGCGCCAACTGCTCTCGCTCGGCTGCGATTACGGCCAGGGCTTCGGCTATGCGCCCGCGCTCTCGCCGCAGGAGGCCGAGGTCTATCTCAACGAGAGCTATGTGGACGGCGCGGCCCCGGTGAAGGCGCGCGGCTAGAGCATGATCCGTTTCATTGGAAACGGATCATGCTCAAGACTCTTTGAATTTAGAGCATTTTCTACGCCGAACCGGCAGCCACTTCGGCGGAAAATGCTCTAGGCGCTTCCGGCCGCCGAACTCAGCAACCGCGGATCGACGCCCAGCTTGGCCAGGGCGTCGGCCCACTTGCGCGCATGGCCGGCGCCGAAGATGAGGTTCTCGTCCGCCTCGCAGGTCAGCCAGACGTTCTCGCGAAGCTCGCGCTCCAGTTGGCCCGGCCCCCAGCCGGCGTAGCCCAGGGCCAGCACCGCGCGCCGCGGGGGCTGCGGCCCGGCCAGCGCCTCCAGCACCTCGCGCGTGGCGGTCAGGGCGACGCCCTGGCCGACCTGCAAGGTGTGATCGCCGGACATGTAGTCGTCGGTGTGCAGCACGAAGCCGCGTTCGCGGTCCACCGGCCCGCCCAGCAGCACCAGGTCGGGGGACATCTCCGATGTCGGCTCCACCTCCAGCCGGGTCAGCAGGTCCGGCAGGGTCAGCCCCTCGACCGGCCGGTTGACGGCCACGCCCATGGCGTGCCCCGCATCATGGGCGCAGATGAGCACCAGGGCCCGCTCGAAACGAGGATCGCCGATACCGGGCATGGCGATCAGCATCTTGCCGGTCAGGAATTCGCCGTCTTCCATGCCTCGAATTTGACGCCGATCGCGGCGCTTTCAAGTCATGGCGTCACATAAGGGCGTTGAAGCCGGCGCTCAGAGGGTTATCTGGAGGCGAACCAGACCTGGGAGAAACGACCATGACCATCAAAGTCGGCGACAAGCTGCCCGCCGCCACCTTCTCCGCCGGCACGGCCGAGGGCCCCAAGCCCATGACCACCGACGAGATCTTCGCCGGCAAGAAGGTCGCGCTGTTCGCGGTGCCCGGCGCCTTCACCCCGACCTGCTCGGCCCGCCACCTGCCGGGGTTCAAGGACCATGTCGCCGACTTCAAGGCCAAGGGCGTGGATACGATCGCCTGCGTCTCGGTCAACGACGCCTTCGTGATGAAGGCCTGGGGCGAGAGCCAGTCGGTGCTCGGCGACATCCTGATGCTCGGCGACGGCAACGGCGCCTTCACCAAGGCCGTGGGCCTGGAGATGGACGCCTCCGGCTTCGGCATGGGCGTGCGCTCGCAGCGCTATTCGATGATCGTCGAGGACGGCGTGGTGAAGGAGCTGAACGTCGAGGCTCCGGGCGAGTTCAAGGTCTCGGCCGCCGACTACATGCTGGCCCAGCTCTAGAAGCTACGCCCCAAGAGCGTCCGCGCCGACGGCCTCCAGGTCGTCGGCGTTTTCGGTCAGGCCGTCGGCCAGGCCGGGCGCCAGGGCCAGCACCTGGCTGGCATAGACCCGCGCCAGCGCCGCCTTGCTCCTGCTCCAGGCGTCCTCGCCGCCGGCCACGGCCAGGGCCTGGCGCGCCAGCATCCAGCCGCCGATCACGTCGCCGGCCAGTTTCAGATAGGGCGTGGCCGCCGCAAGGGCGTTCGGGCCCTTGTTCTTGAGGACCCAGTCGGTGGCGCGTTCCAGCGCCGATATGCCGGCCTCCAGCCGCGCGGCGACGCCGTCGAGGCCCGGCGTCGCCGCCAGGTTTTCGACCGTCGCGCTCATGTCGGCGCAGAGGGCGTCCATCACCCCGCCGTTCTCCATCGGGACCTTGCGGCCGACCAGGTCGATGGCCTGGATGCCGTTGGTGCCTTCGTAGATCGGGGCGATGCGGGCGTCGCGATAGTGCTGGGCCGCGCCGGTCTCCTCGATGAAGCCCATGCCGCCGTGGATCTGCACGCCCATCGAGGCGACCTCGACGCCGATGTCGGTCGACCAGGCCTTGGCGATGGGGGTCAGCAGCTCCTGGCGCGCCCTGGCGGTGGCGCGCTGCGCCTCCTCGGTGGCCAGACGGGCCTGGTCGGCCAGCACGCCGGTGGTCATGCAGACGCCGCGCGCCGCCTCGATCTTGGCCTTCATCAGCAGCAGCGAGCGGCGCACGTCCGGGTGCCCATAGAGCGGCGCGGGATATTCCGCCGACCAGACCGCGCGCCCCTGCCTGCGTTCCTGCGAAAAGGCCAGGGCCTGCTGGAAGGCGCGCTCGGCGATGGCCACGCCCTGGACCCCGACCTGCAGGCGCGCGGCGTTCATCATCACGAACATGTGGGCGATGCCGTTGTTCACCTCGCCGACCAGCTCGGCCTGGGCGCCTTCGAACAGCATGACGCAGGTGGGCGAGCCGTGGATGCCCAGCTTGTGCTCGATGGAGCCGGCGCGCAGCGCGTTGGCCACGCCCAGCGAACCGTCGTCCAGCACCTCGCGCTTGGTGGCCAGGAACAGCGAAATGCCCTTCACGCCCGGCGGCGAGTCGGGCAGGCGGGCCAGGACCAGGTGACAGATGTTCTCCGCCGCGTCGTGGTCGCCCCAGGTGATGAAGATCTTCTGGCCGTAAAGGCGATAGCCGCCTTGCCCATCCGGTTCGGCGCGGGTGGTGACGGCGGCCAGGTCCGAGCCGGCCTGCGGCTCGGTCAGGTTCATGGTCCCGGTCCATTCGCCCGAGACCAGCCTGGGCAGGACCAGGCGCTTCTGGCGCTCGGTCCCGTGCAGGTCCAGGGCCTCGATCGCGCCCTGGGTCAGCATCGGGCAGAGGCCGAAGGCCATGTTCGAGGCGTGCACCATCTCGAACACCGCCAGCTCCATGGCCTTGGTCAGGCCCTGGCCCCCATGCTCGGGATCGGCCGACAGCGAGTTCCAGCCGCCGGCGACGAAGGCCTTGTAGGCGTCGGCAAAGCCCGGCGCGGCGATGACCTTGCCGTTCTCATAGCGGGCGCCGACCTGGTCTCCCTTGCGGTTCAGCGGCGCAAGTTCTTCCTCGGTGAACGCGGCGGAGGCCTCGAGCACCGCGGTGATCGTGTCTTCGTCGAGCTCTGCGAACGCCGTCGCGGCCAGGGCCGGATGCCCGGCGATCTTCAGGGCGAGAGCAAGGTCACGGACCGGCGCGCGAAACGACATGCTGAACTCCGATGTATGTCGGCGTTCTTTAGGATAGGCGGATGGCGGGTCCAAGCCTTCACGGCGCAACCTGGACGAGGTTAGGCTTGCAGCCGAGCCGGACCGCTCAGAATCGAAGGGACTTCCAGCCGCATGCCTTCCGCCGCGCGCGACCGCTACAGCACCGTCGCCATCGTCCTTCACTGGCTGATCGCCGCCGCCATCGTGTTCCAGGTGATCCTCGCCTGGCGGATGGACGGCCGGACTCCCGAAGGCTTCGCCCTGGTCCAGCTCCACAAGTCCGTGGGGATCACCATCCTGCTGCTCAGCCTGGTGCGGCTGGCCTGGCGGCTGACCCACAGGCCGCCGCCGGCGCCGGAAGGCATGGCCGGCTGGGAGAAGCTGCTGGCCAAGATCGCCCATGTCGGCCTCTACGTCATCATGATCGGCCTGCCGATCACCGGTTGGATCATGGTCTCGGCCAGCAGGATCCAGGTGCCGACCCTGCTCTACGGCGCCGTTCCCTGGCCGCATGTGCCCGGGATCGCCCACCTGGCCGCCCCGGCCAAAGCCGCCTGGCACGGCTTCGCCGAGGAAGGGCACGAGATCCTGGCCTGGGCGACCTATGTGCTTGTCGCCCTGCACGTGGCCGGCGCCTTGAAGCACCAACTCTTCAGCAAGGACGAGCCGGTCCTGGCCCACATGGCGCCCGGCGCGAAACCCGGCGCCTGGTTCGATCCGCGGTTGATCGTCATCGCCTTGGCCGCACTGAGCGTCGTCGGCGCCGGCTACGCCGTGCGGCCCGCCCCGCCGGCCTCCAAGCCCCTGCCGCCTCCGCCGCCGGCGGTGGAGGAGGCCGCTCCCGCCGAGGTCGCCGCTGCGGCGCCGGCGGCTGCCACACCCGCCGAGACCGCGGAAGCCGCGCCGGCGGCCGCCGAGCCGGCCTCGGCCGAACCCTCGGTCTGGAAGGTAAGTTCCGGCTCGACCCTCGGCTTCGCCACCTCCTGGAGCGGCTCGTCCATCGAGGGCCGGTTCGACCGCTGGAGCGCCGACATCGTCTTTGGGCCGGAGGCGCTCGACCGCTCGAAGGTCAGCGTCAGCATCGACCTGGCCTCCGCGGTCTCCGGCGACCAGCAGCGCGATGAGTCCATGCAGGGCGAGGACTGGTTCGACACGGCCAAGCACGCCAAGGCGACCTTCACCGCCACCCGCTTCGAGAAGACCGGCGAGAACCGCTATGTCGCCCACGGGCAGCTCAGCCTGCGTGGGGTGAGCAAGCCGGTCCGCCTGCCCTTCACCCTGAAGATCGAGGGCGACAAGGCGCGGGTCAGCGGTGTAACCACCCTCGATCGCACGGCCTTTGGCGTCGGACAGGGCGAGTGGACGAGCACCGATCAGATTCCGGCGCAGGTGAAGGTCTCGGTCAACCTGACCGCGACGCGCAAATAGCGGCCGCTATCGGCGCCTTGCGCGCCGGGCGCCTCATCATCCTGCCGACCGAAACGGTCTACGGCCTGGGGGGCGATGCTTCCGATGCAGAGGCGGTCGCCGCCATCTTCGCGGCCAAGGGCCGGCCGGCCTTCAACCCGCTGATCTCCCACGTCGCGGACCTCGCGGGCGCCGAGAAGATCGCCGTGTTCGACGATCGCGCGCGCGCCCTGGCCCAGGCGTTCTGGCCGGGGCCGCTGACCCTGGTGCTGCCGATCGCGCCGGACACCGCGGTCTGCGACCTGGCGCGGGCGGGGCTGGAGACGGTGGCCGTGCGCTGTCCGGCCCATCCGCTGGCCCGGGCGGTGCTGGCAGGCTTCGGCGGGCCGGTGGTCGCGCCCTCGGCCAATCGGTCGGGGCGGCCCAGCCCGACCACCTATGCCGACGCCATGGAGGAGACGGGGGACGCGGTCGCCGCCAGCCTGGACGGCGGCCCCTGCGAGGTCGGCCTGGAATCGAGCGTCGTCGCCCTGCTGGACCGGCCGCGGCTGCTGCGGCCGGGTTCGGTCACGCGCGAGCAGATCGAGGCGGTGATCGGCCCGCTGGCCGAGGCGCAGGCCGACGCCAAGCGCTCGCCCGGGCGCCTGGCCCGCCACTATTCGCCCAAGGCGCCGGTGCGCCTGAACGCGGCGCGCGCCGAACCGGGCGAGGCCTATCTCGCCTTCGGGCCGGGCGAGCATCGCTGGAACCTCAGCCCGGCCGGCGACCTGCGCCAGGCGGCCGCGCGCCTGTTCGCCTATCTGCGCGAGGCCGACCGCACCGACCCCTCGGCCATCGCCGTCGCCCCGATCCCGAACGAGGGCCTGGGCGAGGCGATCAACGACCGGCTGAAGCGCGCGGCGGGCTATGTCGGTTAGGGGCGCCGCGATAGATTGGCGGCCATGACCATTTCCCCCGACGTCATCTCCCGCCTCAAGGCCGCGCTGGGCGAGGGCGGCTGGAGCCAGGACCCGGACCGCCTTGCGCCCAAGCTGATCGAGTGGCGCGATCGCTGGCACGGCTCCACGCCGTTTCTCGCCCTGCCGAAGACCACGCAGGAGGTCGCCGCCGTGGTCGGCGTCTGCGCGCAGACCGGAACGCCGCTGGTGCCCCAGGGCGGCAACACCGGCCTGGTCGGCGGCCAGATCCCGCTGGGCGAGGTCCTGCTCTCGACCGAGCGGATGCGTGCGATCCGCGACATCGACGCGCTCGACGACGTGCTGGTGGCCGAGGCGGGCGTGACCCTGCAGGCGGCCCACGAGGCGGCTCTGGAGAAGGGGCGGCGCTTTCCGCTCGACATCGCCTCGCAGGGGACGGCGACCATCGGCGGCATCGTCTCGACCAACGCCGGCGGCACCGCGGTCCTGCGCTATGGCAATACCCGCGAGCTGGTGCTGGGCCTGGAGGCCGTGCTGCCGAACGGCGAGGTCTGGAACGGGCTGAAGCGCCTGCGCAAGGACAACACCGGCTATGACCTCAAGCAGCTTCTGATCGGGGCCGAGGGCACGCTGGGCGTGGTCACCGCCGCCAGCCTGAAGCTGTTTCCGGTGCTGGTTTCGCGCGCGACCGCCGTGGTCGGGCTGGCCGAACCGGACGCGGCGATCCGGCTGCTGGCCAGGGCCAAGGACGAGGCGGGCGGCGCGGTGGAGGCTTTCGAGCTGATGGGCCGGCGCGGGGTCGACTTCGTGCTGAAGAACATTCCGAACCAGCGCGATCCCTTGAGCGAGGTCCATCCCTGGTACGTGCTGGTCGAGATCGCTTCGGGGGAGCCCATGGCGGCCGAGAACGCGATGGAGCGGCTGCTGTCCAGGGCGCTGGACGACGGCTTGATCCGCGACGCCGCCGTCGCCCTGAACGAGAGCCAGGCCAAGGCCTTCTGGTCGGTGCGCGAGAACCAGTCGGCCGGGCAGAAGCCGGAAGGCGCGACCTGGAAGCACGACGTCTCGGTCCCGGTCAGCCGGGTGGCCGAGTTCCTGAACCAGGCGACGGCGCGGATGGAGGCCCTGGTTCCCGGCGCCCGCGTCACCGCCTTCGGCCATGTCGGGGACGGCAACATCCACTATGACGTGATCCGGCCGGACGGCGGGGACGACGCCGCCCATTCGGCCCTGCGCGGCGAAGGCTCGCGCATCGTCCACGACATCGTCGCCTCGATGGGCGGTTCGATCTCTGCCGAGCATGGCCTGGGGTCGATGAAGACGCAGGAGGCGCGCCGCTACAAGTCGCCGGTCGAGGTTGCGGCCCTGGCGGCGATCCGGCAAAGCCTGGACCCGAAGCGGATCATGAATCCGCGAGTCCTTTTCTAAAAGTCCCCATGCTGATCGTCCTTTCCCCCGCCAAGGCGCTCGATTTCACGCGGCCGCAGGGCGCCCACGCCATGACGACGCCGCAGTTGGGCGAGGACATCGCCGAGCTGTCGGCCGTGGCCAAGAAGCTCAAGGCCGCCGACCTCAAGAAGATGATGGACCTGTCGGACAATCTGGCCGAGCTGAACCGCGCGCGGTTCGCCGCCTTCGATCCGGCCATGGAAGACGGGCTGCAGGCCGCCTTCGCCTTCAACGGCGACGTCTATGCGGGGCTGAAGGCGCGCGATCTCGACAAGAAGGGCCTTTCCTATGCGCAGAAGCACCTGCGCATCCTTTCGGGGCTCTATGGCCTCTTGCGGCCGCTGGACGCCATCCAGCCCTATCGCCTGGAGATGGGCGTGCGGATCAAGACCAGGCGGGGCGGAAATCTCTACGACTTCTGGGGCGAGAAGCTTTCGCACGCCCTGAACGAGGCCGCCGTCGGCCACAAGGACAAGACCCTGGTGAACTGCGCCAGCCAGGAATATTTCGGCTCGGTGGACCGCGCGGCCCTGAAGCTGCCGGTGGTGACGACTAGGTTCTACGAAGAGAAGGACGGCCAGGCGAAGATCATCTCGTTCTACGCCAAGAAGGCGCGGGGCCTGATGGCGCGCTACGCCATCGACAACCGCATCGAGAAGGCCGAAGACCTGCGGGCCTTCGACGTCGAAGGCTACCGTTTCCAGCAGGGCGCTTCGAGCGAGACCGAATGGGTGTTCTCGCGGCCCCAGCCCCCGCCGCCCTCGGCGGCGAAGAAAAAAAAGGACTGATCGCATGGCCGTCGACTATGGGCTGCAGGGCCATGTGGCCCTCATCACCGGCTCGACCAGCGGCATCGGCCAGGCGATGGCCGCCTCGCTGGCCGAGCAGGGCGTCAATGTGGTGCTCAACGGCTTCGGCGATCCGGCCAAGATCGAGGCCGACCGCGCCGCGCTGGAGCAGCGGACCGGCGTGAAGGTCCGCTATCACGGCGCGGACATGCTGAAGGCCCAGGAGGTCGCCG
>MEEW01000041.1 GCA_001724985.1 Phenylobacterium sp. SCN 69-14
CGTGTCGGAAATGTCGTGGACCAAGAAGAACGTCCACCCCGGCAAGATCGTCTCCACCTCGCAGGAAGTGGACGTGGTCGTGCTGGACGTCGATCCGTCGAAGCGCCGCGTGTCGCTGGGCCTGAAGCAGGCCATGGCCAATCCGTGGGACGCCTTCGTGGCGGCTCACCCGATCGGTTCGACCGTCGAGGGCGAAGTCAAGAACGCCACCGAGTTCGGCCTGTTCATCGGCCTGGACAACGACATCGACGGCATGGTGCACCTGTCGGATCTCGACTGGTCGACGCCGGGTGAGGAAGCCATCGCCAAGTACAACAAGGGCGATGTGGTCAAGGCGCGCGTTCTCGACGTCGATGTCGAGAAGGAACGCATCTCGCTGGGCATCAAGCAACTGGCGGGCGACCCGATGGAAGGCGACACCTACCGTCGCGGCCAGACCGTCACCGTCACGGTGACCGAGGTCACCACCGGCGGCATCGAGGTCAAGTTCGGCGACGACGACGCCCCGATGACGGCCTTCATCCGCAAGTCCGACCTGTCGCGCGACCGCGCCGACCAGCGTCCGGAACGCTTCGCCGTGGGCGACCGCGTCGATGCGCAGGTGACCCAGATCGACAAGGCCGCGCGTCGCGTGTCGCTGTCGATCAAGTCGCTGGAAATGGCCGAAGAGAAGGAAGCCATCGAGCAGTTCGGCTCGTCGGACTCCGGCGCTTCGCTGGGCGACATCCTCGGCGCGGCCCTTCGCGAGAAGGCCGGCAAGGACTAAGCCTCACGGCCAAGGCCTGAAGCTGACGGCGGATCGGGAAACCGGTCCGCCGTTTTCTTTTGCGCGCCGTTCGGCGGGGCGGGCCGCCGTCAACCTTCTTTGCGCCTTGAACATCCAGCCGGACTCGACCATGGTCCCGCTCGCTTCCGACGAAACCGGCAGGGCGCGCCGGTTCGGCGAAGGTGTTGCTTCTGGTTGAACGCCTATGAGCCGTCTCCCCGCGGCTCGGGGACACGGAAATAGGCATGATCAAGTCGGAACTCATCGCCCGTCTGGCGGAGGAAAACCCGCATCTGACCCAGCGCGACATCGAGCGCGTGGTCGGCGTGATCCTCGAACGCATGATCCAGGCCCTGGAACAGGACGGCCGGGTCGAGCTGCGCGGCTTCGGGGCGCTGTCGGTCCGTTCGCGCGACGCCCGCTCCGGCCGCAATCCGCGCACCGGCGAGGCGGTCGAGGTGCGCGCCAAGCACGTGCCGTTCTTCAAGAGCGGCAAGGAACTGCGCGAGCGGCTGAACGCCGACTGAGGGCGTCCCAGGCTTTCCGGTTGACCGGAGGGAACGGCTAGGTCGATCCTGGCGGCCCTTCAGCTTTCGACGGTGAGCCATGAGCATCTTCTCCGAGTTCCGCGAATTCATCGCCCGCGGCAATGTCATCGACCTGGCCGTCGGCGTGATCATCGGCGGGGCGTTCAACAAGATCGTCGACAGCCTGGTCAATCAGGTGGTCATGCCGCCGATCGGCCTGGCCCTGGGCGGGATCGACTTCTCCAAGCTGCAGTTCGTGCTCAAGCCCGACGATCCGGCGACCGCGGCCAGCGAACTGGTCGCCATCCAGTACGGCGCCTTCATCAACACCCTGATCCAGTTCCTGATCGTCGCCTGGGTGATCTTCATGCTGGTCAAGGGCGTGAACGCCATGCGCCGCGCCCAACCGGCCGAGCCTGAGGCCCCGACCCCCAGCGAAGCGCTGCTGACCGAAATCCGGGACCTTCTGAAGTCCAGGCCCTGAACGGGGTTGGCATGGCGCGCGCCAGGGCCTAACTCCGGGCCATGAGCGTGCGCGCCAAGATCTGCGGACTGTCGACGCCCGAGGCGGTGACGGCGGCTCTCAACGGGGATGCGGCCTTTCTGGGCTTCGTGTTCTTCGCCAGGAGCCCCCGCAACATCGCCCCGGAAGCCGCTGCGCGGCTGGCCCCGCCGGCGCGGGCGCGGAACGTCAAGATCGTGGCCCTGGCCGTCGATCCCAGCGACGCCGAGATCGACGCCATCGTGGACGGCCTGTCGCCCGACCTGATCCAGCTCCACGGCAAGGAAAGCCCCGGCCGCGCGCGCGAGGTGGCCCAGCGTTCCGGGCGCGGGGTCATCAAGGTGCTGCCGGTCTCGGACCGGTCGGACATCGACGCCGCGGGCGCCTATGAATCCGTGGTCGAACACCTGATGTTCGACGCCAGGCCGCCCAAGGACGCCGACCGGCCCGGCGGGCTGGGCGAACCCTTCGACTGGACGCTGCTGGAGGGGCGCAGGTTCGCCCGGCCGTGGCTGCTGGCCGGGGGGCTCGATCCCTGGAATGTCAGCGAGGCGGTCCGGCGGTCCGGCGCGCCGGTCGTGGACGTTTCCTCTGGCGTGGAACGCGGTCCCGGACTAAAGGACCCGGCCTTGATCACGGCGTTCCTCGACGCTGTCCGCCGCGCTTGAAGTTGCAGAATCCGTGAACGCTCCAGCCAAACCGAACGACTACACCGCCTATCCGGACGCCGCCGGCCGCTTCGGGGACTATGGCGGCCGCTACGTGCCCGAGACCCTGATGCCGCTGGTCCACGAGCTGGACGCGGCCTATGCGGCGGCCAAGGCCGACCCGGCGTTCCAGGCCGAGCTGCGCAGCTTCCTGACCCACTATGTCGGCCGCCCCAGCCCGCTCTATTTCGCAGAGCGGCTGACCGCTCATTACGGCGGGGCGAAAATCTACCTGAAGCGCGAGGAGCTGAATCACACCGGCTCGCACAAGATCAACAACTGCATGGGCCAGATCCTGCTGGCCATGCGGATGGGCAAGACCCGGATCATCGCCGAGACCGGGGCCGGCCAGCATGGCGTGGCGACCGCAACGGTCTGCGCCCGCTTCGGCCTGCCCTGCGTGGTCTATATGGGCGCCGTCGACGTCGAGCGGCAAAAGCCCAACGTCTTTCGGATGAACCTGCTGGGCGCCCAGGTCGAGGCGGTGACCGCCGGCTCGGCGACCCTGAAGGACGCCATGAACGAGGCCCTGCGCGACTGGGTCACCAACGTCCACGACACCTATTACCTGATCGGCACGGCGGCGGGCATGCACCCCTATCCGGCCATGGTCCGCGACTTCCAGGCGGTGATCGGGAACGAGGTCAAGCAGCAGATCCTGGAGATGGAAGGCCGGCTGCCCGACGCGGTGGTCGCCTGCGTCGGCGGCGGTTCGAACGCCATCGGCCTGTTCCATCCGTTCCTCAACGACGAGGGCGTACGCATCTACGGCGTCGAGGCGGCGGGCGAAGGCATGGCGAGCGGCCGCCATGCCGCGGCGATCAACGGCGGGCGTCCGGGTGTCCTGCACGGTAACATGACCTATCTGCTGCAGGACGACGAAGGCCAGATCACCGAGGCGCATTCGATCTCGGCCGGCCTCGACTATCCGGGCATCGGGCCGGAGCATTCGTGGCTGCACGACGTCGGCCGCGCCACCTATCTCACCTGCACCGATCAGGAGGCGCTGGACGCCTTCAAGCTGCTGGCCGAGCTGGAGGGCATCCTGCCGGCCATCGAATCCTCCCACGCCCTGGCCCGCCTGCCCGACGTGGTGAAGGAGGTCGGCAAGGACGGGATCGTGGTGCTGAACCTGTCGGGCCGCGGCGACAAGGACGTGGCGACCGTCGCCGCCCATCTGGGGCGCGCGATTTGAGCGCGCCCCGCCTGAAATACGCCCTGCAGCTCCTCGCGGCGGTGGCGCTGCTGGTCGGCGTGGGTCTGGCGACCGGCGTCGTCAAGGTGAAGGTCGAGCCCGACACCCCGACCGTGCACAGGGTTTCGCAATGACCAAAGCTCGCATCGACGCCCGCTTCGCCAGCCTGAAGGCCGAGGGCCGGGCCGCCTTCGTCGCCTATGTGATGGCTGGCGATCCCGACTTCGACACCGCGCTGGAGATCCTGAAGGGCTTGCCGGCCGCAGGCGCCGACCTGATCGAGGTCGGCTTCCCCTTCTCCGATCCCATGGCCGAGGGGCCGCCGATCCAGCGCGCCGCCCAGCGCGCCCTGGCGAACGGCATGACGCTCCGGAAGACGCTGGCGGCGGTGGCCGAGTTCCGCAAGGGCGACCAGACGACGCCGATCATCATGATGGGCTACGCCAATCCGCTAGTGCACCACGGCTTTGCGGCCTTCGCGCGCGATGCGGCGGCGGCCGGGGTCGACGGCCTGATCTGCGTCGACATCCCGCCGGAGGAGGCCGAGCCCCTGGCCGACGCCCTGGACGCCAGCGAACTGTCGCTGATCCGGCTGGCCACGCCCACCACGGACGACAAGCGCCTGCCGGTGGTGGTCGCCCGCACCTCGGGCTTCGTCTATTACGTCTCGGTCGCAGGCGTGACCGGGGTGAAGGAGGCCGACGCCGAGGCCGTGGCCCCGCATGTGGAACGCGTGCGCGCCGCCTCGGGCCTGCCGGTCGCGGTCGGCTTCGGCATCAGGACGCCCGAGCGGGCGGCGGCGATCGCCAGGGTCGCGGATGCGGCGGTGGTTGGCTCGGCCCTGGTCGAAGAGGTCGCCGCCGGCTTGGCGGCGAACGAATCTGTGACCGCCCGGGTCCTTTCCAAAGTGGATTCCTTGGCTAAGGCTGTGCGCTCCGCGCGAGTCGAAAGCCTCACGGTTTAGAAGCCCCAATGGCGATGGCTGAACAGCGAAACGACAAACCCGGCAAGGGTCCGCAGGGACCGAAGGAACGGCGCGGCTGGCTCTCGCGCATCGCGCCCGGCGTGCGCAACCTGGTCGCCAAGCGCGAGACGCCTGAGAACCTCTGGGTCAAGTGCCCGGACACCGGCGAGATGATCTACCGCTCGGACCTGGAGGCGGCCCTGTGGGTCACGCCCTCGGGCCATCACATGCGGATCGGCGCCGAGCAGCGCCTGCGCTATACCTTCGACGGCGGCCAGTACGAGAAGATCGAACCGCCCAAGGGCGTGGCCGACGACCCGCTGAAGTTCCCCGACACCAAGCCCTATATGGAGCGCCTGAAGGGCGCCCGGAAGGCCAGCGGCGCCCAGGACGCCCTGAGCAGCGGCTATGGGACCATCGAGGGCCAGCCGGCCGTCGTCTCGGTGCAGGACTTCTCGTTCATGGGCGGCTCGCTCGGGGTCGGCGTCGGCGAGGCCTTCATCAAGGCCGCGCAGGAAGCCATCCGGCGCGAGGCGCCTTTCGTGATCTTCACCGCCGCGGGCGGGGCGCGGATGCAGGAAGGGGCGCTGGCCCTGATGCAGATGGCCCGCACCACCCTGGCGCTGAACGAGGTCAAGGCCGCGGGCCTGCCCTACATCGTGGTGCTCACCGATCCCACCACCGGCGGGGTGACGGCCTCCTACGCCATGCTGGGCGACATCCACCTGGCCGAGCCGAACGCCATGGTCGCCTTCGCCGGCCGCCGGGTGATCGAGCAGACCATCCGCGAGGTGCTGCCGCCCGGCTTCCAGCGCGCCGAGTTCCTGGTCGAGCGCGGCCAGATCGACCGCGTGGTCAGCCGCGCCGAGATGCGCGAAGTGCTGGCCTCGATCCTCAAGACCCTGATGATGGGGCGTAATCGTTCGAAAGCCGCTTAGGACTTGCCATTGCTCCCCCTCTGGGGGAGCTGTCAGCAAAGCTGACTGAGGGAGACTTCCACCTCTCCGGCGGCTGCAACCCCCTCCACCAGTACCTGGTCCCCCTCCCCCGAGGGGGAGGAATTAGAGATGTATGATCCCATCCGCGCATCGGACGAGGCGATCCTGCGGTTGCGGGCGCATCACCCGTCCCTGATCGACCTGACGACCGGCCGCGTCGAGCGGCTGCTGGCCGCGCTGGGCCATCCCGAGCGGCGCTTGCCGCCGGTGATCCACGTGGCCGGGACCAACGGCAAGGGGTCGACCGTCGCCTATCTGCGCGCCATCGCCGAGGCGGCGGGCATGAAGGTCCATGCGCTGACCTCGCCGCATCTGGTGCGCTTCGCCGAGCGGATCCGCGTGGCCGGGACGCTGATCACCGACGCGCGGATGAGCGAACTGATCGACAAGGTCGAGGCGGCCAACGCCGGCCAGCCGATCAGCTTCTTCGAGATCACCACGGTCCTGGCCATCCAGGCTTTCGCCGAGACCCCGGCTGATCTCTGCATCATCGAGGTGGGCCTGGGCGGGCGGTTCGACGCCACCAACATCTTCGACGCCCCCGCGGTCAGCGTCATCACCCCGGTCGACTACGATCACTTGGAGATGCTGGGGCCCGAGCTCTCCAAGATCGCCTGGGAGAAGGCGGGCATCATCAAGGCCGGCCGCCCGGCGGTGGTCGCCCGTCAGTTGGAGGAGGGCGAGGCGGTGATCCTGGCGGAAGCCGAGACGCTCGGCGCCCCCGTCACCCTGATGGGCCGCGATTTCGACGCCTGGGAGGAGCGGGGCCGGTTGCTGGTGCAGATGGAGGACCAGCTCTACGACCTGCCAGCGCCCAGCCTGTTCGGCGGCTATCAGTTCGCCAACGCCGGCCTGGCGGTGGCTGCGGCCCTGGCGCTGGGCGACCCGCGCATCGACGAGGCGGCCCTGGCGAGAGGCGTCGCGAGCGCGGTCTGGCCCGCGCGGTTCCAGCGCCTGACCGAAGGGCCGATGGCCCGGCTGGCGGCCGAGCGCGGCGCCGATCTCTGGCTGGACGGCGGGCACAATCCCCATGCCGGCCGCGCCCTGGCCGAGGCGGCCGGGCGGCTGACGGCGCGCGATCCGCGGCCGCTGGTGCTGATCGCCGCCATGTTCGCCCGCAAGGATGCGCTGGGCTTCTTCCAGCCTTTCGCGGACCTGAAGCCGCTGGTGCTGGCCACCACCTTCGATTCGCCCAATGCGGCGCCAGCGCAAGACCTGGCGCGCGCCGCCAGGGAGGCGGGGCTGACCGTCGAGGTTGTGGCGGATGTCGAGGCGGGGGTGCGGCGGGCGCTCGCCCTGCCGGGGCCCGCGCCGCACGTCCTGGTCTGCGGCGGCCTGCACTTCGCCGGCGAAGTCCTGGCCATGAGCCCCGAGACCTGGCCGACCTGAATCAAAAGGATGCTCCTCCGCTGGGGGAGGATTTGTTCGAGTGAGCGGATGTCATCCCGGTTTCGGCGCAGCCGAAGACCGGGACCCATGCACACCTGATCTTGAAAACTTAAGGCTCAAGCCAGCCGACGTCCGGTGTTCATAGGTCCCGGTCTTGCTTCGCAAACCGGGATGACATCGATCAGGTCAGGGCGTCGGGTTCGTATATGATAGCCCCCAGCGGGGGAGGATCTGAAGGCTGTCAGATACCGGCCTCGTTGAGCCACTCGACGATCTTCTGCTTGGGCATGGCGCCGACCTTCATGGAAGCCATCTGGCCGCCCTTGAACAGCATCATGGTCGGGATGCCGCGCACGCCGTAGCGCGAGGGGGTCGTGGGGCTGTCCTCGATGTTCAGCTTGGCCACGGTGACCTGCTCGCCCAGTTCGGAGGCGATCTGCTCCAGGGCGGGCGCGATCTGCTTGCAGGGGCCGCACCACTCGGCCCAGAAGTCCACCAGCACAGGCTTGGAGGCCTGCAGAACGTCCTTGTCGAAGGACTCGTCGGTGACCGTCACGGTGCTCATGAAAAGCTCCTTATAGCCCGGCCCGGAAAACGCTTGGCCGCGGCTCTCGATCCGCCGATGTAGGCGGGGCGGGAGCCGGTATCAACCTTCACGGTGCAGGTCGGCAAGCGTCCGGCGCCACAAGTTTTCTGGAACCGCCATCAGCTTCGGACCATCCGTCCAGACCAGGGCGGGCTCGATCCGGCGGCCCTCGAAGACGTCCTCCAGCACCGCCGCATAGATCGCCATCTGGCGCAGGTAGGCGAGATCGGCGTCCTCGATGCGGCCGGGCGAGGGCCGGTTGGTCTTGAAATCCGCAACCAGCACGCGGTCTTGCAGCACCACCAGCCGGTCGATGCGGCCGGAGATGGCCAGGCCCGGCGGCAGGCCGCGGGCCGTGCCGGCGATGGAGACCTCGGCGCGGCTGCCCGGCCCGAACACCTCGGAGAAGCGCCGATCGTTCAGCACGCCGAGCGCGGCGGCGGTCATTTCGGCCCGCTGGTCGTCGGTCAGATCACGTTCGCGCGAGAGCACGCGGCGCGCCGCGTCCGCCCGCTCGGGGGGCGGCAGGTCGGGCAGGATCTGCAGCAGCCGGTGGATCAGGTCGCCGCGGCGGAAGCGGCCGAGGCCGGCGACCTTGACCAGCGGCGAGGTCGCGGGTGCTGCGACGTCTTCCCCGAGCTGGGAGGGCGAGGCGTAGCGGGCGAAGGCCTCTGCGGGCGCGGCGAGCTGGGTCCAGGCCGGCAGGGCGACCGCCGGGGCCGCCTGCGCGTGCGCCGCGCCCAGGGCCTGCGGGTCGGCGCCGTAGCGCACGAACTCGCGGCCATCCTCGCGGACCATGCGCCGCTCGCTCGCCAGGCTGGAATGATCGAAGGCGGCGACCACCGCGCACCACCAGCCCTTGATGTTCTCTTCCTTGGCGGTGGCCGCGACGCGGCCGCAGATCACCAGCCGGTCGCGGGCGCGGGTCAGGGCGACGTAGAGCAGGCGGGCGGCCTCGTCCTCCTCCTTCCTGGCGCGCCATTCGCGGGCCTCCAGCGAGGCCGCGCAATCGGCGGTCTTCGATGGGCTCCATAGGAAGCCCCCGGCCTGGGTCGGCATCAGGGGCGAGCCGCGGGCGGTGCGCGAGAGCGTGGTCTCAGGCAGGAAGACGATCGGCGCCTCCAGCCCCTTGGCGCCGTGGGCGGTCATCACCCGTACCTCGTCGCGGCCGGCCTCCATCTCGCGCTTGACGGTGATGTCGAGGCTGGAAAGCGCCGCGGCGAGGCTTTCCAGATCGTGGACCCCGCGGCCTTCGGCGGCCAGGACCTGAGCCAGGAACTCGTCCAGGGCGTCCTGCGCCTCGGCCCCTAGCCGCTCCATCAGCCGCCGGCGCATCGAGCGTCCTTCGGCGTCGCGGAGGGCCAGCAGGCGCGAATAGAACTCGAACGGCCGCAAGCCGCGGTTGGCGAGCGCCCAGTCGGCGAAGGCCGCGGCGGCGTCCCAGACCGCGCGCTCGCCTCTGCGCCGCTGCAACAGGCCGGAGAGATTGGCGCCGCCGCGGCCGTGGGCCAGGGCGTAGAGGTCGTCGTCGGACAGGTCGCAGAACGGGCTGCGCAACAGGGCCGCCAGGGTCAGCTCGTCGGCCGGGAACTGGGCGAAGCGCGCCACCGCCAGCAGATCGTCGAAGACGATGTGTTCGGACAGGGCCAGGCGGTCGGCGCCGGCCACCGGGATCTTCCGATGCTTGAGCGCGCGCAGGATCTCCTCGAACAGGGCCTTGCGGCGGCGGACCAGGATCAGCACGTCGCCGGCCCGCGCGGGGCGCAGGGCGCCGGTTTCCTTGTCGAGCACGCCGTCGCCGCGGGTGATCAGGGCGGCGATCTCGTCGGCGATCCTGCCGGCCAGCCGCTTGTTGGCGCTGGCCTCGCCTTCCGCGTCCAGCGGCGCGTCCCAGGCGTCGCGCACGTCGCCCTTCTCCTCGCGCTCCAGCGGCCAGAGGTCGACGCAGCCGGCGTCGGTCCGCACCGCCTCGTGGACCACGGCCGCAGCCTCGGGGCGCGGCAGGATGGCGGCGGCCAGTTCCGGCGGGGCGAAGGCGGCGTCGACGAAGGCCAGGACCTGCGGCGTCGAGCGCCAGGAGGTCAGGAGGTCGACCCGCTCGAAGCGCAGCCCCGCCCCGGTGGCGCGGTCGCGATGGAACTCGAATTCCTGGATCAGCAGTTCGGGCCGCGCGCCCTGGAACGAGTAGATCGATTGCTTCTCGTCGCCGACCACGAACATGTTGCGCTCCAGCGGCCGGTCGGTCGGCTTGCCGGCCCCGGAGAAGAACTCCTCGGTCAGGGCGCGGACGATCTCCCACTGCTCGGGGGCGGTGTCCTGGGCCTCGTCGACCAGGATGTGGTCGATCCCGCCGTCCAGCTTGTAGAGCACCCAGGCCGCCATCGGCCGCGAGGCGACCAGGTCGCGGGTCTTCTCGATCAGGTCGGTGAAGTCGAGGGCGCCGGAGGCCGACTTCTCGATGGCGTAGGCGGCGAGATAGGCGTGGGCGAGGATCAGGGCGCCTTGGGTGTCCTGCGCCACCCGCGCGGCCCGCCGGCGCTCGCGGGCGATCTCCAGCCGATCCTGCTCGGCCAGCAGGAAGAAGCGCAGGTCCTCCCGGGCCTTGAGGCCCGAGGTCTTGGCGACCCAGGCGACCGGCGCGCCCTCGCCCTTTTCGGTGAAGAGGGCGGCGAGGCTGTCGTCCAGCCCGGCGCTGGGCGCGAGCGCGGCGGCCAGCTTGGCGGAATTGGTCACGTCCGCCTTGCCGCCCTGGGCCAGGATCTCGATGCAGTCCCGCCAGGCCGAGCGGTTCATGTCCGCCAGGGCGGCCGTCTCGATGACTTCGGGCTCCTCTGGAATCTCGAACCCGCAGACGCGCCAGACGTCGGCGACCGCGCCCTCCAGCCCGCCGTGGCGGGCGAGATAGGCGCCGAGCCCTCCGCGCTGGGCCTGGAAGCTCGCGAACATGGTCTGGAAGCTCTGGAAGTCGAGGGCGACCGAGAAACGGGCATAGGCTTCGGCCACCAGCCCCTCGCCGCGCAGGGCGTGGCGCGCGACCGCCTTGCGCGCGGCGTCCGCCACTGCGGCGCTGGCCGAGTCGTCCATCACCCGGAAGCCGGGCGAGACGCCGGCCTCCAGCGGAAAGCGCCGCAGCAGCTTCTCGCAGAAGGCGTGGATGGTCTGGATCTTCAGGCCGCCCGGCGTCTCCAGCGCGCTGGCGAAAAGCGCGCGGGCCTTGGAAAGCCCGACCGCGTCGTAGTGGTCGGCCACGCGGCCTTCCAGGCGGCCGAGTTCGTCGGCCAGGGTCGCATCGTCATGCACCGACCACTTGCCCAGCAGTTCGTAGAGCCGCCGCTGCATCTCGGCGGCGGCGGCCTTGGTGTAGGTCACGCAGAGGATGGTCTCGGGCCGCGCCCCGGCCAGCAGCAGGCGCGCGACCCGGTCGATCAGGGTCTTGGTCTTGCCCGAACCGGCGTTGGCGGTGACGAAGGCCGAGAGGCGAGGGTCGGCGGCGCGCCGCTGCGGCTGGCCGGCGGCGAGAATGTCGCTCATTCGCCCTCCTCCTCGCCGCTGGTCGACCACTCGAAGACGCGGGCCAGGTGGTCGTAATCGCTCATGTGCAGCTTCACGAACTGCGGGGCGATGCGAGAGACGTAAGCGCGGCCGCCGTCGAACTGGGCGATCAGGGCGGCCAGGCCCGCCACCGCGCGGGCGGCGGCCTCAGCGCTCTCCTCGCCGGCGGCGGCGCGGACTTCCTCGCGGCCCGCGGGCTTGCGGCCGGTGACCTCCAGATAGGTGAGTTCGCCCGGCGCGGCGCGGCCGATGGCGGAAAATCCGCCGCCGGCCAGGATGGCGGCGGTGAGGGTGAGCTGGGGCGAGAACCCGGTCTCGACCATCTTCTTCGACGGCGCCTTGCCGGTCTTGTAGTCGAGGATGTGGCCGAAGCCGGCCGGGTCGACCTCGATGCGGTCGGCCTTGGCGGTGACGGTGAAGGCGCCGCCTGGCGCGGCGATGCTGAGGGCGCCTTCCTGCTCGACATGGATGGCGCGGCCGTCGGCGCGGCGGCGGGCCTCCAGGTCCGCGACCCAAAGGGCGGCCTCGCGGGCCAGGGCGCTCTCGCGGGCCAGGGCCTCGTGCGGCATGCCGGCCGCTTCCAGCTCGGCGAGGTAGAGCCGCTCGAAGATCGCCGCGGCGTCCGGCGGCAGGTCGCCGGGATAGTCGAGGGCGAAGCGCTCGAACGCGGCGTGGATCGCTGTCCCCCGCGCGCGCGCCTCCACCGCCTCGTCCGGCCGGTCGAGTGGATAGAGCCTCAGGATGTCGCGCGCCCAGACGGCGTAGGGATCGCGGGTCAGGGCCTCGATGCGGGTGACCGCCATCCTGCGCGGTCGGTCCTCCAGCGGCGGCGATGGCGCGGGGCGCTTGGCGGGCTCGTATTTTTGGGCCGCATCCAGGGCGCGGGCCCAGTCCAGCACCTCCGGGCGGCCGGGCAGGGCGAGGTTCGCCCCGCGGGCCAGGGTCTCCAGACGCCAGAGCCAGCGCGACTTGACCGCCGGCGCGCCGTCACGCCGCTCGCAATGCAGCAGGACGACCTCGGGCGCGCAGGCGGCCTGGGCGAAGTCGTGGGCGGCCAGGCCCACGCGGCGCTCGGGCGGCGGCAGGCCCAGGCGTTCGCGCATCGGGCGCGACAGGAATGGGTCGAGCGGCGCGCCCTGCGGCCAGACCCCCTCCTCCAGCCCCGCGACCACCAGCCGGTCGGCGCGGGTGAGGCGCGCCTCGATGGCCCCGAGGATGCGCAGGCGCGGATGGGTGGCCCCGCCGCTGCGCACGCTCTCCGCCGACATCAACCCCGCCAGCAGCTCGGCGAAGCCGCGGGGCGTGACGGGCGGCAAGCCCTCGGATTCCTCCATCAGCCCGGCCAGCAGGCGGCCCAGCGCCTCGCCGCCATGGCCGGCCCACAGCTCGCCGGTGTCGCCGCCCTCGTCGGCGGCGAGGATTTCCAGGGTTTGCGCCAGGCGGCGGGCGGCCTCCGCTGGGGGCTCGGCCTCGTCGGTGAAGGCCAGGCCGGCGAGGGTCGCGCGCAGGCGCGGCGCGAGGTCGAGCGCGCGCTCGGCCGACTTGGCCGCCAGCCGCTGCTCCAGCACGCTCCAGCTCGCCGGCCGCGGCCCGCGCAGGCCGTGGCGTTCCAGGTCCTCGGCGGCGCCGGCCAGATCGTCCGGCGGCAGGCCGAGCCGCACCAGCGGATGCTTCAGGACCGCCAGCAGCACGACCGGATCGAGCGGATCGACCGTCGCGCGGGCGACAAGGCCGGCCAGGACCCCGCTCGGGCAGCCCGACAGCGAGAGCCCGGCCGAGGAATCGGCGATTATGCCCCAGCGAGCCAGCTTGGCCGCCACGCGGCGGGCCAGGGTCTGGTCGGGCGCCACCAGGGCGGCGGTGCGGCCCGGCTGGTCCAGGGTCTCGCGCAGCAGCAGGGCCGCGACGCTGGCGGCTTCCTCCTCGGCCTGGGCGCTGATGACCGAGAGGCCCGAGAGGCCTTCGGCGATGGCGTCGATCCCGTCGGCCCGGCCCTCCTGGCGCAGGGTCTCGATCACCGACAGCCAGTCGGCGGTGCGCTCGGCCGGGCGCAGGGCCTCGTTAATGATCCGCCGCCGCCAGCGCCCGCGCGAATCGAGGGTGAAGGAGGCGGGCCAGTCCATGACGTCGCGCCGCTCGACCCCGGCCCGGTGCAGCAGGCGGCGCATGGCGCCCTGGGGATGCTGCTCGCCGACCTCGATCCACGCGCTTTCGGCCAGGCTGTCGTCCAGGCCCGGCAGGACCACGCAGCCGCGCGGGGCGGCGGCGATCACGGCCAGCAGGTCGGCGGTGGCCGGCGCCGTGCCGGTCGAGCCGGCGGCGATCAGAACGCCCTGCGGCGGGCGCTCGCGCCAGGCCTCGCCCAGCCTGCGCAGCAGGGCCACGCGCCGTTGCGAGACGTCCACGAAGCCCAGCTCCGCCAGGCGCCGGGGCCATTCGACCAGGGCCATCCCCAGGAACTCGCGGCTGATGCGCCAGTGTTCGGCGAGGTCCGCGCCCACCAGTTCGGCCAGGCCTTCGCCCGACACCTCCTCGATCTGCAGGCTGTCGAGAAAGCCGCCCAGGGCCTCGGCCAGTTCGAGCGCGCCGGCGGCGTCCAGCTCGCGGCCCAGTTCGCGCTCGTGCGCCTTGACCAGCCGGGCCAGTTCGAAGCGGCGGCGCAGGGGGCCGATGGCGGCNGCGCCCAGCCGCAATGAAGGCGTCGGCCAACGTCCGCGCGCCGCGCCGGGTGGGCGTCAGGATGATCGCCTGCGACAGCGCGTCCGGCCCCAGCGGCGCCAGGGCGTCATGAATCCCGGCCGCCAGGTCCTGCACGAACGGCCGATGCGCCGGAATGCTGAACCACCGCGGGCCCGGGCGGGCGAAGAGGTCGGTCATGGCCTCAAGATCCTCCCCGCTTGGGGGAGGGCTAGCGCCCTTGAGCAGGTGTCATCCCGGTTTCGGCGCAGCCGAAGACCGGGACCCATTGTCGCCTGATCGAAGGAAGTCGGGCGCGGTTCGAGCCGTATTCCGCCCCCACCTGTGTTCATAGCTCCCGGACAAGCGCTGCGCGCTTTCCGGGATGACACCTTTTGACTGCGCCCGTTCACCGCAGCCTCGCCTCGGCAGCCTCCCGGGCCGCGGGGTCGCCGACGTGCATCCAGAAGCCGTCCATGACCGCGCCGAACAGGCGGCCCTCGGCGGAGAGCCGCCACCAGACCGGGACGATGGAGAAGGCGCGGTCCGGCTCGCCGTCCAGCACCTGCGGCTTGAGGATCTGGAAGCCGACATTGGCGTAGGGCGTCGGCGGCTGCGGCTTGGCCGAATGGACCAGGCGGCCGGCGTCGTCGCGGAAGAAGCCCTGAGGCCCCTCGAAGCCGAGGCCATGGCCGCGGCGGACCAGCAGCAGGCAGAGGTCCATCAGCTCGGGGTCCCAGGCGGCCTTGAGGCTCTCCAGGGCCGGGGTCTCGCCCTCGATCCACAGCGAGTCGATGTTGGCCACCATGATCGGATCGTCGCCCAGCAGCGGGCGCGCATGCTTGATCCCGCCGCCGGAGTCGAGCAGGGCGGCGCGCTCGTCGGAGATGCGGATCTCGAGGTCCTTCCGCGTGGCCAGATGCGCTTCCATCTGGTCGGCGAAGTGGTGGACATTGACCACGGCGGTCTCGATCCCGGCCGCGACCAGCCGGTCCAGCACGTGGTCGATCAGCGGCTTGCCGGCGAGCGTGACCAGCGCCTTGGGCGTGGTCTCGGTCAGCGGGCGCATGCGCGTGCCGAGGCCGGCGGCCAGCACCATGGCGGTCTTGATCCGGCTCATCGGCGCGCCTCCACCGGGACGTGGCGGTCGAACCACGCCTTGAGGTCGCCCAGCGTGGGATCGGCTAGGCAGCGGTCCAGATAGCCCCACAACCGCGGCAGAAAAGCTTCGTAGCGCGGCTTGCCGTCGCGGGTCGTCAGGCGGGCGAAGATGCCGATGATCCGGACGATGTTGAGCGCCCCGAGCGCATGATAGTCGGCCAGGAACCGCGCCGAATCCAGGCCTGGCCGCAGGGCGAAGTAGCGGGCCAGGCACCGGGCTTCCAGCGCCGGCGAGATATCGCGCCGCGCGTCGTGCAGCAGCATGGACATGTCCCAGGCCGGATGGGCGACGACCGCGTCCTGGAAGTCCAGCAGCCCGACCCGCGCCGCGCCCGAACGGTCCGGCAGCCAGATCAGGTTCTCGGCGTGATAGTCGCGATGGCAGAACACCGTGGCGCCCTGCGCGCCGCGGGCGCGGATCGGCGCCCAGACGGCTTCCCACTCGGCCAGGGCTTGGTCGCTGAAATGGAGTTCCGGGCGCAGCCGGGGCAGCCATTCGGGCAGGATGTCGCCCGCGGTCTTCAGGGCCAGGTCGTCATAGCTGAGCAGCGGCCAGGAAAGCCCCTGCGCTTCCAGGTGCGCGGGCGGCGTCACCGAATGCAGCAGGACCAGCGCCTCGATGGCGTCGTCATAGAGCGGCGCCTCGTCCTGGCCGGCTTCGATCAGCCGCGCGAAGAGATCATCGCCCAGGTCCTCCAGCACCGCCAGGCCGTCGGGCGCGTCATGGGCCAGGATGGCCGGCGCCGACAGCCCCTGGGCGCGCAGCCACTCGGCGATCGTCACGAAGGCCTCCACCCGGCCGGCGGCCAGGCGGGCCAGGGCGTTGTAGCCGGCCGCCTTGCGTTCCTCGGCGGTGGCGTCCGGCGGGCAAGGGGCGGTCTCGGCCGAGGGCGGCTGGTCCATGAAGATCAGGCTGGGCCCGCCGGGCATGTGCAGGCGCTCGTAGGCGCGGGTCGAGGCGTCGCCGCTCAGCGGTTCGCGCCGGGCCTCGCCATAGCCGTGCGCCGTCAGGAACTGCGCCTTGCGGCGCTCACGATCGGAACTCAAGCCCACGTCCTTCCCACGCGCCGGCGGGAACCAGCCGGGCGCGGCGCGCGTCCCCGCCATCCGGCGATTCGTCGACCACGATCTCTACATCAAGTCGATCGGGGGGCAGATGGCCCTCCAGCCGCTCGGGCCATTCGATCACCGCCGCGCCGTCGTCCAGCGCCTCGTCCAGACCGATCTCATAGGCCTCGTCGGGCGAGGAAAGCCGGTAGAGGTCGAAGTGCGCGACCTTCAGGCGCGGGCCCTCGTAGAACTGGACGATGGTGAAGGTCGGGCTCGGCACGTCCTCGCCGGGCGTGGTCAGGGCGCGGACCAGGGCGCGGGCCAGGGTCGACTTGCCCGCCCCCAGCGGCCCGGTCAGGCAGACCGCCTCGTGAGCCTTCAGTTCGGCCGCGATGGCCGCGCCCAGGCGGGCGGTGGCCGCTTCGTCGTCCAGGCGGAATTCGCCCTCTGAGGGGGTG
The DNA here is from genome assembly GCA_001724985.1 of Phenylobacterium sp. SCN 69-14. Taxonomy (GTDB): domain Bacteria; phylum Pseudomonadota; class Alphaproteobacteria; order Caulobacterales; family Caulobacteraceae; genus Phenylobacterium. The sequence continues at coordinate 16,532 of MEEW01000041.1, forward strand.
ATCATGCAAAGGCTCTCCCCGGATCGTGCGGCAGCACGCGCTCGACATAGGTCTTCAGCGCCTGGGTCGCGGCCCCCGCATCGGCGTCCAGCGCGTCCGGCGCGATGGCCGGTCCGATGGTCAGGGCGAAGCTGCGGCCACGCTTGTTCAGCAGTTCGTGGAACAGGGTGATGTCCCGCAGTTCCTGCGAGAAGCGGTTGAAGAAATGGAACAGGGTCGACCAGGGCCCGGCCAGGTGCATCGGCACCACCGGCGCGTCGTACTTGCGGGCCAGCGAGATCGCGGTCGCCATCCATTCGGGATCGGAGAGCGCGCCGTCCGCCCCGCGGCGGGCCAGGCGCCCGGCCGGGAAGATCATCAACGGCCGTTCTTCCTCCATGGCCTGGCGGGTGAGCTGCAGGGTCAGGCGAGTCCGCTCGCGGGTGCGCTTTTCCTCCACCCACTCCACCGGGATCAGCACCTCGTCGAAGCGGGACGCGACGCGGTGGGCGTCGGAATTGGCGTAGAAACAGATGTCCGGCCGCAGCGGGCGGATCGCGTCATAGACCGCCACGCCGTCGGCGATTCCGGTCGGATGGTTGCAGATCAGCAGGGCGCGCCCCGACGCGGGTACATGCTCCAGCCCCCGCGCCTGCACCTTCACCGCCAGCAGGTCCGAGACGTAGTCCAGCGCAGCGCGGCCCGGCAGGGGGGCGATGGCGTCGGCCATGGCGCGGGCCTTGCCGTAGTCGAGCATCCGATAGAGCGGCGGGCGCACGAGCGGCCATAGCGGCCCGCCCGACAGCCGCGGCGCCCGCTCGGCGATCAGCACGTCGATGATGTGGTCGTGATAGGCCGTCTTCGCGGGCGCGTCGGCGGCGGCGGGGGCGAGGGTCGTCATCGCCGGCAGAATGCGACGGCGCCCCGCCCGCGGGCAAGCCGGCGGCGTGGCCTGCCCTGGCGTCAGGACTACCCACCCGGCCCACGCAGGCCTAGAAAGGTCATCATGCGCGACATTCAGCATTTCATCGCCGGCAAGGCCCAGGCTGGCGCTTCGGGCCGCTTCGGCGAGGTCTTCGACCCCAATACCGGCGAGGTGCAGGCAAAAGTCGCCCTGGCCACGCCGGCCGAGCTTGACGCCGCGGTGCAGGCGGCGCTGGCGGCGCAGGGTCCCTGGGCGGCGACCAATCCCCAGCGCCGGGCGCGGGTGATGTTCGAGTTCAAGCGCCTGGTCGAGGCGCGCATGGACGAACTGGCCGCCCTGCTGTCCTCCGAGCACGGCAAGGTCATCGCCGACTCCAAGGGCGACATCCAGCGCGGGCTGGAGGTGATCGAGTTCGCCTGCGGTATCCCCCATGCGCTGAAGGGCGAGTACACCGAAGGCGCCGGCCCCGGCATCGACGTCTATTCGATGCGCCAGCCGCTGGGCGTGGTCGCTGGGATCACCCCGTTCAACTTCCCGGCCATGATCCCGATGTGGATGTTCGGAGTGGCCGTTGCGGTCGGCAACACCTTCATCCTCAAGCCGTCGGAAAAGGACCCCAGCGTCCCGGTGCGGCTGGCCGAGCTGTTCATGGAGGCGGGCGCGAACCTCGGCATGGACCTCGCCGGGGTGCTGAGCGTGGTGCACGGCGACAAGGCGGCGGTGGACGCCATACTGGAGCATCCGGCCATCGCGGCGGTCAGCTTCGTCGGCTCGTCCGACATCGCCCACTATGTCTACCGGACCGGGACGGCGAACGGGAAGCGCGTCCAGGCCATGGGCGGCGCCAAGAACCACGGGATCGTCATGCCCGACGCCGACCTCGACCAGACGGTCAAGGACCTGGTCGGCTCGGCCTACGGCTCGGCCGGAGAGCGCTGCATGGCGCTTCCGGTGGTCGTGCCGGTCGGCGCCAAAACCGCCGATGCGATCCGCGAGCGCGTCCAGGCCGAGCTGGAGACCCTGAAGGTCGGGGTCTCGACCGACGCCGCCGCCCAGTACGGCCCGGTGGTCAGCGCGGCCCATCGCCGGAAGATCGCCGACTACATCCAGGTCGGGGTCGACGAGGGGGCCGAACTGGTGATCGACGGCCGCGGCTTCTCGCTGCAGGGCTACGAAAAAGGCTTCTTCATCGGCCCCAGCCTGTTCGACCAGGTCAAGCCCGGCATGAAGACCTATGAGGAGGAGATCTTCGGCCCGGTGCTGCAGATCGTCCGCGCCGAGAGCTTCGAGGAAGCCCTGGCCCTGCCGTCCAGCCACCAGTACGGCAACGGCGTGGCCATCTTCACGCGCAACGGCCGCGCCGCGCGCGAGTTCGCCGCCAGAGTCAATGTCGGCATGGTCGGGATCAACGTGCCGATCCCGGTGCCGGTCGCCTATCACACCTTCGGCGGCTGGAAGCGCAGCGCCTTCGGCGATGCGAACCAGCACGGCATGGAGGGCGTGCGGTTCTGGACCAAGGTCAAGACGGTGACCGCCCGCTGGCCCGAGGGCGACGCCCAGGCCGATTCGGCCTTCGTCATTCCCACCATGCGGTGATGGTCCTACCCTGGCGTCAAAGCGCGGCGGAGGTTCGATGAAGCGGTTCCAGTTGTGGGCGGTGCTGATCCTGGTGGTCGCCCTGGCGGGCGGCGGCGGATGGGCCTGGTGGAACTACGACCTGCGCTGGCGGCCCAAGACCATCACCCGCCACCAGGACGAGATCGCCAGGATCCTCGAGACCTCCGGCTGGGTCTCGCCCGGCAAGACCGGGCCGAAGCTCTACATGGTCTCGTTCCGCACCTGCCCCGACTGCGTGCGCTACATGGCCGAGGAGTTCCCGCTGCTGCAGGCCGCCGAGGTCGACACCCGGGTGATCGAGATCGCCCGGCGCGACTACAACGGCGTGCCCAAGTCGACCGCGGCCGAGCGGGCCACGGTGGCCGAGCTGTGGCTGAACCGCTCCTGGGCGCTGCTGCAGCGGTGGGAGGCCACCCCCGCCGAGGCCTGGACAGGGGCGGGGATCGCCCCGGCCGACGGCGACATGGCCCGCACCGCGGTGGTCGAGGCCGGCCGCAAGATGGTCGACGATCTCCAGCCGCTGCTGAAGGCCAACGGGATCGACTTCGCCTATCCCACCCTGATCTGGTGGACCAAGGACGGCAAGATGCGCGGCTGCGCCTGCGAGAAGCGCGAAACCTATCGCTACGTGCGCCAGGAACTGGGGTTGAAGACCTAGCCCGAGAACGGGCGGCCGCTGACGATGTCCTTGCTGCGGCGGCGGGTCTTGGCGCCGTGTTCGCGGTCGGCGGGATGGGGTTCGGCCCGGCGGCCCACGCCCTTGCGGCCTCCCTCGGCCTCGAATTCCAGGCTGTCCAGTTCGGCGGGGCTGAGGTCGGGCTCCGAACGGAGCGATGCGGTCTCATCGACGCGACTGTCTTTCGCGGCCATGGCGGACTCCATTACGCAGGATACGACGGAACCAACCCTCGAGCGCGCCGCGGCGTTCCCTCGCCGGCGCCTTCTGCTTGAGACCAGCGTCCGCCCAGGCTAGGCGGAGGCGATGCCGTCGCCCTTGCAAGCCGCCTATGACGCCCGCCTGGCGCAGGGCGAGATTCGTCCCGACCCGGCCCAGGCCGCCGCCCTGGCCGCCCTCGTGCGGCTGGAGGGCGACCTCGCCGCCGCCGAGCCCAGCGGCTTCACGGCCTTCTTCAGGAAGCCGGAGAGCCAGCGCGGGGTCTATCTGGTCGGGCCGGTCGGGCGCGGGAAGTCCATGCTGATGGACCTCTTCTTCGCCAATGCGCCGGTGGAGAAGAAGCGGCGGGTCCACTTCCACGTCTTCATGGGCGAGGTCCACCGGCTGATCGACGCCTGGCGCAAGGGCGACGCGGCCGCCCGCAAGGCGAAATTCGGCCAGCACAAGGGCGACGATCCGATCCCGCCGGTCGCCGACGTGGTCGCGGGGGAAGCGCGGCTGCTCTGCTTCGATGAGTTCCAGGTCACCGACATCGCCGACGCCATGATCCTGGGCCGGCTGTTCGAGGCGCTGTTCGCGCGCGGCGTGACCCTGGTGGCGACCTCCAACCGGACGCCCGACCAGCTCTACAAGGACGGCATCAACCGCCAGCTCTTCCTGCCGTTCATCGAACTGCTGAAAAGCCGGGTCGAGGTGGTGAGCGTGGCCGGCCCGCACGACTACCGGCTCGACCGGCTGCGGGCGGCCGGAACCTGGTTCTCGCCCAACGATCCCGACAACGCCCGCAGCTTCATGGCCCTGTGGCGCGACATGCTGGGCGGCGAGGACGAGGTCGGCGAGACCCTGGAGGTGTTGGGCCGCAAGGTCCACCTGCCCCACGCCCAGGGCGGCCAGGTCCGCGCCAGCTTCGCCAGCCTCTGCGCCGTGGCCCTGGGGCCGAACGACTACCTGGCCATCGCCGAGCGGTTCCACACCGTCTTCCTGGAGGACGTGCCCAGGCTGACCCCGGCCCGGCGCGAGGAGGCGCGGCGGTTCGTGATCCTGATCGACGCGCTCTACGAGGCGCGGGCCAAGCTGATCGTCCTGGCCCAGGCCGAGCCGACGGCCCTCTATCCCGAGGGCGACGGCGCCTTCGAATTCGAGCGCACCGCCTCGCGCCTGCAGGAGATGCGCTCGGCCGACTGGCTGGAGGAGGCGGGCTAGAGGGGCGCTCCGCCGGCCCGCAGGCTGTCGACCAGTTCGCGGGCGTAGGGGGCCAGGCCCTCCAGGCTGCGCACGCAGATGGTCAGTTCGCGCCGCGCCCAATCGTCGGTCAGGTCGATGGCGGCCAGGGCCATGGTGCGCGCGGCGCGGCGGGCGGTGGTCTCGGGCACGATGCCGATACCGACGCCGCACTCGACCAGCCGGCAGACGGCGTCGAAGCTGCGGAGCTGCACCCGCAGCCGCAGGGGCTTTCCTTCCCGCCCCGCCTTGGCCGACAGGAAGCGTTGCAGCGAACTGGCCCGGTCCAGCCCCACCAGGTCGTAGTCCAGCACGTCGGCGAAGGTCATGGCCTGGCGCTGGGCCAGAGGGTTCATGGCGCCGGCCACCACCACGAAACGGTCCGAACGGAAGGGGAAGGTCTGCAGGCTGCCCATGTCCACCGTGCCGGCGACGATGCCGATGTCGCCGACGCCCTCGGCCACCAGCCCGACGATCTCGTCGGACAGCCGTTCCTCCAGATTGATGCTGACGTGCGGATGCTCGGCCAGGAAGCGGCTCAAGGCTTCCGGCAGGAACTCGGTCAGGGCGTTGGTGTTGGCCAGCAGCCGCACCTCGCCCGACAGCCCGCCGGCGAAGGCGCCCAGGTCCTCGCGCAGCCGGGCGGTCTGGGAAAGGATGGTGCGGGCGTGCTTGAGCAGGGTGCGGCCGGCCGGGGTCGGCGTCACCCCCTGGCGCGAGCGCTCCAGCAGCGGCGCGCCCAGGGCCTCCTCCATGTTGCGGATGCGGGTGGAGGCGGCGGCCAGCGCCAGGGCGCAGCGCTCGGCTCCGCGGGTGATCGAACCGGCGTCCGTCACCTCGCAGAACAGCCGCAGGTCTGTCAGGTCGAACCGCATCCTTCGTCTCCCGCGAAGGATGATTACGGGAAAGACGCATTGCATCACAGGAAAAAGCGCCGAAACTTCGGCGCTGGCGAAGGGGAGGTCGCAGCTCAAACTGGGCTCGGACTGCGCCTTCGTTGACACCCGAAGGCGGCGGCTTAAAAGCGGAGCCGCTTCTTCCAGCTTGGAACGTCCATGACCTACGCACCCCGCGAACGGCCGCTTTCGCCGCACACGACGATATGGCGCTGGCACGTGACCATGGTCACGTCGATCATGCACCGCGCCACCGGCTGCGCCCTCTATGGCGGCGGCCTGCTGCTGGCCCTGTGGGCGTTGTGCCTGGCGGCCGGGCCGGAGGCCTATGGGACGTTCAAGGCGATCCTCGGCTCGTTCCCGGGCAAGATCGTGATGTTCGGCCTGACCCTGTCGGCCTTCTTCCACCTGGCCAAGGGCGTCCAGCACCTGATCTGGGACGTGGGCCGCGGCTACAAGGTGCAGACCGCCAGCATGGGCGCGATGGTCTGCATCGCCTTCGCCGTCGCCGCGACCCTGGTCGTCTGGATCATCGCCGCCATGACCGGAGCGCTCTGATGTCGGATTTCCGCACCGCCCTTAGCCGCGCCCGCGGCCTCGGCGCCGCCAAGCACGGCGTCGGCCACTGGATTTCCGAGCGCGTCTCGGCCGCCGCCCTCATCCCGCTGCTGCTGTGGGGCGTCTTCGCCGCCCTGCAGCTTGCGCGCCTCGACCATGCCGGCGCGGTCGCCTGGCTACAGTCCTCGCTGGTGAACCCGACCCTCTTGGTCCTGCTGGTGGTCACCTCGTACCTGCACATGAGCGCGGGCCTGCGCGTGGTCATCGAGGACTATATCGAAAACAACCTGAACCGCGCGGCCCTGCTGCTGCTCAACCTCTTCGCCTGCGTGCTGTTCGGCGCCCTGGCGGTGTTCTCCATTCTCAAGGTCGCGCTGGGAGGCGCTGTCTGATCCCATGGCGAGCTACGAGTTCATCGATCACAAGTTCGACGTGGTGGTGGTCGGGGCCGGGGGCTCCGGCCTGCGCGCGGCGCTGGGCTGCGCCCAGGCCGGCCTGAAGACCGCCTGCATCACCAAGGTCTTCCCGACCCGCTCCCATACCGTGGCGGCCCAGGGCGGCATCTCGGCCAGCCTCGGCAATATGGGCCAGGACGACTGGCGCTGGCACATGTACGACACCGTCAAGGGGTCGGACTGGCTGGGCGACCAGGACGCCATCGAATACCTGTGCCGCAACGCGCCGGCCGCGGTCTACGAGCTGGAGCACTGGGGCGTGCCCTTCTCGCGCACGCCGGAAGGCAAGATCTACCAGCGCGCCTTCGGCGGCATGACCCGCAACTTCGGCGAGGCGCCGATCCAGCGCACCTGCGCGGCGGCCGACCGCACCGGCCACGCCATGCTGCACACCATGTACGGCCAGAGCCTGGCGCACGACACCGAGTTCTTCATC
>MEEW01000042.1 GCA_001724985.1 Phenylobacterium sp. SCN 69-14
CAGCCGCCGCACCCCGTCGTCGCGCAGCCGGCCGATCTCGGCGGCGAAGACGCGCGAGGGCCGCGCGGCCCCATGCTCGTCGCAGGCGATGACGTGAGCGCCTTCCAGGTGCGGGCGCAGCACCTCGGCCTCGGCCGCCTTGCCGGGCTTCCTCGCCTCGACCTCGACCACCTCGACCGGCCCCAGGCCCAGCGCCCGCCCGGCGGCGCTCGCCCGGTCGACATAGAGCTTCACCAGCTCGACTTCCGGCGAGCGGGCCAGCCGCCCGATGGCGAGGAGGGTGATCTTCATGCAGGCGTCACCAACGAGATGCTCCCCCTCGGAGCCAGTGATTGCGCACGGCCGGCGGAGTTGAAGCTGGGCTCCTGTGCGGTGTCATCCCGGAAAGCGCGCAGCGCTTGTCCGGGACCTATGAACACCGGATGGGACAGGACAGGGCTCGAACCGCGCCCCAGCATCCAAGATCAGGCGATCATGGGTCCCGGTCTTCGGCTTCGCCGAAACCGGGATGACACCCGCCCGAGCATTCGACACTTACGGGGGACGATCAGCTCGCCTGCGTGCGGTGCGGGGCGTCGACCGACCAGATCTTCTCGATGTTGTAGAACTGGCGCACCTCGGGACGGAACAGGTGGATGATCACGTCGCCGGTGTCGATCAGCACCCAGTCGCAGTGCGGCAGGCCTTCGACCCGCGCCTTGCCGTGGCCGTGCTCCTTCAGGGCGCGCAGCAGGTGATCGGCCATGGCGCCGACGTGACGGTGCGAACGCCCGGACGCCACGATCAGGGCGTCGGCCACGGCGCTCTTGCCTTTCAGGTCGATGAAGACCACGTCCTGCGCCTTGTCGTCGTCCAGGCGCTGCAGGATCAGATCGCCCAGGGCGGTGATACTCGCCTCGGGGTCGGTGGAAGCCGCGGGAACCGGGGCTTCGTGCGCGCTAGGCGCAGGGTCAGGGCTCAGCGGGGTCGCTCCTTTGTTGCCTCGCTGGAGCAGCCATAGCACGAATGGCGGCCCGGGTCAGCCCGCCGTCGCGAACTCGTCAGCCGCGGCCTCTTCCCATGCGTTCGCGCAGCAGGGTGGAGGACTGGAAATTCAGCGGCCCGGTCAGGAACACCCAGCGCGGCGGGTCGCTTCCGGGCAGCAGCCTGGCCTGCTGGATCGGGGCGCGGGCGGCGGCGAACCGGCGCGCGGCGGGCGAGGAGCGGCTCTTCAGCGAGATCCAGGGCCGCGAGACCACGGCGACCGGAACCTCGGCCATGATCTGGGTCCAGCCGCGCCAGCGGTGGAAGCTGGCCAGGCTGTCGGCGCCCATGATCCAGACGAACTGCACCCCCGGAAACCGCGCCTTCAAGGCCCGCAGGGTGTCGACGGTGTATTGCGAGCCGAAGCGCGTCTCGGCGTCGCTGACGATCATGCTGCGCCCGCGCGCCGCCTTGCGCGCCCCGGCCATCCGCTCGGCCAGCGGCGCGGTCTCGTGGCTGGATTTCAGCGGGTTCTGCGGCGAGACCAGCCAGATCACCCGGTCCAGGCCCAGCCGCCGCCGCGCCGTCTCGGCGACGTGGGCGTGGCCCTCGTGGGCCGGATTGAACGAGCCGCCATAGAGGCCGACGCGCATGCCCGGCTCCAGGGTGAAGCCGAGACGAAGGGCCGCGGGCCGGCCGGCGACGGGCCGGCGCCTAGCCGCGCCCGCGAACCACATGCGCGTTCCCTGGGGCGTCTGTGGCGGTCAAAGCGTCTTGGCCGTGGCGGGGTTGCGGTCGATGTTGCGGTCGCTCTGGCGCACGCGGGCGCGGACGGTGAACACCCCGTCTCCCGACAGCACCCCGCCGCGCGCGAACAGCCGGCCGTTCTCCCAGTTGGAAAGGCCAAGCTCCGGGCGGCTGAGGGCGAACTGGCCGTCGACCCAGCGGGTGAAGCCGTCGCCGACGAAGGGGGCGTTGACGCTCGCATAGAACCGCTCGTGCAGGGCGGGGTCCTGCGAGACCAGGGTGGCGGCGAACTGCGGGCTGTAGCGGTTGAACAGCGCCACCGCCTCGTCCACCGAGTCCACCAGCACCAGGGCCAGTTCCGGCGTCTCCTCCCACTCCCATTCATGGCCGAGCCGGCTTTGCGCCAGCAGCTCGACCTTGGGCTCCTCGACCGGCCCTTCGGCGCGGCCGACCAGGACGCGGGCCTGGCGCCAGGCCTCGGGCAGGGCGGTCTCGCCGCCCTCGACCACATGCAGCTTGACGCCCTTGCGCCGCTCGCCGGCCAGGTCGAGCGCGTCCAGGAAGGCCGGGACCAGCGTCGGGGCGGCCGCGCGCACGATGGCGCAGACATTGAGCGTGTTGCAGACCTTGCGGTCCAGCGAATGATAGACGACCGCCTTCAGCCGGGCCGGATCGGCGTCGGCGGCGGCCACCATCCAGGCGCCGCCCGTGCCGTGCAGGCTGACCGGCGTCCCGGCCTGGCGGGCGATGGCGCCGAGCTGGGCCACCGCCGGGCCGGAGCCGCGCGCCACCGCCAGGGCCAGGCGCGGATCGGAGAACATCGCCCAGCCGGCCGCATGTTCGGGGCTGTCGACCAGGGCTGCCGAACCGGGCGGCAGGCCGGCGGCCTCCAGGGCCGGGTCCAGGGCGTGCTCGACGATGGCGCGCGCGGTGCCCAGCGCGTCGGAGCCGATGCGGAAGACCACGGTGTTGCCGGTGCGCAGCACGCCGGTGGCGTCGGCGAAGACGTTGGGCCGGCCCTCGAACACGAAACCCACCACGCCCAGGGGGGCTGCGACCTGATCGACGCTCCAGCCCTCGTGGGCCACCTGTTCGACGATGCGCCCGCGGCCGCCTTGGGTGTCGCGCCAGACCTGCAGGCCGGCGATCATGTCGGCGCGCATCGCCTCGCTGACGGCCAGGCGCGTGGTGGAGCGCCCGCGCGCCCTGGCCCGCTCGACATCGTCCGCATTGGCCCTGGCGATGGCGCTCCAGGCGCCCTCGTCGGCCAGGTTGGCGGCGAAGGCGTCGAAGAAGGCGGTGATCGCCTGGTCGGACACCTCGGCCAGCTTGCCGAAGGCGGCGTGGGCGCGGCCGACCGCCCCGGCGGCGATGGCCTGGACGGCGGCGGGCACATGCAGCAGGTCGCCGCTCTCCTGCACCACCACCAGCCGGTCGCCGGGCTTGAAGGCGCTGGCCAGGGCTTCGGAGACATAGGCCACGCGGTCGCCGCCGAACGGGATCGGCATGCCGGCGGCCAGCGCCTCCAGCCTGCCCGCGCCCGTCTGAATCTTCGCTCTCGCCGCCGCGTCGTCCATTGCGCCCTAATGCTCGGTTTGAGGTTTACTAGGCTCCTTGAAGCCCTGTCGCAAATCCGCAGATCGTCAGGCCGACGCCCGCGCCGCCAGGGCCAGGTCGTCGGCATGGACCATCGGGCCATAGGTGAAGCCCAGGGCCGCCTCGATGGCGCCGGACTTCAGGCCGCAGATCTTCTCGGCGTCGGCCGAATCGTAGCGGGCCAGGCCCCGGCCGATCTCGCGGCCCGCCTCGTCGATGATGCGCACCGCATCGCCCTTGTCGAACCGGCCCGACACCGCCTTCACCCCGGCGGCCAGCAGGCTCTTGCCGCCGGCCAGGGCGCGGGCCGCGCCGTCGTCGATCACCAGCGCCCCGGCCGTGGCCAGCGACCCGGCGATCCACGCCTTGTAGGCGGCCGCCGCCGAGAGGGCGGGCTCGATCACCGTGGCCGCTTCGCCGGCCTCGATGGCCGCCAGCGGCGCCGGGCGGCGGCCGAGCGTGATGATGGTGGCGCAGCCGGCGGACTGGGCGATGCGCGCGGCCATGATCTTGGTGGCCATGCCGCCGGTGCCGACCCCGGCCGCGGCGTTCGCCCCGCCGGCCATGGCCTCGATCTCCGGGGTCAGGCGCTCGATGCGCGGCAGGCGCCGGGCGGCCGGATCGCTGCGCGGGTCGGCGGTGTAGAGCCCGTCGATGTCCGACAGCAGCACCAGCACCTCGGCGCCGATCATCTGGGCGACCCGCGCGGCCAGCCGGTCGTTGTCGCCGTAGCGGATCTCCTCGGTGACGACGGTGTCGTTCTCGTTGACCACCGGCACGACGCCCAGGGACAAGAGGGTCGAGAGCGTCGCGTGGGCGTTCAGCCAGCGGCGGCGCATCTCGGTGTCGTTCTTGGTGATGAGCACCTGGGCCGCGGTCAGGCCGTGGGGCTCCAGCGCCTCTTCCCAGGCGCGCATCAGGGCCGATTGGCCGGCCGCCGCGCAGGCCTGCTTCTCGGGCAGGGTCAGCTTGCGCCGCCCCATGCCCAGCCGATGGCGCCCCAGGGCGATGGAGCCGGACGAGACCACCAGCACCTGCTGGCCGCGCGCGCGCAACCGGGCCAGATCGGCGGCGAAGGCCGCCAACCATGCGGTGTCCGGCCCGGCCTCGCCCGCGACCAGGGCCGAGCCGACCTTGACGACGATCCTGCGGGCGCGGTCCAGGCCCGTCACGGCGTCCAGCCCGCCCCGCCGGACTGCTCGGCCTCTTCTTCGGCGACCTGGGCCTTGCGGTCGCGGACCATGCCATAGGCCTCGCGGAGCAGTTCGGTCACCCCCTTGCCCGAGACGCCGGAGACCAGCCGCACCTTGCCGCCGACCGCCTCCTCCAGCGCCTCACGCTGCATCTCGATGACGCTGTCGTCCAGGGCGTCGATCTTGTTGAGCGCGACGATCTCGGTCTTGTCGCCCAGGTCCTCGCCATAGGCTTCCAGCTCGGCGCGCACCGTGCGCCAGGCTTCGGCCACGTCGGTCTGGGTGGCGTCGACCAGGTGGATCAGCACCGCGGTCCGCTCCACGTGGCCCAGGAAGCGCGTGCCCAGCCCGGCGCCTTCGGAGGCGCCTTCGATCAGGCCGGGGATGTCGGCCAGTACGAAACGCTCGCTGGGCGAGAGGTCGACCATGCCGAGATTGGGGGCGAGCGTGGTGAACGGATAGTCGGCGATCTTCGGCTTGGCGGCGCTGGCCGCGGCCAGGAAGGTCGACTTGCCGGCGTTGGGCAGGCCGACCAGCCCGACATCGGCGATCAGCTTCAGCCGCAGCCAGATCCAGCGCTCCTCGCCCTCCTGGCCGGGATTGGCGTGGCGCGGCGCCTGGTTGATCGGCCCCTTGAAGCGGTCGTTGCCCCAGCCGCCATTGCCGCCGCGCAGCAGGAGCAGCCGCTTGCCGGGCGTGTCCATGTCGGCGATCAGGGTTTCCTTGTCTTCGTCGAGGACCTCGGTGCCGACCGGCACCTTCAGCACCACGTCCTCGCCGGCCGCGCCATGGCGGTTGCGGCCCATGCCGTGGATGCCGGTCCCGGCCTTGAAGTGCTGCTGGTAGCGATAGTCGATCAGGGTGTTCAGCCCATCGACCGCCTCGATCCAGACATCGCCCCCCTTGCCGCCGTCGCCGCCGTCAGGGCCGCCGTACTCGATGTACTTCTCGCGCCGGAACGACACAGCGCCGCCGCCGCCGTTCCCGGAGCGGATATAGATCTTGCACTGGTCGAGAAACTTCATCGGGGCCTTTTGTAACACAGAGGGACGCAGGTCGAGGGCGATCGCATGCGGTCGGGTTGATCTTTTCCTCCCCCGCTAAAGCAGGGGAGGAGAGTTCTACGCCAGCCACACCATCATCCGCGTCGGCGTGGCCTGGCCGCCGCGCGCCACGCTGCTGCGCAGTTCGACGTCCCCGGTGTAGAGGAAGCCGGCCTTGCACAGCACCTGGCCCGAGGCCGGGTTGTCGGCGAAGTGGCCCGCGCGCATGTAGCGCCGGCCCCAGGCCTGGTGCGCCCAGACCAGCGCGCCCTGCGCCGCCTCGGTGGCGAAGCCTTCGCCCCAGTGCGGCCGGCCGATCCAGTAGCCCATCTCGCGCTCGCCGCCGTCCTTGGCATGGAAGCCCAGCACGCCGATCGCCCCATGCTCGGGATGGTCGATGACGAACACCGCCTCGTTGGCCGGATCGGCCTCGCTGGCCTTTTCCAGAAAGCCCTCGGCGTGCTCCACGCCATAGGGATAGGGCATGGCCGTGGTCATGCGGGCCACGTCGAAGTCGTTGGCGTAGGTCGCCAATCGGGCTGCGTCGCTGCGGCGGGGCTTACGCAGCCGCAGACGCTGCGTGGTGATGACGGGCTCCAGTTCGATCGCGCACATCGCGTACCTCCCGGCCCTCTGTCGGGGCCTGTTGCAGAAAACGAAGAGGGGGAGTCCGGCGGTCCGGACTCCCCCTCGGAAGCTTCCTGCCCGGATCGCCTTGCGGCGAACCCGGTTTCAAGAGGTTCGCCTGATTATTCGGCCGCTTGCGGCACGACCACGTTCACGTAGGTACGGTCGTCACGCTTGGTGACGAACTTCACCGAACCCGCGGCGGTGGCGAAAAGCGTATGGTCCTTGCCCATGCCGACGTTCTCGCCGGCGAAGAACTTGGTGCCGCGCTGGCGCACGATGATGTTGCCGCCGACGACGGCTTCGCCGCCGAACTTCTTGACGCCAAGGCGGCGGCCGGCCGAGTCGCGACCGTTGCGCGAGGAGCCGCCGGATTTCTTGTGAGCCATAGCTCTCTCCTAACTCTTCTGGGACGCGCTTATTCGGCGGCGTCGTCGGACTTCTTGGCGGCCTTCTTCGGCGCAGCCTTCGCTTCGCCTTCGGCCTTCGGGGCGGCGGCCTTTTTCGGCGCGGCCTTCTTGGCCGGCGCTTCGGCGACCGGAGCCGCGGCGGCTTCCAGCTCGGCGACCACGTTCTTCAGGTTGCGCGCGCGCGCGTCCAGCAGGGCCTTGGAGGTCAGGTCGACCTTGCCGTCCCACTTGGCCGACTTGCCGGCGCCGTCGATGGCGGTGACGCGCAGCACGGTTTCCGACTGGCGGTGACCGCGGGTGCGGCGATAGCCCTGGCGGCGGATCTTCTTGAAGATCTTCACCTTCTCGCCCTTGCGGGTTTCGATCAGGGTGGCGGAGACCTTCGCGCCGTCGACCAGCGGGGCGCCGACCGTCACGGCCTCGCCGTCGCCCAGCATCAGGACGTCGCCGAACGCGACTTCCGCACCGGGTTCACCGTCGAGCTTTTCGACGACCAGCAGGTCACCGGCTTGGACCCGGTACTGCTTTCCGCCGGTTTTGATCACCGCGTACATCGTTGCGCCTTGGACTTATAGCAAAATGGATTGCGCCCGCGAGATGGCCCGCGGGCGAGAGGCGCGGACTTATACAGAGGGGCCGTTCGGAGTCAACGCGTTTGGCGTGTTTCCACGGTCACATGGCTGAGCCCCGGCAGCCCGGCCAGCCGCGCGCGATAGGCGCCCGCATCCTGCGGCGCCTGCGCCTCGATCACCACGATGGCGGCGTGGTGGCCCGGCCCCAGCCGCCACAGATGCAGGTCGATCAGCCGCTCGCCCTCGCGCTCCAGCCGCCGGCCGATCTCGGCGGTCAGTTCGGGCGAGGGATTGACGTCCAGCAGCACCGCGCCGGTGCGGACCAGCAGGCGGTAGGCGAAATGGGCCAGCAGCGCCGCGCCCGCCAGCCCCGCCAGGCTGTCGGCCCAGGGCCAGTCGAACACCCGGCCAAGCCCCAGCCCGACCATGGCCAGGGCCGAGATCGCCGCATCCCCCGCCAGGTGCAGGTGCGCGGCCGAGAGGTTGAGGTCGCCGTCCTGGTCGTGCGCATGGCCAGGCCCCGGCCGCAGAAGCCACATGCAGACGAGATTCACCGCCAGCGCCGCGGCGGCCAGCGCCAGGGCGCCGTCATAGGCGACCGGGCTGGGCGCGAGCAGGTGGCGCCCGCTCTCCACCGCCACCAGCACCGCGCTGACCGCCAGCACCGCGGCGTTGGCGAACCCGGCCAGGTAGCCCAGCTTGCCGGTCCCGAACGAGAAGCGCGGGTCGTGGGCGAAGCGCCGCGCCAGGCCGTAGGCCCCGGCCGCCACCACCAGGGCCGCGACATGCGCGCCCATGTGGAAGCCGTTGGCGATCAGCGCCATGGAATTGAAGATCAGGCCCCCGCCGATCTGCGCGGCCAGGGTGGCCAGGCACACCGCCGCCACGATCCAGGTCCGCCGCTCGTTGCGCGCATGGTCGGCGCCCAGATAGACGCGGTCGCCCCGGAAGGCGTCCATCGGTCCTTGGCGGTCGGGCGCGGAGGCGGTCACGGTTGCTCTGTCGGCATAGCGGCGATCGCCGGGAGGACGCGTTATTCGATAACACTATATAATGGTCAAGCGGTCGAAGGCCGCAGCCTGTTCCCTTGCCCGCGATCAATGACTAGATGACCTCCATGACCGACAAGACCCCCGTCACCGTCCTCACCGGCTATCTCGGCGCAGGCAAGACCACGCTCCTCAACCGCATCCTCACCGAGGACCACGGCAAGACCTACGCCGTGATCGTCAACGAGTTCGGCGAGGTCGGCATCGACAACGACCTGATCGTCGGCGCCGACGAGGAAGTGTTCGAGATGAACAACGGCTGCGTCTGCTGCACCGTGCGCGGCGACCTGATCCGTGTCCTGTCGGGCCTGATGAAGCGCAAGGGCAAGTTCGACGCGATCATCGTCGAGACCACGGGCCTGGCCGATCCCGGCCCCGTGGCCCAGACCTTCTTCGTCGACGACGACGTGAAGGCCAAGACCCAGCTCGACAGCGTCACCGCCGTGGTCGACGCCAAGCACCTGCCGCTGCGCCTGGCCGATTCGAAGGAGGCGGTCGAGCAGATCGCCTTCGCCGACCAGATCGTGCTGAACAAGACCGACCTGGTGTCCGAGGACGAACTGAAGAGCGTCGAGGCGGCGATCCGCCGGCTGAACCCGCTCGCCCCGATCCACCGCGCCCAGCGCTCGAACGTGCCGCTCGACGCCATCCTCGGCCGCGGCGGCTTCGACCTGGGCCGCATCACCGACGTCCACCCAGATTTCCTGAACCCGCCGCACGGCGAAGACGGCCATATCCACGACGAGAATTGCGACCATGATCACGACCATCATCATCACCACGGCGATCATGACCACGGTCACCACCACCATGATCATGAAGACCATGCGGCGGCGGCCGGCATCCGCGGCGTCTCGCTCACGCTGAACCGGCCGATCCACGGCCAGCGGGTGACCAACTGGCTGAACCAGGTGCTCCAGGACCAGGGCCCCGACATCCTGCGCGCCAAGGGCATCCTCGACGTCGCCGGCGAGGACCGCCGCCTGGTGTTCCAGGCCGTGCACATGATCCTCGAAGGCGACTTCCAGGGCGAATGGACGGCCGGCGACAAGCGCTACAGCCGCCTGGTCTTCATCGGCCGCAACCTCGACGAAGCCAAGCTCAAGGCCGGCTTCGAAGCCTGCGCGGCTTAAGGCGGCCGCAAATGCTCCCCCGCCGGGGGAGCTGTCGGCGAAGCCGGCTGAGGGGGACTTCCAACTTAGTGGGTGCCATCCCGGAAAGCGCGCAGCGCTTGTCCGGGACCTATGAACACCAGATAGGCCGCGGTAGGACTCTGACCGCGCCCATTTCCTTCGATCAGGTGTGCATGGGTCCCGGTCTTCGGCTGCGCCGAAACCGGGATGACATCGACCGAACATCAAAAGGCCCGCCCCGGTTTCCCTGGGCGGGCCTTTCGTTTTCCAGGTCCGAAGCGCTCTTTAGAGTTCTTCGTTGATCAGGGCGACCTGATAGAAGCCGTTGCCCTGCAGGGTGTTCATCACCGCCATGAAGTCGCCGTAGCGCACGGTCCGGTCGGCGCGGATATAGACGCGCTCTTCGGTCGGCTCGGGCTTGTCCAGGATGCGGGTCAGGTCCTGGGTCAGGGTGTCCAGGCTGGTCGCCTGGTCGCCGATGAACAGCTTGCCGCCCTGCTGGACGTTGATCAGCGTCGGCTCTTCGACCTTCGCGCCCGGGGGCGGCGGGATCGCCGGCGGCAGGTCGAGCTTGATCGACACCGTCGCCGCGGGGATCGACACCATGAAGATGATGAGGAGCACCAGCATCACGTCCACGAAGGGCGTGACGTTGATGTCGCTGTTCTGGCCGAGTTCGAACTTGCCGCCGCCTCCGCCGCCCAGCTTCGCACCCATATGAATTTCCTTCCCTAGGGCTCCTGCCTCGGAGCCGCTGCACAGTCGCCACACCCTTCGCTAAACAAAATGCGCTTGTAAAGCCCGAACCTGCGAACTTTCGCGCCTTCGCCGAAGACTCCTCGAGACTGCCCGCCCGGCAGGCGCAAATCCGCGCAAATCGGCCTCTCGCCAAGACCGGCGTTAGGCAGGTATGACCCGCGCCATGACTTTCCAGTTCGACGCCTATGTCACCGCGGCCCTGTTCCAGAAGGACGGAACCGCCGCCTTCGCGCTCGGGGACGGCGCGGTCCGATTCGAATCGGGCGAGCGGATCGAGGCCCACGACGGGGCGATTCTCTGCGCCTGCCTGCACCCGTCCGGCGCGGGCCTGCTGACCGGCGGGGACGACGGCCGCGTGGTCTGGAGCCGCCCGTCCGGCGCGCAGGAGATCGCCAGCCTGCCCGGCCGCTGGATCGACGCCATCGACGCTTCGCCCGACTCCAAGCTGGTCGCCTTCGCCGCCGGCAAGGAGCTGCATGTGCGCGACAGCGCTGACCCGGCCTTTTCCCGCACCTTCGTCCACGAAAAGTCGGTGGCAGCCGTGGCCTTCGAGCCCAAGGGCCGCCGCATCGCCGCGGCCACCTATGGCGGCGCCTGGCTGTGGTACGCCAAGATCGCCGAGCAGAAGCCCTATATGCTGAAGTGGGCCGGCAGCCACGTGGGCCTGGCCTTCAGCCCCGACGGCAAGTTCCTGATGTCCTCCATGCAGGAGAACGCCCTGCACGGCTGGCGCGTCGCCGACGACAAGAACCTGCGGATGGGCGGCTATCCGGTGAAGGTCAAGAGCCTGGCCTTCGTCGCCAAGGGCCAGCTCCTCATCACCTCCGGCGCCAACGGCCTGGTCGCCTGGCCCTTCGCCGGCTCGACCGGCCCGATGGGCAAGCAGGCCGCCGAGGTCGGCTTCGACGAGAGCGCCATGGTCGTGCGGGTCGACGGCATGCCGGGCGGCCAGTGGGTCTGCGCCGGCCTCGATGACGGCCGCGTCTGGGCCTGCGACCTGGCCGGCCAGCGGATCATCCCGCTCAAGGCCGAGAAGGGCGCCGAGATCACCGCCCTGGCCATGAGCAAGGACGGAACCCGCGTCGCCTGGGGCGACGAAGACGGCGCCGCCGGGATCGCCAGCGTCTGACCGGCGAGGCGCAATTTTCCTCCCCCTCCCCCGCTGCGCAGGGGAGGAAAAGAGAGCGAGGAACTTAGGCTACTCGAACCCGCGCAGTTCGCCCCAGGTCTCGAACGGGTCGCGGCTGGCGCGCAGGCGGTTGATCGGCGCGGCCTCGTCGCGCCAGCCCAGGGCCATGCCGGAAAACGCCATGTGGTCGGCCGGCAGGTTCAGCACCTCGCCCAGGGTCCTGGGATAGCGCGCCCAGTATTCCTGGGCGCAGGTGTCCAGCCCGCGCTCGGTCGCCAGCAGCATCACCGTCTGCATGTACATCCCCAGGTCCGACCACTGGGGCGGGCCGAGCTTGCGGTCCAGGCAGAAGAACAGGCCCACCGGCGCCCCGAACAGCTCGCCGTTCCGGGCCAGTTGCCGCAGGCGCGCCGGCTTGTCCTCGCGCGGGATGCCGATCGTGGCGTAGAGGTCCTCGCCGTTCTGGAACCGGCGGGTGCGGAACGGGTCCCACAGATTGGGCGGATAGACGTCGTATTCCGGCGGCTCGCCCATCGGATTGGCCGCCGCCTTCGCCTTCAGCTCGGCCAGCGGCGCGCCGGCCAGGGCGTAGACGCGCCAGGGCTGCAGGTTGCCGCCGGACGGCGCGCGGGCCGCCGCCTCCAGGATCTCGCGGACCACGGCGGCGGATGGGGCCTCGGGCCGGAAGGCGCGGATCGAGGTGCGGCGGGCGACGGCGTCCGAGACGTTCAACAGAATGCGTCCTTGCTGCGGCTTGACCGTGATCTCAGGTCGCCGCATCGCTAACATCTGGCCGTGGGGTAAGGGCAAGGATCTTGGCGAAGGCGTCGAAAGGGGGGCGGCTGCTGCGCGGCCTGCTTCTGCTGGTGCTGATGTTCGGCCTGATCGGGCCGGTGACGGTCACGACGGTCTACCGCTTCGTGCCGCCGCCGGTGACCTGGCTGATGATCCAGCGGGTGTTCGAGGGCAAGGGCTTCGACCGCCGCTGGCGTTCGCTGGACGACATCTCGCCGCGGCTGGTGCGCGCGGTCATCGCCGCCGAGGACGCCAAGTTCTGCGACCACAACGGCTTCGACTTCGACGCCATGGAAAAGGCGTTCGAGAGCAACGCCAAGGGCCGCAAGCTGCGCGGCGGCTCGACCATCAGCCAGCAGACCGCCAAGAACGTCTTTCTCTGGCCGGGCCGCTCCTATGTCCGCAAGGGGCTGGAAGCCTATTTCACCGTGCTGATCGAGGTGATCTGGGGCAAGCCGCGGATCATGGAGGTCTATCTGAACTCGGTGGAATGGGGGCCGGGCGTCTATGGGGCCGAGGCCGCGGCGCGCAAGAACTTCGGCGTCGGCGCGGGCCAGTTGACCGCCGCCCAGGCCGCGCGTCTGGCCGCCATCCTGCCCAGCCCGCTCAAGTGGAAGGCCGCCCAGCCCGGCCCCTATGTGAAGCGCCGCTCGGGCAAGATCACTAGAGCCGCCGGGACCATCAACCGCGAAGGCATGGCCGCCTGCGTCCTCTCGTGAGCAGATGTCATCCCGGCTTGCGAAGCAAGGCCGGGACCCATGAACACAAGCCCGTCAAGGCGTTCTAGGTCCGTATAACCTGCTGAAAATTCAGGTGTTCATGAATCCCTGACAAGCGCTGCACGCTTTCCGGGACGACAGCAGGCGTGCGCTACGCCGCCCAGCGCGCCAGGTCCTGGCGGCCCTGGATGATGTCCAGCACGTCCTGCATGGAAAAGCCCGGATCGGCCGGGTGCAGGGCGTCGTAGACCGCGCGGGCGAAGGCGTAGTCGGCCGGCGTCTTCACCCGCCAGTCCAGGCCCGACAGGTCGCGCTTGCCGACGCAATGGGCCGGCTGCGGATCGTCGGCGCGAAGCTGCTCGAAGGGCGAGACGGTCGCCTTGTCCTCGGCGCGTGTCGCCGCCAGGGCCGCGGCGAGGGCGTCGGCCCGCGCCACCTCGACCTCCAGCCCGCGCGGATAGGTGCGTTGCAGCCGGTTGGAGGTATAGGCCGCCCCGCTCTCCAGCGCCTGGCGCGCCACCTTGTCGATCAGCGCCGGATCGGCGAACGGGCAGTCGCCCTTGATGCGGACCACGTGGCTGACCGGCCCGGCCGCGTCCAGCGCCCGCGCGAAACGGTCGGAAAGGTTCGAGGCCGCGCCGCGCAGCACCGGCTGCCCGCGCGACACCAGGAAGGCGGCCAGCGGATCGTCCACCGGCAGGGCGCTGGTCGCCACGATCAGCCTGGAGACGCTCCGCGCCATTCGAATACGCTCGACCTGCCGCCAGATCATCGGCTCGCCGCGCAGCGGGGCCATCGCCTTGCCCGGCAGCCGGGCGGAGGTCATCCGGGCCTGCAGGACGGCGAGGATCATCGGGCGGCTCCCTTTCTAGGAGCGCGGGGGCGGCGCCGTCAGGCGGCGGCCCAGGCGCGGGGGTCGAGGGCGACCGGATCGTCGATCGCCATCTCGTCCCAGTCGAGGTCGGGGGGAGGGGTGGAGGCCGCGGCGATCACCGCCGAGACCTCGGCCGCCGAGGTGACACCGACCAGCACCTTGGCCGCTTCCACGCGCGAGAGGGCG
>MEEW01000043.1 GCA_001724985.1 Phenylobacterium sp. SCN 69-14
CTCGGTGACCTGCAAGAACGTCTGGACCAATCGCGAAGGCATGGAATACGCGTGGTTCAACAACGTCGAGACCAAGCCAGGCATCGGCTATCCCAAGCAATGGGAGAACCAGGACAAGTGGAACGGCGGCTGGCGCCGTCGCAAGGACGGCCGGATCGAACCGCGGATCGGCTCGAAATGGCGGGTCCTGGCTAAGATCTTCGCCAATCCCGACCTGCCGGAGATCGACGACTATTACGAGCCGTTCGACTTCGACTACGCCCATCTCCAGATGGCGCCGGAGATGAAGCACTTCCCCACCGCGCGGCCGCGCTCCCAGCTCACCGGCCAGCGCATGGAGAAGATCGAGTGGGGTCCCAACTGGGAGGAGATCCTGGGCGGCGAGTTCACCAAGCGGTCAAAGGACTACAACTTCGAGGGCGTCGAACGGGACATCTACGGCCAGTTCGAAAACACCTTCATGATGTACCTGCCGCGGCTGTGCGAGCACTGCCTCAACCCGACCTGCGTGGCGGCCTGCCCTTCGGGTGCGATCTACAAGCGCGAGGAGGACGGGATCGTCCTGATCGACCAGGACAAGTGCCGCGGCTGGCGCATGTGCGTTTCGGCCTGCCCCTACAAGAAGATCTACTACAACTGGGAATCCGGGAAGTCGGAGAAGTGCACCTTCTGCTTCCCGCGCATCGAGGTCGGCCAGCCCACGGTCTGCTCTGAAACCTGCGTCGGCCGCATCCGCTATCTTGGGGTGCTGCTGTACGACGCCGACGCCATCGAAAAGGCCGCGGCGACGCCGGACGAGCAGGATCTCTACCAGGCCCAGCTCGACGTCTTCCTCGATCCCGAGGACCCCGCGATCATCGCCCAGGCCCGGGCCGACGGCGTGCCGGAAGCCTGGCTCGAGGCGGCCCGCCGCAGCCCGGTCTACAAGATGGCCATCGACTGGAAGGTCGCCTTCCCGCTGCACCCGGAATACCGGACCCTGCCCATGGTCTGGTACGTCCCGCCGCTCTCGCCCATCCAGTCGGCGGCCTCGGCCGGCGCCCTGGAGATGGACGGCGAAATGCCGGACGTGCGCTCGCTGCGCATCCCCGTCGCCTACCTCGCCAACATGCTGACCGCCGGCAAGGAGGCGCCGGTCGTCCTGGCGCTGGAGCGGATGCTGGCCATGCGCGCCTACATGCGGGCGCGGACGGTGGAGGGCGTCGTCGACCACCGGATCGCCGAGCGCGTCGGCCTGCGCGCCGAACAGGTGGACGAGATGTACCGCTACATGGCGATCGCCAACTACGAGGATCGGTTCGTCATCCCGACGACCCATCGCGAGACGGCCGAGGACGCCTATCACCTGCGCGGCTCGTGCGGTTTCACCTTCGGCAACGACTGCTCCGGCGGCCGGACCGAGCTTGGCCTGTTCGGCCCCAATCGCCGCTCGCGGCCGAAAACCGAGATGGAGGCTTAGGATGTCGCTTTCCTATCGGGCCCTGGCCCTGCTCCTCAGCTACCCGACCGAGCAGACCCGCGCCCTGATGTCCGACGCCGCCGCGGTCCTGGGGGCGGACCCGCGCATCCCGGCTCCCATCCGCTCAGCGCTCGCCAAGCTGGCCGTCGATGTGAAGAGCGGCGATCTCTTCGACGTCCAGGAGGCCTATGTCTGGCTGTTCGACCGCACCCGGTCGCTGTCGCTGAACCTCTACGAACATGTCCACGGCGAGAGCCGCGATCGCGGCCAGGCCATGGTCGCCCTGCTCGAACTCTACCGCAGCAAGGGCCTGGAGCTGTCGGCCAACGAACTGCCCGACCACCTGCCGGTCTTCCTGGAATTCCTCTCGACCCTGCCGGACGACGAGGCGAGCTCGCTGCTGGCCGAGGCCGGGCACGTGCTGCACGCGCTCGGCGAGCGGCTGCATCGCCGCGGCAGCGCCTATCGCGCGGTGTTCGGGGCGCTGGCCGCCCTGGCCGCCGAGGAGGCCGACGGCCAGGTGCTGGCCGCCATGCTGGCCGAACCCGACGACGATCCGCGCGATCTTGCGACCATGGACCGCCTCTGGGCCGAGAGCGCGGTGACCTTCGGCCCCTCCGAGGCCGGATGCGACGAACGCCAAGCCCTTGAACGCCCCGCCGTCCGCCCGCAGCGGGCGCATGGCGGCGCGGCCGCATAGCGAGCACAGCCATGGACCTCAATCAGATCCTCTTCGGCGTCTATCCCTATGTCGCCCTTTCGGTGCTGGCCATCGGCTCGGTCCTGCGCTTCGACCGCGAGCCCTACACCTGGCGCACCGGCTCTTCGCAACTGCTGCGCCGCAAGCAGCTCATGACCGGCTCGGTGCTGTTCCATATCGGGGTGCTGGCCATCTTCGGCGGCCATTTCGTCGGGTTGCTGACCCCGGTGGTGGTCTGGGACACCCTGGGCGTCACCCATTCGGCCAAGCAGATGCTGGCCATCGTCGCCGGGGGCGTGGCCGGCGCCTTCGCCCTGGTCGGCGGGCTGCTGCTCCTGCACCGGCGATTGATGGACCCGCGCGTGCGCGCCAATTCCAGCTTCGCCGACACCGCCATCCTGGTGATGCTGATGGCCCAGCTTCTGCTCGGCTTGGCCACCATCCCGATCTCGCTCACCCACCGCGACGGGCACGAGATGATGAAGTTCATGAACTGGGCCCAGGGCGTCTTCACCCTGCGTCCGGGCGTCGCCGACCTGGTCGCCGACGTGCACTGGATCTTCAAGGCGCACCTGACGCTCGGCCTGACCATCCTGCTGGTCTTCCCGTTCACCCGCCTCGTCCACATGCTCTCGGCGCCGATCTGGTATCTCAACCGCCGCGGCTGGCAGCTTGTGCGCACCCGGCGCGACATGAGCGTGCGCAAGGGGCCGGTCCGGCTGGATCCTGCCGAATGACCGCGGCTCGCAAGATCGTCGTCGAGGGGGTGGAGATCCCGGAGTCGCTCATCGCCCAGGAGGCTCAGAACCATCCCAGCCTCTCGGCCGCCGACGCCTGGGCCGCTTCGGCCAAGGCCCTGGCGATCAAGGCCCTGCTGCTGGGCCGGGCGCGCGAGCTCGGCCTGCAGCCGCAGCCGCAATGGGATGAGCAGGGACGCCAGGAGACCGAAGAGGAAGCCCTGGTCCGCGCGGTCCTCGATACGGAGGTCGAGGTGACGGCCCCGACCTCCGCGGAGTGCCGGCGCCTCTATGACGCCCATCCGACACGCTTCCAGATTCCCGCCCTTTACGAAGCCTCGCACATCCTGATCGCGCCGGCCGCCGACGACCCGCCCAGCGTGGAGGCGGCGCGGGCGACCGCCGAGCAGGCCGTCGCCGCGCTGGCCGAGGGCCGTGCGAGCTTCGCCGACCTGGCGCGCAGCCTGTCCGACTGCCCCTCGGCGTCCGACGGCGGACGGCTGGGCCACTTGCGCCAGGGCGACCTGACGCCGGAGGTCGAGACCGTCCTGCTGGCCCTGCCGCCCGGCGCGACCGCGCCGGCGCCGGTGCGCTCGCGGTTCGGATGGCACGTGCTGCGGCTCGAGCGGCGAACCGCTCCGCGCCGCGCGCCCTTCGACCAGGTGGAGGCCCAGATCCGGCTGCACCTGGAAAGCCGCGCCTGGGCCGCCGCCGCCGCCCGCTACACCGCCGACCTCGCCGAACAGGCCAAGCTCCGGGGTGTCAGCCTAACCCTGTCCCCGACCGGCGAGATCGCTGACCGGTCGCTGTCGCTGGGCGACATGCTCGCCGACGAGGACACCCTGGTCGGCGCCGAGGCCTGGCTGGCGGTCGCCGATCCGGCCCTGGCCGAGCGCACGGCCCAGGCCGCGGCGAAGGCCGGGCTCGGCGTCCAGGACTTCGTGCGCGAAAGCATGGCCGCCTTCGTCGCCGAAGCCTCGGACGAGCGCTGGACCCAGCTCATTTCCGCGGCCCAGGACGCCGAAGACCCCGCCCTTGCGGCCATCGCCCAGATCTTGCGCTCCCGGTTGGTTCCGCAAAGCCAGACCTTCACCCTTATCCGGCGGCGCGGAGCCTGAGGCCGATGGCGGCCGGGACCTTCGTCACGGTGCTGCTGGCCGGGGGCGAAGGGCGGCGCATGGGCGGCGCAAAACCCCTGCGGTTGCTGGACGGCCGCCCGCTGCTCGATCACGGGCTGCGCATCGCCCGCGCCCAGGGGCCGGGGCCGCTCGCCGTGGCGGTCAGGACGCCGGGCCAGGTCGGCGGGCGGAGCGATGTCCCGCTGCTGCTGGATCCCGTCGACTGCGTCGGGCCGCTGGCCGGCCTCGCCTCGGCCCTGGCCTTCGCCGAGGCGTGCGGGGCGGGCCAGGTGCTGACCCTGCCCTGCGATGCGCCGCGCCTGCCGCTGGACCTCGGCGCGCGCCTGGCGGGGGCTCTGGCGCCTGGCGATCAGGTCGCCATGGCCTTCAGCCGCGGGCGCCTGCATCCGACCTGCGCGCTCTGGCGGGTTTCGACCCGGGCGGCCCTCGACGCCTATCGCGCCTCCGGGGGGCGGTCGCTGAAGGGGCTCGCGCAAGGCGCGGGCGTGAGCGTGGTCGACTGGGGCGAGCCCGATCCGGACCCGTTCGTCAATCTGAACACCCCCGAAGACCTGGCCGCGGCGGCGGGCATGGAGACGGCGCTCGACTAGCCTGCGCCGATTGCCGCAGCCGCATCGGCCAGGATGCAATCATCAAGATGCAGCTTGACCCCGGCCAAGGCGCAGCGGGCCTGGGCGACCTAGTCTGATCGCACAGACAAGGAGCCTTCGCATGTCCAAGACCTCTCTCTTCCTCCGCCCCGCAACCTGCAAGTCGCTGGTTCTGGCCGGCCTCATGTCCGGCTTGATGACGACCGCGGCCGCGGCGCAGGATCTCGCGCCCCTGAGCGTCACCGGCGCGCGCCCTGAAAGCCTCACCATCCGCATCGCCGGCCTGGAATCGGGCGGGGTGTACAAGGCCGTGCGCGGCGCCGCTTTCACGGTCTGCCGGAACGCCGTCTCGAACGGCGGCCTCGACCTGTTCGACCTAGACTGGTGCGCCGACAAGGCCAGCGCCCGCACGATGCGATCCTATCATTCGGCCCTGCGGGACGCTGGCGGAGAGTTCCGCTCCGCCAGCCTGACGATCATGGTCGCCGCCCGCTAACCGCACTTGGAATAGCCGCAGTCCGAGCAGGTGTCGCATCCCTCCTGGCGGTGCAGAGCGGCGGACCCACATTGTGGACACGGGCTAGGCGGGATGGCCCGCATGATCGGAACGGAGGCGGCGTTTTCCAGGGCCGCCTCCGACCCCGTCCCGTCCAGGCGCAGGTGCCGTTCGATGACCCCACCGATCGCCGCCAGCAGCGAGGGCACATAGCGCCCGTCGAGCCAGGCCCCGCCCCGCGGGTCGAACACCGCCTTCAGTTCCTCGGCCACGAAGGACACGTCTCCGCCGCGCCGGAACACCGCCGAGATCATCCGCGTCAGCCCCAGGGTCCAGGCGTAGTGCTCCATGTTCTTGGAGTTGATGAAGATCTCCATCGGGCGCCGCGCCCCGCCGACCTGGGCGTCGTTGATGGTCACATAGACCGCGTGGGCGCTTTCGGGCCATTTCAGCTTGTAGGTCGCGCCCTCCAGGCGGTCGGGGCGCGGGGTGAGCGCGTCCGCCGCGGCCTGGGGCGCTTGCGGCGAGGTTTCCGTCGCCGCCGCGACCGACAAGACCGAGCCGGTCACCGCGTTGGGTCGATAGGTGGTCAGGCCCTTGCAGCCGGTGCGCCACCCCTCCAGATAGACGTCCGCGAAATCGTCGAAGGCGATGGTCTCCGGGCAGTTCACGGTCTTCGAGATCGAGCTGTCGATCATCTCCTGGGCGGCGGCCTGCATGCGCAGGTGGTCGGCCGGCGTCAGGGTCTGGGCGCTGACGAAGACGTCTTCCGGCGGCGGCTCGGAACCATGCAGCCGCTTCCAGACCGCCAGGGCGTAGTCCTCGACCGTCTCGGCCTGGGTCGAGCCGTCGGGCTGGCGGATCTTGCGGTCGTAGGAAATGGCGAACACCGGCTCGATGCCCGACGACACGTTGCCCGCCAGCAGCGAGGTGGTGCCGGTCGGCGCGATCGAGGTCAGGCATCCGTTGCGCAACCCATGGCGCAGGATGAGACCGCGGGTCTCCTCGTCCAGGGCCTGCAGATTGGGTCGGTCCAGGATCTGCGGATCGTAGAGCGGGAAGGGTCCCTTTTCGGCCGCCAGTTCGGCCGAGGCGCGATAGGCTTCGCGCCGGATCACCGCCAGCCAGCGGCGCGTCAGCTCCACCGCTTCGGGCGCGCCATAGCGCGCGCCGCAGAAGATCAGGGCGTCGGCCAGGCCCGTCACGCCCAGCCCGATCCGCCGCTTGGCCTTGGCCTCCAGTTCCTGAGCCTCGAGCGGATAGCGCGAGATGTCGATCACATTGTCCAGGAAGCGCACCGCCGTCCGGGTCAGGTCGGCCAGGCGCGCCTCGTCGAGACCGGCGCGCGGCGTAAACGGCGCATCGACCAGCCGGGCGAGATTGATCGAGCCCAGCAGGCAGGCCCCGTAGGGCGGCAGCATCTGCTCGCCGCAGGGATTGGAGGCGATGATCTGCTCGCAATAGGCGAGATTGTTCTTCTCGTTGACGCGGTCGATGAAGATCACGCCCGGCTCGGCGCAGTCGTAGGTCGCCTGCATCAGCCGGCGCCACAGGTCGGCGGCGCGCACCACTTTGAAGGTCGTCCCGCCGAAGGTCAGCGGCCAGTCGCCGTCGCGGCTCAGGGCTTGAAGGAAGGCGTCGGTGACCAGCACCGAGAGGTTGAAGTTGCGCAGGCGCGCCCCGTCGCGCTTGGCGTCGATGAAGGCTTCGATGTCGGGGTGATCGATGCGCAGGCATCCCATCATCGCGCCCCGGCGCTGGCCCGCCGACAGGATGGTGCGGCACATCGCGTCCCAGACGTCCATGAAACTGAGCGGCCCGGAGGCGTCGGCGCCGACGCCATGGACCGGCGCGCCCGCCGGCCGGATGGTCGAGAAGTCCATCCCGACCCCGCCGCCCTGCTGCAGGGTGCGGGCCGCCTCCTGGATATGGCCGAAGATGCCGCCCAGGTCGTCGGGGATTTCACCCATGACGAAGCAGTTGAACAGCGTCACCGAGCGGGCGGTCCCGGCGCCGGCGATGATCCGCCCCGCCGGCAGGAACTGGAAGTCCTGCAGACTGCCCAGGAAGCGCTCGCGCCAGGCCTTGCGAAGCTTCGGCGGCTCGGCTTCGGCGACCGCCGTCGCGATCCGCGTCCAGGTCTCTTCGACCGACTTGTCTCCGGCGTCCCCAGCCGGTGCGAACCTGTATTTGCTCGCCCAGATCTCCGAGGCGAGGGGATTGTCGAACGCCATGACCGTCTCCTTTTCGAGCCAGCACGCTGACCGATTCAAATCGGATCGGAATTGTCGCCCGACAAGGAACGGGGCGACGGATGTCGTTTTGCCGAGTCTCCCGAAAAATTCCTCAGTCGGCGCGCCGCCGGTTTGAGCCAACGCAAAGTCGGGCGGCGGAAGTCCGGGCAGAATGGCCCATCATCCACCCGCGCGGCGCCGGCCGGCCAAGACAGATGCGCCCGGCCGGCGGCGCGCGCCGACAGCGGCAGGACGCCCATGACCGGCACCGCCCAAGCCATCCGCGGCCATAGGGGCCTGGCCCTGTTCAGCGGCGGGTTTCGCCCGTTCTTCCTCTTCGCGTCGCTGTGGGGCGCCGTCGTTGCGCCGATCTGGGTGGCCGCGCTGCACCTGAACGGGGGGCTCGTCGCTGGCCTCGACGGTCGCGCCTGGCACGTCCACGAGATGCTGTTCGGCTTCCTCTGCGGCGTCATCGCCGGCTTCCTGCTCACGGCCATTCCCAACTGGACGGGGCGCCTGCCGGTGACGGGCCGGGGCTTGGCCGGGCTCTTCGGCCTCTGGGTCGCAGGGCGGCTGGCCAGTTTCGCGCCGCCCGCCCTGGCTCCCCTGGCCGCGGTGGTGGATGCGAGCTTCCTGGTGGTGTTCGCCCTCGTGGTCTGGCGGGAGATCATCGCCGGCCGCAACCGGCGAAACCTCCCCGTCTGCCTGATGGTGACGCTGCTGGCCGCCGCCAACATCCTCTACCACGTCGCGCCCTGGCTGGCCGGCGCCGACCAGTTGGCGCAGCGGCTGGCCCTGGCGCTCGCCGCGGGCCTGCTGTCGCTGATCGGCGGGCGGATCGTTCCGAGCTTCACCCAGAACTGGCTCGGAGCGCGCAAGATCGCCCCCG
Organism: Phenylobacterium sp. SCN 69-14; assembly: GCA_001724985.1. Taxonomy (GTDB): domain Bacteria; phylum Pseudomonadota; class Alphaproteobacteria; order Caulobacterales; family Caulobacteraceae; genus Phenylobacterium. The sequence continues at coordinate 8,245 of MEEW01000043.1, forward strand.
GGCCTACACCATTCGGACGCTACGACGCCGTCGTCCTGGCCCTGACCGTCCTGGCGCTCGGCGCCTGGATCATCGCCCCGTTCGCGGCGGCGGCCGGCTGGCTGCTGGCCGGGGCGGGCGTGGCGCACACCGTCCGGCTGCTGCGCTGGCGCGGCTGGAAGGCGCGAGGCGAGCCCCTCGTGTGGATCCTGCACGTCGGCTACGCCTGGCTCGCCCTGGGCCTTGGCCTGATCGGGGCGGGCGTCCTGGCGCCGTCGCAGGTTCCGGCCACCCTCGGCGTCCACGCCCTGGGCGCCGGCGCGGTCGGGGTCATGACCCTCGCCGTCATGACGCGCGCGACTCTTGGCCATACGGGCCGGCCGCGCGAAGCCGACCGCCGGACGGTCTGGATATATCTGGCGGTGCTGGCCGCGGCCCTGACCCGGCTGTGCGCGCCGCTGCACGACAATTCACCGGTTCTGCTCGCGGTTTCGGCCGGCCTCTGGACGCTGGCCTTCGGCGGCTTCGCCCTCGTCTACGGGCCGTTGCTGATCGGCCAACGCGCCGGCCGGGCGGGCTGAACACTTCAGAAAAATCACGGGGAGATCGAAATGGCCGAGTCAGGCATCCACTGCGAGCCGCTCAGGCGCAACGGCGCCTATCTGAAGGGCGTGATGACGCTCCATACGCCACATGCTCCGGACGCGGTCTGGGCCGCGCTCACCGAGCCGGAGCATCTGGTCAACTGGCTGGCGCCCGGCGAAATCGAGCTGCGGCCCGGCGGGGCGGTCAGGCTCGACTTCGAGCACAGCGGCGTGGTGATCGACAGCCAGGTGCTGCGGCTGAACCCGCCTACGACCCTCTCCTATTCCTGGAGCCGCCCCGGCTAGCCGCTTCGCCCCATCGACTGGACCCTGGTCGCCGATGGCGAGGAAGGCTCGCGCCTGACGCTCTGCGTTCAGGTCCCAGGCAGCGAGGACGCCGCGCGGGCCTGCGCCGGCTGGGCGGCCCACCTCGAAATGCTCGCCGCCTGCCTGGAAGGGGTGTCGGTGAAGTTTCCCTTCGAGACCTTCCAGGCGCGCCGCGCCGCCTATGCCGCCGGTCACGCGCCAAGCGGCTGAAGATTCTCAGGAAAGGGCGGCGCGCTCCAGGCTCGCCGCGGCGAACCGCGAGGGGCCGAGGGCGGCCGGCGCCAGGCCGTGATCGAGCAGGGCGCGCGGAACAGGCCGTTCGAGCAGCAGCGCGGCGGCCAGTTGCGCTGCGGCGGGCGCCGTCTGCACGCCCATCCCGCCCAGCCCGGCGAACCAGAAGAAGCCGGACGCCTCGCCCGACCATCCGATCACCGGCAGGCCGTCGGGGGCGAAGGTGCGCAGGCCCGCCCATTGATGGCGGATGTCTTCGATCTCGTAGTCGGAGACGGCCTGGAAGCGCATCAGGGCGCAGGCGATGTCGAGCGGATCGGCTTCGGCGTCGCAAGGCGGCGACGGCTCCTCGTCGGCGGGCGCGATGAGGAGCTTTCCGGCGAAGGGCCGGAAGTGGAAGCGGTCGTCGACATCCTTCACGATCGGCCAGTCGCCGAAGCCAGCGACCGGCGGCGGATCGATCAGGGCGAGGGTCCTTTGCCGCGGCTCCAGGCGCAGAGGCGTCAGCCCGGCCGCAGCGGCCACGACGTCGGCCCATGCGCCCGCGGCGTCGACCATGACCGGGGCGGCCAGGCTCCAGCCCTCGCCCTGCAACCGCCAGAGGCCGCGGCTGCGTTCGATGGCGTAGTCGCCGATGCAGAGGCGGATTTCGGCGCCGTGCTCCTGCGCCTCGTCCAGCCAGCGCCTATGCAGCCGGCGGACGTCGAGGTCGCCGGCGTCCGGCTCGAGCAGGCCGGCGATGTCCGGCCGCAGGATCGGCGCCAGTCGCCGGGTCTCGGCCGCGGTCAGCTCGATCCCACCGGGCAGCCGCGCGGCCAGATCGGACAAGGCCGGCCGTTGGGCGGGACGCGCGATATGCAGCGTCGGCCGCGGCCGGAGGAGGGGGCCGTCGAAGCCTGTCGGCGGCGCCTCGAAGAACGCTCGGCTGGCCTTGGCGAGGGAGCGCCCCGCCGCCGCGCCGTGGGAGGGCGTGAACATGGCCACCGCCCGGCCGGTGGTGTGCAGGCCGCAGGCGGCTTCCCGTTCGATCAGCGTCACGCGCCGATGCGCCGCCAGATGCGCCGCCAGGCCCGCTCCGGCCATGCCGCCGCCGATGATGACGACGTCCGGTTGCGAAAAGCCGGTCATGTGCGCTCGTCCGCCGTGGGCGTAGGCGTCCCCTCGACGTTCGCGGTCAGGGCGAAGGATGTCGGCCACTTCGCCGCCACGACGGGAAGTTTCGCGGGGGCGGGGTGCGACGGCGGCGGGCGAGAGGTCAGGCGCAGGGCGCTGGCCAGGGTCCCGATCGGATGCGCAAGGTGTTGTGTCGATGGCATGGCGTCACCTCCCCACATGAAATTAGCCGCGGCGGCGCGCGGTCAGGACCGGCTCGGTCAAGCCGCGGCTTGATGAAAGCCAGGGAGCGTCGGCGGCCTCGCCGCGCGCGCGATTTGCGGCAGATCAAAGTCGGCGGCCGCCAGTCGGGTAGGTTGGCTGGGCGGCTATGGCGGGCTCTCTTCGGTTCGTGCAGGGCCGCGCCGTTGCGCCGGAATATCCCATCCGGCCGCGGCCGGGCGCCGGTCGGGGAAGCCGGCGCCCACGCCCCCTCGTATGGGCCGAGCCTGGTCACGGCCGCGGCGGACGATAGGTCTCTAGCGTCTGGCTGCGTTCGCGGTCGGGCTTGCTGATCAAGGTGATGTCGGACGGCAGATGCTTGTCGATCAGGGGATCGGGCTTGGCCAGGCGCTCGAGCGCGACGGGCCGCGAGATGGTCACGTGGGGGCCGTCGACCTCGACCCCGTAGTCCGCCAGGCTGGCGAAGGCGCGCGACAGGTTTTCCGGTGTCATGCCGAGCAGGGAGGCGATGAACCGCTTCTCGTAGGGCAGGGTGAGCGTCGCGCCCGATCCCTGGCGGCTGCGCTGGGCCAGGAGGTAGTTGGCCAGCCGTTCGACGCCGCCGCGCAGCTTCTGGTTCTTGATGGCCCGGACCACGCCCTGATAGCAGCCCGAGAGCTCCAGGGCGACGGCGCTGGCGAACCGGACGTCTTCCTCCAGTTCGCGCCTCAGGGCCGCGCCCGGGATCATCAGGATGTCGGAGCGGCCGACGGTCCGGGCGTTCATGGTGGCGGGCGCATCGAGGATGACCGCGGCCAGAATGAAGGTGGAGACCGGCCCCAGCACGGCCAGGGTGGTTTCCTTGTCGTTCCAGGTGCCCGACAACTCCACCGAGCCGTCCAGCAGGACATAGAGGAAGTCGACGGGGTCGCCCTCGGCGAGCAGGTCGGCGCCGGCGGGAAACCTCTGGAGAAAGGCGCCGGCGGTCAGGCGAGCGAAGACCTCGTCCGCGATGGGGACGAACAGCGGCAGCCGCCGGACGCGTTCAAGATCGGCGCTGCGGATCGACACGGGCCATCTCGGCGACGTCGGAGGAGGGGCGTCCAGGCGCCCCGAACGCGTGGAGGGTCGGATGCGAGAGCCTTGGCCGGCGACCGCAGGTCATGAAGCGCTCCTCCCTTGGCATGGCCTCAGTTGGCCCAAGTTCGGAACCTTCTCGCGCGGCGACGCCTCGCGCCTTGATCAACGTCAACCGGCGCGGCGGCTGCGCTGCAATTACGGCGCGCCGGCCGGCTCGGTCCCCCGGCCTGTGCTGGTTTGCGCCGTGTTCTTCGCCGTGCGGGCCCAGACGCTGTCCCGCGGGCCGTCGATCATGCGCCGCCGCGCCGAGCGGGCGGACATCGCAAGCAGCGCCGCCAGGGCGATCGCCGTGAGGTCGATGGCGATCAGGGCGGGCGAGTCGTACCAGCCAGGGCCTGCGATCAGGCTCGCCAGAGGAACCGCCAGCATGGCTGCGGCGCCTGCGATGGCCAGCTCGACCCCGCTGCGCGCCGCGCCGCGCGCCAGCGCCCAGCCGACGAACGCCAGGAAGACGGCGTAGTAGATCGCGCCGTGGATCGCCGGCGTGGCGTCGTGGGCCAGCAGCTTGGCCGCCGCGACGCTGGCCGATATCCCGGCGACGCAGCCCAGCGGCACGCCGACCGTCAGCGCGCCCAGGATGCGGGTCGGGCGCGTCTGCTCCACCAGGCCCGCCTTGCGTTCGCGCCGGCGCCGGGATTCGATCCAGAGCAGATTGCCGGTGTAGAAGATGAACGCGCCCGACAGTCCCAGCAGGAAATAGGCCCATCGCACCGGCGCGCCGCCGAAGCTGCCGAAGTGCAGGGCGAAGAAGCTGGTGATCGTCGCCGACCAGCCGTCCTGGCGGCCGGGCATGTAGTCCGTCGCCTTGATCTGGCCGGTCGCCGGATCGACGCCCGCAAAGCCGTAGGTCGGGCCGCGCGTGCCGAAGCGCGGGTCCGTGCCGGCCACCCGCAGGAAGACCGAGCCGTCGGGCCGCCGGCTGTAGTCGAGGACGAGCGGGGTGAAGCCCGGCGCCTGCTCGCCCAGCCGGGCGACGATCTCGGCGGGGGGCAGGATGGCGGGCGGCGGCCCGGCGGCCTCGCGCGCGGGCCGGTCGGGCCGTCCGAACGCCGCCGCCTGGGCGTCGTAGAACTGGTCGTGGAAGGCGAAGACCACGCAGGTCAGCGCCATGACGAGATGGAACGGCAGGCTGAAGACGCCCAGCAGGTTGTGGATGTCGAGCCACATGCGCTTGACGTTCTTGCCGATGCGCAGGGCGAACAGGTCCGAGACGAGGCTTGGCAGGAGCACCACCAGGCCCGACACGATGGCGATCGCATAGAGCAGGGCGATCGCGCCCATGACCGGCATCGCGATCTCGTGCGGCAGGAAGGTCAGGCCGACCTGCTGGTGCAGCACGTCGACGAACTGGGCGACGGGCGAGGGGCCGGTGGTCTCGACCTGCAGCGAGCCGTCCGGCGCCAAGGACGCATAGTGGGCGGTCCCGCCGCCATGCTCGTCGCCCGAGGCGTCAGTCCAGCTCATCCGGGCGGGCCGCGTGGAATCGACGGCGAGGCTGATCTCGTAATCCCTGGCGGCCTCGGGATGGGCGGCCAGCACCTTGTCGATCAGCTCGGGCGTGCGCTCCAGGGAGGGCGGCGGCGCCAGGCGGCTGGGCGGCGAGGCCCAGCGCTGGAGCGGCTCCTCGAACATGGTGATCGCCCCGGCGTAGAAGGCGATGAACAGG
>MEEW01000044.1 GCA_001724985.1 Phenylobacterium sp. SCN 69-14
TGTCTGTTGTGCGCCCGACATGGGCCTGCCCCTCCCCGGAGCCGCCTATTTGCCGCGCGAGATGAAGGAGAGCGCCACCAGCGCCAGGCCGATGAAGCCGGGGAACGCCGCCACGCCCAGCAGCGGATAGAGCGCGTCCGGCTCCTCGAACGAGACCGCAAAGCCCAGCGCGGCGAAGCCCACGGCGACGCCGAGCCAGATGATCCCCGCGCGCAGGTCGCGGTAGGGCGAGGGCGGCGGCTTGGCGTCGCTGGTCAGCGCCTGCACCACCTCCGGCGGCAGCTCGGCGCCCTTCTCGATCGAGGCCCGCAAGGTGTCCTGCAGCCGCTGGCGCTCCAGGCTCTTCAGATAGCGCGGCACGATCACGATGGCCGTGATCATGGCGAAGAACCCCAGCGGGATCAGTATTCCTTCCACGACAACTCTCCTCGATGCGTGAGCCCTGCGGCCCGTTCTGAAACGAAAGAGGCGCCGGCCGCGCTCTATGGATGCAACTGCGGGGATGAAATGTTCGTCATGTTCGCCATGGCGGCGGCCTCAGCCGAGCGCGGCGGCGTAGGCGTCGGGCTTGAAGCCGACCAGCAGCTTGCCGTCGACATCCAGCACCGGCCGCTTGATCATCGAGGGCTGGGCCAGCATCAGGCCGATGGCCTTTTCCTGGTCAATACCGGTCTTGTCGGCGTCGGGCAGCTTGCGGAAGGTGGTTCCGCTCCTGTTGAGCAGCAGTTCCCAGCCGACCTTGGCGGCCCACTGCTCCAGGCGTTCGCGGTCGATCCCCGCGGCCTTGTAGTCATGGAAGGCGTAGCCGACCCCATGCGCGTCCAGCCAGGCCCGCGCCTTCTTCATCGTGTCGCAGGCCTTGATGCCGTAGATGGTGATGGTCATGGGGTCGAATCCGATCGGTTGAGCCGCATCCCGTTTAGCGCGGGACGCGGCGTTTTCCGAGCGGTCCTCAGCCCCTCCAGGCGACCTCCGGATCAGTCGCGCGCGGCGACGACGATGATCTCCACCTTGTAGGCGGGCGTCGCCAGCTTGGCCTCGCCCGTCGCGCGGGCCGGGGCGTCCTTGCCGCCGACCCAGGCGTCCCACACCGCGTTCATCTCGCCGAAGTCGGCCATGTCGGCCAGCCAGATGGTGGCGGTCAGGATCTTCGACTTGTCGCTGCCGGCGGCGGCCAGCAGCCGCTCGATCTGCTTGAGCACTTCCTGGGTCTGGACGGTGACGCTCTGGCCGGGCGCCCCGACCTGGCCCGCCAGATAGACGGTGTTCCCATGGATGACGGCCTGGCTCATGCGCGGGCCCGATTCGATGCGTTCAATCGCCATGCGGCGGTCCTTCCTCAAGGTCGGGGTTCGAAATCTATGCGTACCGGGCGATGGCCAGGTCGCGATGCTCGATGGCCGGGGCCTTGCCGCCGATCACGTCGGCGATCAACTGGCCCGAACCGCAGGCCATGGTCCAGCCCAGAGTGCCGTGGCCGGTATTGGTGAAGAGGTTTGCGATCGGCGTCGCCCCGACGATGGGCGTGCCGTCCGGGGTCATCGGGCGCAGGCCCGACCAGAACGTCGCCTCGCCAACCTGCCCGGCGCCGGGGAACAGGCTCTGCAGCGAATGCTCCAGCGTGCGCTGGCGGCGCGCCTCCAGGCGGTTGTTGTAGCCGGAGATCTCGGCCATCCCGCCGACCCGGATGCGGTCCCCCAGCCGGGTGATCGCGACCTTGTAGCTTTCGTCCAGCAAGGTCGAGACCGGCGCGTGGTCCGCCTCGGCGATCGGGACCGTGATCGAATAGCCCTTCACCGGATAGACCGGCGCGCGCAGGCCCAGCGGCGCCAGCAGCATCGGCGAATAGCTGCCCAGCGCCGCCAGATAGGCGTCGGCCTTCACCTCGCCCTCGCCGGTGCGGACGCCCGCCACGGCCGCGCCCTCCATGCGCAGCCCCTCGATCCTCGTCTCGAAGCGGAACTCCACGCCCAGCGCCTTGGCCATCTCCGCCAGGGCGCTCGTGAACTTGAAGCAGTCGCCGGTCTCGTCATGCGGCAGGCGCAGGCCGCCGACGAACGGCTCGCTCGCGCGCGCCAGGCCGGGCTCGGCCGCCACGCACCCGGCGCGGTCCAGCACCTCGTAGGGAACGCCGTAGCTCTTCAGCACCTCGACGTCCTTGCCGACCGCCTCCAGGTCGGAAGACTTGCGGAACAGTTGCAGCGTGCCGCGGCTGCGCTCGTCATAGGCAACGCCCGTCTCGCGCCGCAGGTCGATCAGGAGGTCGCGGCTGTATTCGGCCAGCCGCACCATGCGGCTCTTGTTGAGGGCGTAGCGCGCCGGGGTGCAGTTGCGCAGCGTCGCCAGCAGCCAGCCCAGGGTCGCCGGGTCGAGCTTCGGCTTCAGGATCAGCGGCGCGTGCTTCATCATCAGCCAGCGCACCGCCTTGCGGGGAATGCCCGGCCCCGCCCAGGGCGAAGCATAGCCGGGGGAAATCTCGCCGGCGTTGGCGAAGCTGGTCTCCAGGGCCGGCCCCGGCTGGCGGTCGATCACCGTCACCTCATGCCCCGCCCGCGCCAGGTAATAGGCGCTGGTCACGCCGACCACGCCGGCTCCCAGGACTGCGACCTTCATTGGCCTTGGCCTCCGCGATACGTCGAGGGGCGATAGACGCGCTCGAAACGCCGCCCCAGACTGGTGAGGATTTCGTAGGTGATGGTCTCGGCCATGTCGGCCACGGCCTGCAGCGGCTGATGCGGGCCGATCAGCTCGACCAGATCGCCTTCGGCAAGCTCGCCGTCCGCCAGGTCGGTGACGTCCAGCCCGATGCTGTCCATCGAGATCCGCCCGACCATCGGCAGGCGCACGCCGCGCCAGTAGGCCGCCGCCTTGCCGCCCAGGCGCCGGGGCCAGCCGTCGGCATATCCCATGCCCAGGGTGGCGATGCGGCGCTCCTCGCCCGCGACATAGGTCAGGCCGTATCCCACTCCAGCGCCGGCCGGAACCGTGCGGACCTGGACGACCCGCACCTCCAGGGTGACCACGTCGCGCAGCCCGCTCCCCCCTTGCGCCAACGGATCGCCGCCATAGAGCGCGATCCCCGGCCGCACCAGGTCGCCGTGGAAGGCCGCGCTCGCAAAGCTGCCGCCGGAATTGGCGAGCGAGCGCGGAGCGCCCGGCGCCAGGCGTTCGGCCAGGGCGTTGAAGGTGCTCAGTTGCCGGGCGTTGGCCGGCGCATCGGGCGTGTCGGCGCAGGCCAGGTGGCTCATCACCAGGGCGACGTCCACGTCCGCGAAGAAACCCCGATCGGCCGCCAGTTGCTCCACATCCTCGGCGGAAAGCCCCAGGCGCGACATGCCGCTGTCGACCTGCACCGCGGCCGGCAGCCGCCGCCCCGCCGCGCGCGCGGCCTGCGCCCACCGCCGCGCCTGGGCCAGCGAGTTGAGCACCGGCCGCAGCCCGGCCTGCGCGCACGCTTGCTCGGCGCCAGGCGGCAGCCCGTTCAGCACATAGAGCCGCGCCTCGGCCGGCAGGGTCGGCCCCAGCTCCAGCGCTTCGCCCAGCATCGCCACGAAGAAGTCGCGGCACCCCGCATCGGCCAGGGCCGCCGCGACCTTGGTCGCGCCCAGCCCATAGGCGTCGGCCTTCACCACCGCGGCGGTCCGCGCCGGCGCGACCCGAGCGGCGATGGCCAGATAGTTCGCGACGATGGCGTCGAGATCGATGGTGAGGCGCGCGCCGGCGTAAGCGTCAAAGGCGTCCGATCGCAAGGCTTCCTCCACCTCAGCCGTCGCGACCGATGCTACTTGAAGATAATTCGAATTATTTGCCGAAAATTCGCCGATAAATGCGATGAAGCGTCGAAAGCTGCATCTTCATCCAGCCACAGGCAACAGATGAGCGCCGCCCTGGACAACATCGACCGCAGCCTGATCCGCCTGCTGCGCCTGAACGGCCGCCGACCCAACAGCGAACTGGCCGAGGAGGTCGGGCTCTCCCCCTCCGCCTGCCTGCGCCGCATCCGCCTTCTCGAGGAACGGGGGATCATCCGCGGCTACACCGCCATCATCGCCGCCTCCGAGGAGGGCGAGCGGATCGTCGCCATCGTCCGCCTCACCCTGGAAAAGCAGACCGAGGAATATCTCCGCCGCTTCGAAGCGGCCGTGCGGGAGCATCCGGAGATCGAGGAGTGCTTCCTGATGACCGGCGACGCCGACTACATCCTGCGCGTCTCGGCCGCCAGCGCCTCAGCCTACGAGGCCATCCATACCGACATCCTCTCCCGCCTCCCCGGCGTCGCCCGCATCCACTCCAGCATGGCGATGCGCAACGTGCTCCAACAACGCCCGGCGCGACGCGCGCGGGGTTAGGGCGACGGCTTCACCTCCCCCCGCAACGGCCACCGCCCGACCACGCGGCCGGGACGGCCGCGCTGTTTCACCGCCAGGACGAAAGCTTCGGCGCGCCAGCAGATCGGCGCGGGCAGCATCGTCTCGGGCATGAGGGCCAGGTCGCGTGCGGTGGTGACGTGGGGTTCGAAGTCGCGGCGGCGTTCGGCGATCAGGCCGGCCTCGACGGCGGCCTCGACCAGCGCGTCATGCAGGCCGCTCAAGGCCGCCCTGGCGCCGTAGCCGCAGCCCAGCACCCGCGCGCCGCCGCCGAACTGCATGGCCTTGACCAGGTCGATCTCGATCGGCGGGCGGCGCACCGCCTCGGCCGCGGCCCGCATCCGCTCCAGCCCCCGCGCCTCCGCCCGTCCCAGGCCCAGCAGCGAAAGGTGCAGCCGGCCCAAGGGATAGAGACGGCCGTCGAGCCGCCAACGCCGTCCCAGCCAGGCCCCGCAGTCGAGGATGCGGGCGCCCGCGTCCGCGCTGGGCACGATATCGAAGCACGCGATCTCGCCCGACGCAGCCTCGGCCGCGCGGATGGGGGCTGGAAAGCCGAAGTTGAGTTGCTGGCCCATATCCATTCTCGCTGATGAGAACAAATATAGAACATATGTGCGCCGACCCTGGAAGACCAGGCGGCGAAAACGCAGGCCTATTGCTGGGCTTCGGCCGGCTGGATGGTCACGCTCTCGCCACAGCCGCAGGCGTCCGTCTCGTTCGGGTTGCGGAACGAGAACTTGGCCGAGAGCTTGGAGGTGACGTAGTCGATCTCGGTGCCGATCAGGAACAGCACCGCCTTGGGCTCGATCAGGATGGTCACGCCCTTGTCCTCGACCACCTCGTCCAGCGGCCCAGCCTCCTCGGCGTATTCCAGGACGTATTCCTGACCCGCGCAGCCGCCGTTCTTCACCCCCACCCGCAGGCCCGCATAGGGCTTTTCGGCCTTGGCCATGATCTCGCGCACGCGTTCGGCGGCGGCGTCGGTCAGGGTGACGACCTTGGGCCGCGGGCGGCGCGCGCGGGGCGCGGGGGTGAGGTTGAGATCGCTCATGCCTGCTCCATATGGGGTCAGAACATGTTGAGTTGAAGTTTCGCCTCGTCGGACATCCGCGAGGGGTCCCAGGGCGGGTCGAACACCAGCTCGACCGTGACATTGCGCACGCCGGGGATCTCGCGCACCGCATCCTGCACCCAGCCGGGCATGTCGCCGGCCACCGGGCAGCCCGGCGCGGTCAGGGTCATGTCGATGGCCACGTCCTTGTCGTCCGAGACGTCGACCTTGTAGATCAGGCCCAGCTCGTAGATGTCGACCGGGATCTCGGGGTCGAACACCGTCTTCAGCTTCTCGATGAGCTGGTCGGTCAGCGAGTCGAGTTCGGCCTGCGAAAGCGGCGTGGCTGCGGTCGGCTCGATGGAAGCGGCGTCGTCCATGGGTCAAATGCTCAAGCGAAAAAGGCCTGGGTGCGGGTCAGGGCGTCGACGAAGGCGTCGGCCTCCCCTTCGGTGTTATATAGGGCGAAGGACGCGCGGGCGCTGGCGGTCACGCCGAAACGCCGCATCAGCGGTTCGGCGCAATGGCTGCCGGCCCGCACCGCCACGCCATAGCGGTCGAGGATCTGGGCGACGTCGTGCGCGTGGGCGCCTTCGACATTGAACGAGAGGATCGCGCCCTTGCCCGGCGCCTGGCCGATGGGCTGCAGCCAGTTGGCGCCCTTCAGCCCCTCCATCACCCGCCCGTAGAGCCGCGCCTCGTGCTCGGCGGCGGCCTTGCGGTCGAGAGTGTTCAGCCATTCGATGGCCGCTCCCAGGCCGATGGCCTCTAGGATCGGCGGCGTGCCGGCCTCGAACCGGTGCGGCGGATCGGCGTAGGTGATGGCGTCCAGCCGCACCTCCCCGATCATCTCCCCGCCCCCCTGATAGGGCGGCAGGGCGGCCAGGGCCTGCGCCTTGCCGTAGAGCGCGCCGACGCCGGTGGGGCCATAGAGCTTGTGGGCCGAGAAGACGTAGAAATCGACGTCCAGCGCCTTCACGTCGACGTCCAGATGGACCACGCCCTGGCAGCCGTCGACCAGCACCAGCGCGCCGGCGTCATGGGCGATCCTGGCGATCTGCGCCACCGGATTGATCGTGCCCAGCACGTTCGACATGTGGGTGACGGCGACCACCCTGGTCCGCTCGGTGAGCAGCCCGGGCAGGGCCTCGAGGTCCAGCCGCCCGTCGTCCAGCACCGGAACGAACTTCAGGACCACGCCCTTGCGCTCGCGCAGAAAGTGCCAGGGCACGATATTGGCGTGGTGCTCCATCTCAGTGAGCACGATCTCGTCGCCTTCGTTCAGCGAGGCGCCCAGGCCCGAGGCGACGAGGTTGATCGCCTCGGTCCCGCCCTTGGTGAAGACGATCTCCCCTTCGCCGGCGTTGAGGAAGCGCGCGACCGACCGGCGGGCCGCCTCATAGGCGTCGGTGGTCTCGTTGGCCAGGGTATGCAGGCCGCGGTGGACGTTGGCGTAGGAATGCTCCATCGCCCGGGTCATCGCCTCGATCACCGCCCGCGGCTTCTGGGCGCTGGCGGCGCTGTCCAGATAGACCAGCGGCTTGCCGTGCACCTCGCGCGAAAGGATCGGGAACTGGGCGCGGACCTGTTCGACGTCGAAGGCCATCAGCCCGCCAGCCTTTCAGCCAGCCAGGCGCGGATCGGCTCGCGGGCGGCCTCGTTCCACATGCGGTCGGCGACCTCTCCGACGAAGGCCTCGATCAGCAGGCCGCGCGCCGCCGCTTCGGGCAGGCCCCGCTGGCGCATGTAGAACAGGGCCTCCTCGTCCAGCCGGCCGATGGTGTTTCCATGGGCGCACTGGACGTCGTCGGCGTGGATCAGAAGTTCGGGGCGGGCGTCGACCTCGGCCTGGTCCGACAGGATCAGCGCATGGTGGCCCATGCGCGCGTCGGTGCGGTCTGCGCCCTCCTCCACCACGATGCGGCCCTGGAAGATGGCCCGGGCCTGATCGCGCACCACGCCCTTGGCGAGCTGGCTGGTGGTTCCGTCGACGCCCAGGTGGCGGACCACGGTGGTGAGGTCCGCATGGCGCTTGCCGGCCAGCAGATAGGCCCCGTCGAGCCGCACCTTCGCATCGGCGCCGGGATGATCCACCGCCGTCTCCAGCCGCTGGCGGCGCGCGCCGGAGGTGACGACCGTCTGGCCATATTCGGCCCTGGCGCCCAGCGCGACCTGGGCCTGGCTCACCAGCACGCCGTCGTCGCCGTCCGCGGCCAGGACGATGCGCTCCAGCGCCGCGCCCTCTTCCAGGACGATCTCCAGCCCCACATGGGTCACATAGGCCCCGGCGTCGCCTTCATAGCTCTCGAACAGGCGCAGCTTCGCGCCGCGCCCCACGCGGACCGAGGCCCTGGTCGAAAGCGCCGCCTCGCCGCGCGAGACGACGCGCAGGGCGAGCGTCGCCTCCCCTTGCGCCGGCACGACGATCTCGACGGCTTCACGCCCTCCGGCAAGGATATGGGTCTGCGTCGCCAGGGCGTCGAAAGGCCCCGTCCCGAGCCCAGCCAGGTCCACCGGCCCGGCCGGCGGCGGCAGGACCCGCAACAGGCCGCGCAGGTCGGTCCAGCGCCAGTCCTCGTCGCGCTTGGACGGGAGCTGGGCCGGATCGCGGGCCTTCAGGGCGGAAGCGATGCTCACGCGGCCCTCGCATACTTGTCGTAGCCTTCGCGCTCCAGTTCGAGCGCCAGTTCCGGCCCGCCGGACGCCACGATCCGCCCGGCCGACAGCACGTGCACCCGGTCGGGTTTGATGTAGTCCAGCAGCCGCTGATAGTGGGTGATGACCAGCATCGAGCGGTCCGGCGAGCGCATGGCGTTCACCCCGTCCGAGACGATCCTCAGGGCGTCGATGTCCAGGCCGGAGTCGGTTTCATCCAGGATGAGGAAACGCGGCGAAAGCATCGCCATCTGAAAGATTTCCATCCGCTTCTTCTCACCGCCCGAGAAGCCGACGTTCAAGGCGCGCTTGAGCATGTCGAACTCGATCTTCAACGCGGCCGCCGTGGCCTTGGCGAGCTTCAGGAACTCCGGCGCGCTCACCTCAGGCTCGCCGCGCGCCTTGCGCTGGGCGTTCATCGCCGTGCGGATGAAGGTCAGGGCCGGAACCCCCGGAATCTCCAGCGGATACTGGAAGGACAGGAACACGCCCTTGGCCGCGCGCTCGGCCGGGTCGAGGGCGAGCAGGTCCTCCCCGTCCAGGGTCGCGGTCCCGCCGGTGACCTCATAGCCCTCGCGGCCGGTCAGCACGTAGGAGAGCGTCGACTTGCCCGCGCCGTTCGGCCCCATGATCGCGTGGACCTCGCCGGACGGCACCTCCAGGCTCAGGCCCTTGAGGATCTCGTTGCCGTCGACCTCGGCGCGCAGGTTGGAAATCGAAAGCATCAGTTGGTCTCGTCAGCCAGGTATTGGGCCATCACCTCGAGGGCTTCCTCGACGGTGTCCACGGCCTGCTGTTTGCGGGGCGCGGCGGTGCTGGTGGTGGCGGTGCGCTTGTCGGCCGAACGCACGCTGATCGCCCCGGCCTCGAAATAGGCGTCGATCAGGAAATCGTCGTGGTTCAGGCTGACCGTGTAGCGGCGCAGGCCGAGCGACAGCCCCTTCTCGCGCAGGAAGCCCTCGTCCTCGGCCAGCGCCTCGTGCAGTTGCGTCGCCCGGGCCAGGTCCTCTTCCTGCTGCCGGCGCTCGGCCTCCTCGCGGGCATGGCGGGCCGCGTCGCGGCGGGCGTGCTCGGCTTCGAAGGCGCGGCGAAGGGACATGGAGCAGGTCTCTGAGATTGCGAGGGTCATCCGACGGAGCCCTCCAGGGAAATGGCGACAAGCTTCTGGGCTTCCACGGCGAATTCCATGGGCAGTTCCTGCAATACGTCCTTGACGAAGCCGTTGACCAGAAGCTGCACGGCCTCCTCCTCCGACAGCCCGCGCTGCATGGCGTAGAAGAGCTGGTCTTCCGACAGCTTGGTGGTCGTCGCCTCGTGCTCGAACACGCACTGGCCGTTGCGCGCCTCGACATAGGGCACGGTATGGGCCGCGCAGGCCTTGCCGATCAGCAGGCTGTCGCATTGGGTGAAGTTGCGCGCGCCCTTGGCCTTGGGGTGCGCCGAGACCAGGCCGCGATAGGTGTTCGAGCTTTTCCCGGCGCTGATGCCCTTGGAGATGATCCGCGAGCGGGTGTTCGCGCCCAGGTGGATCATCTTGGTGCCGGTGTCGGCCTGCTGGCGGCCGTTGGTGATGGCGATCGAATAGAACTCGCCGACGCTCTCGTTCCCGCGCAGCACGCAGGACGGATATTTCCAGGTGATCGCCGAGCCGGTCTCGACCTGGGTCCACGACACCTTGGCGCGGTCGCCACGGCAGTCGGCCCGCTTGGTGACGAAGTTGTAGATGCCGCCCTTGCCGGTCTCCGGGTCGCCCGGATACCAGTTCTGGACGGTCGAGTACTTGATCTCCGCATCGTCCAGCGCGACCAGTTCGACCACGGCGGCGTGAAGCTGGTTCTCGTCGCGCATCGGCGCGGTGCAGCCTTCGAGATAGGAGACGTAGGCCCCCTTGTCGGCGATGATAAGGGTGCGTTCGAACTGGCCGGAATTCTCCGCGTTGATGCGGAAATAGGTCGAAAGCTCCATCGGGCAGCGCACGCCCGGCGGCACATAGACGAAGCTGCCGTCCGAAAAGACCGCCGAGTTAAGGCAGGCGTAGTAGTTGTCCGACACCGGCACCACCGAGCCCAGGTACTTCTGGACCAGTTCGGGATGCTCGCGGATCGCCTCGCTCATCGAGCAGAAGATCACTCCGGCCTGGGCCAGCTCCTTCTTGAAGGTCGTCACCACCGAGACGCTGTCGAACACTGCATCGACCGCATAGCGCGGCGCGCCCTGCACGCCGGCCAGCACCTCCTGCTCGCGCAGCGGGATGCCCAGCTTCTCATAGGTGGCCAGGATGTCGGGATCGACCTCGTCCAGGCTCTTGGGGCCTTCCTTGGCCTTGGGCGCGGCGTAGTAATAGGCGTCCTGATAGTCGATGCGCGGGAAATGGACCTTGGCCCAGGTCGGCTCGTCCATGGCCAGCCAGCGCTCATAGGCGTCCAGACGCCAGGCCAGCATCCATTCCGGCTCGTCCTTCTTGGCCGAGATGAAGCGGACGATCTCCTCCGACAGGCCCTTGGGCGCGAACTCCTGGTCGATGTCGGTGACGAAGCCGTGCTTGTACTTCTCCAGGCTCTCGACGTGTTCGACGGTCTGCTTGACGGCGGCCATACGCTTACCTCCTCACGCCGCCGGCGCGCGATGTCGCGCGGCGTGACGGGACTGAACTTGCTCCCAGGCGGCCGCGAAGGCCGCCCAATCTTCCGGCTGGGTCGCCCAGCCGCCCGAAACCCGGATGGCGCAGGCGGCCAGGTCGCCCTGCCCCATGGCCGTCAGCACATGGCTCGCCTTCACCTTGCCCGACGAACAGGCCGAGCCGGCGCTGACCATGATCCCGGCCAGGTCCATCTGCATCACCTGCAGTTCCGAGCCCCAGCCTGGGCTCGCCGCGCAAAGCGTTCCGGGCAGGCGCGGCGCGCCCTCGCCCATCACCACCGCGCCGGCAGCCTTCAGCCGCGCGGCGGCGCCGTCGCGCGGGGCCGGATCGGTGTTCTGGTCCTTCAGCGCCGCCAGGGCCGCGGCGCCGAAGCCGGCGATCCCAGCGACATTCTCGGTGCCGGCGCGGCGGCCCCGCTCCTGCCCGCCGCCATGCTGGCGGCGCACCAGGGTCGCGCGCGGGCCGAAGGTCAGGGCGCCCACGCCCTGCGGCCCGCCCAGCTTGTGGGCGGAAACGACCAGGGTGTCCGCCCCCAGGGCCCGGCTGTCGGTGACGATCTTTCCGGCGCTCTGGACCGCGTCGACATGCAGCCAGCCCTCGGCCGCGCGGACGATCTCGGCGGCCTCGCGCACCGGCTGGATCACGCCGGTCTCGTTGTTGGCGTGCATCAGGGCGACGAACGGGCGCCCGTCGGCGGCGTCCCAGCGTCCAAGACGCTCCGAAAGCCAGGCGAGGTCGGCGACGCCCTCGGCGCTCACCGGCAGCCATTCGACCGCCGCGCCGCTGGCCTTGGCGCTCTCCAGCACGCTGTCGTGCTCGATGGCGCTGACGATCAGGCGTTTCGAGCCGGTCGCGACCGCGCTCTCGATGGCCAGGGCGTTCGCCTCGGTCCCGCCGGAGGTGAAGACCACGGTGGAGGCCGGCCCGCCGATCAGGGCGGCCACGGCGTTGCGGGCCTCCTCGACCATGGCGCGCGCGGCGCGGCCGGCGGCGTGCACCGACGAGGGATTGCCCGGCGCGGCGAAGGCGCGGCTCATCGCCTCGATCGCCTCCGGGCGCAGCGGGGCGCTGGCGTTGTAGTCCAGATAGATACGGCTCATGCCGCCTCCCGCGAGGCGAAGCGGCCGTCCACCAGGTCGGCGAGCGTCACCGAGGCGAGATAGCTGTGCAAATGCCGGCCCATCTCGTCCCACAGGTCGTGGGTGATGCAGCGCTCGCCCTTCAGCATGCAGCCCTTGCTCTGGGCCGCCCCGCAGCGGGTGGCGCGCAGCGGCTCGTCCACGGCCAGCACGATGTCGGCGATGTTGGTGTCGCGCGCTTCGCGGGCCAGGCGGTATCCGCCGCCCGGGCCACGAAGGCTCTTGACCAGGCCGCGCCGGCGCAGGCGCGCAAAGAGCTGTTCGAGATAGGACAGGGAAATCTGCTGGCGCTGGGCGATGTCGGCCAGGGCCACGGCGCGGTCGCCCGCCGCCAGCGCCGCCTGCCGGCGCGCCAGGTCGGCCATGGCCATGACCGCATACCGTCCTTTCGTCGAAAGGCGCATGTCGCTCCTCAAGAATGCTCTCAATAAGCCCGATGCTTTTTTTCGAGCATTCGGCCGGTCCCATATGTTACAGGCCCTCGCCTGCACGGGGCGCGTCGTCGGGAACCTGCCGACGCTCGCGACTTAGGAAGACCGAGCGCGTTAGTCAAGTATTCGGACCTGCGCGCCTGACGAGAGGAATGGCATGCCAGAAGTGGTTCTGACCGGCGCCGCCGGGCGGATCGAGGGTCGCTACACCCAGGGCAAGAGCCCGACCGCGCCGATCGCGCTGATCCTGCACCCGCATCCCAAGGCCGGCGGCCAGATGAACCATCCGGTGGCGGTGCAGCTCTTCCACCTGTTCATGAAGCGCGGCTTCTCGACCCTGCGCTTCAACTTCCGCGGCGTCGGCCGCAGCCAGGGCGAGTTCGACTCCGGGATCGGCGAGCTGGCCGACGCCGCCACCGCCCTGGACTGGCTGCAATCGACCAATCCGGCCGCCTCGCAATGCTGGGTCGCCGGCTATTCGTTCGGCGCCTGGATCGGCATGCAGCTCCTGATGCGCCGCCCCGAGACCGACGGCTTCATCAGCGTCTCGCCGCCGACCAACATGTACGACTTCAGCTTCCTGGCCCCCTGCCCGGCCTCGGGCCTGATCCTGCACGGCGGCGCCGACACCGTGGTCCCGCCGGTCGAGGTCGAGCGCGTGGTCTCCAAGCTGCGCACCCAGAAGGGGATCGTCATCGACCACGAGGTCGTCGAAGGCGCCACCCACTTCTGGGCCGAGAACCTCCCCGACGTCGAAAAGCGCGTCGGCGCCTATCTCGACAAGCGCATCGAAGCCGACCCGATCTGACATGACCTAAATTGCTCCCCCGCTGGGGGAGCTGCCGGCCGAATGGCCGGCTGAGGGG
>MEEW01000045.1 GCA_001724985.1 Phenylobacterium sp. SCN 69-14
AGCAGACCTTGCATCAAGAGTCGGGCCTTCGCCCGACGCCAACCTGCTTCCCGAGCAAGGTGGCGCTCCCGCAAGGGGGGATGTGGCCGAGGCGGCAACGAAACGGGCGATCCCAGCTTCGTCCCCGGCCGATTTGTAGACGAGGGCGAAGTCATGCCGATCAAGATTCCCGACACCCTGCCAGCGCGCACGACGCTCGAGGCCGAGGGGCTGGTGGTGATGCGCGAGACGGACGCCGCGCGCCAGGACATCCGGCCGCTGCAGTTCGGCCTTCTGAACCTGATGCCCGACAAGCCGCGCACCGAGGCGCAGTTCGCGCGCCTGCTGGGCGCCACGCCGCTGCAGGTGGAGCTGTCGCTGATCCAACTCGCCAGCCACACGCCGCGCAACACCTCGGCCGACCACATGTCGGCCTTCTACCGGACCTGGGAGGAGGTGCGCGGCCGCACCTTCGACGGCTTCATCGTCACGGGCGCGCCGGTCGAGACCCTGCCCTTCGAGCAGGTGGGCTATTGGGACGAGCTGCGGCGCATCTTCGACTGGACGCGGACCCATGTGCACGCCTCGTTCATGGTCTGCTGGGGGGCGCAGGCGGCGCTGCGGCACTTCCATGGCGTACCCAAGCACCAGCTTCCGCAGAAGCGGTCGGGGGTCTATGCGCACCGGATCGTGGAGCCGGCCTCGCCGATCCTGCGCGGGCTTTCCGACGAGGTCGACATTCCGGTGTCGCGCCATACCGAGGTGCGGCGCGAGGACCTGCCGGCCGACGGGCGGCTGAAGGTGCTGCTGGAGTCCGACGAGTCGGGGCTGTGCCTGCTGGAGGATGCACAGCAGCGGGCGCTGCACATGTTCAACCACCTGGAATACGAGGCCGGGACCCTGGCCGAGGAATATGTCCGCGACGCCGCCAAGGACCCGGCCGCGCCGCTGCCGGAGCATTACTTCCCGGGCGACGATCCCGCGCGCGCGCCCTCCAACCGCTGGCGCAGCCATGCGCACCTGCTGTTCGCCAACTGGGTCAACGAGATCTACCAGACGACGCCGTTCGACCTGGAGGCCATCGGGCGCTGAGGCGATCGTCTTCGGCGGTCAGGCGCAGGCGATCACCAGGTCGCGGACCTCGTGGAGATCGCGGGCGACGGCGATGCAGAGGGCGCGCAGGTCCGGCGTCGGCTCGAGCAGGTCGGGGACCATGACGGTCATCATGCCGGCCGCGGCGGCGGACCGAACGCCGATGTGGGAGTGTTCGAGCGCCAGGCACGAGCGGGGCTCGACGCCGAGCCGCTCGGCGGCCTTCAGGAAGGGGTCGGGCGCGGGCTTGCCCCGCTCGTAGTCGCCCCGGCAGACGGTCTGGTCGAAACGGCCCGTCAGGCCGTGCGCGGCCAGGTGGCGCTCCACCGTCGCGCCGGACGAGGAGGTGGCGATGGCGCGCGGCAGGCCGATCTCGTCCAGGGCTTCCAGTAGTTCGGACACGCCTGGCTTCAGGGCGGGCCGGCGCTCGGCGATCCGCCAGAAATGACGGCGCCAGTCGGCGTGGAAGGCATCGAAACCGAACTCCTGGCCGAAATGCGCGCGGAACAGGTCGCCGCATTGTGATCGGCGTATGCCGATGGACCCGTTGAAGACCGCGTCCGGGATCGCATGGCCGGCCTCGGCGGCGGCCGACAGCAGGGCCTCCTGCCAGAGCGCCTCGGTGTCGAACAAGAGGCCGTCCATGTCGAAGACGATGGCGCCGGGGCGATGGGGGAGCGTCATGCCGCATCCTTGCTCTGGACGAGCGGCCAAGTTTGCACGGGCCTCGCCGGGAGGGAAACCGGAGCGCTGATCCGCACGCCGCGAGAGCCCAGGAAAAAGGCCCCGGGGATCGCTCCCCGGGGCCTCGTTCTCTGGATCGAAGGGTCGATCAGGTGTTGCCGGGCAGTTTGCACTGGCCGGAGAAGGCGCAGCCGATGGCTTCGATCGGCTTCAGCTCGGCGGTGTATTCGAGCACGTAGCCCTTCAGGCCGTCGGCGCAGGCGACTTCCATATAGGTGGTGCCCTTGGCGGTCTTGCCGATGATGCGGGCGTTGGAGACCGCGCAGGAGGCCTTGCCCACCGCCTTCAGGTCGGCGGTCACCGGGCCGTAGCTATTGGTGTCCAGCTTGGTGAACGAGCAGCGGTAGCCGGCGATCGGGGCGCGGGCGCAGTCGTAGACGATCGGCTTGTCGTTCGGGCCGCCGAACACGCCGACGCCGCCGTCCGGACGGTTGGAGCAGGCCATCTCGACGATGTCCTTGCCGGCCGGGCCGGGGAAGGGCGCGTACTTGGAGACGTCGCAGTTGAAGCCGGCGGTCTTGGACAGACGGGTGTAGAGGCCGTTCTGCTCCATCATGGCTTCCTTGGCGTCGGTCAGGGTGCAGCCGCCCATGATGCCCGAGGCCTTGGCGCACTCGTAGGTCTGGGTGAGCTGGCCGGCGTCGACGCGGTACATGTAGCCCTTGCCGTCGTTGCAGGCC
Source organism: Phenylobacterium sp. SCN 69-14 (assembly GCA_001724985.1). Taxonomy (GTDB): domain Bacteria; phylum Pseudomonadota; class Alphaproteobacteria; order Caulobacterales; family Caulobacteraceae; genus Phenylobacterium. The sequence goes on from MEEW01000045.1 coordinate 2,496, forward strand.
GCCTCGAAGAAGGCCGAGCCCGATTGCGACTGGCCGACGTACTTCCGCTCCTTCACGGCGCAGCCGTTGCCCGCGCCGGCCGCCAGGGTGTCGACGATGGCCAGGCGCTCTTCCTTGGTGCGCAGGGTGCAGGAGATGTTCGACTGGCCGCCGTCATAGAGCATGCAGTCGGTCGCCTCGACCGGCTTGGCGGCGTCGATGGGGGCGCTGGTCTTCAGGACGTAGCCCTGGGGCGAGCCCTGGCAGGCGATTTCGAAATAGGTGGCCGTAGCGCTCTGGCCGATGCCGCGGACCGCCTCGGGGGTGCACTGCACCTTGGCGGCGGCGAGGATCGGGCCGAAGTCCGACTTCGGATCGGCGTTGCCGGGCAGCTTGCAGGCCAGGCTGGAGGGCTTGCCGTCCGGGCCGGGGGTGTTCGCCTCGATGCAGGTGAAGGAGGTGGTCGCCCCGCCTTCCACGGCCGAGAGCACGAAGCCGACGCCCTGGTCGCAGTCGATCTCGTAATAGCTGGTGGTCGTCTTGGCCTTCTTGTCGGCGTTCTTGCCGATGAAGCGGGCGTCGGTGACGTTGCAGGCGACGCTGGCGGCCTTGGCGAAGGCAGGAGCCTCGGCCATCCCCTGGGTGCGCGCCTTTTCCGAAATCTCCTCGGCTTTCTTGCCCTGGGAAACGGCGGCCGGCGCCAGGGCCAGCAAGGCCAAGGTGGCGGCCAGGCCGGTGATGAATGGCCTCATGGTTCAAAAACTCCTGGGTGGTTCCCTTGGCTGCGGAGATAAGCCCCCGCAAGGGCAGTGGGTCAAGTTCGTCGTGAACAGCGCCTGAACTACGGCGGAGGTTGCATTTGCAACGCCCAGGGGCGAGGCCCAAGCTGCAGGCCTATGACGGAAGGGGCGGGATTTTGCGCGACGGTTTCCAGAACCAGCAGGACGAAACGCCGCGGGCGCGGCTGAGCTATCCGTTCGCCGAAGGGCCGCAGGAGGGCCAGGCGGTGGAGGTGGCGCCCGGCGTCAAGTGGCTGCGCATGCCGCTGGGCGGGTCGCTGGCCCACATCAACGTCTGGGCGATCGAGGAGGACGGCGGCTGGGCCATCGTCGACACCGGCATGGGCGGGACGACCACGCGCCAGGCCTGGCGGGCGGCCTTCGCCGGCGCCCTGGGCGAGCGGCCGGCGACGCGGGTGTTCGTCACCCACATGCATCCCGACCACATCGGCATGGCCGGCTGGCTGACCCGCAAGTTCCAGTGCCGGCTGTGGATCAGCCGGCTGGAGTTCCTGATGTGCCGCAGCCTGGCGGCCGACACCGGCCGCGAGGCACCCGAGGACGCCCTGGCCTTCTATCGGGCCGCCGGCTGGGAGGAGGAGGCGCTGGAGGACTACCGCGCCCGGTTCGGCGGTTTCGGCAAGGGGCTCCACGCCCTGCCCGATTCGTTCCGGCGGCTCTGCGACGGCGACGTGGTGGAGATCGGCGGGCGGCCCTGGCGGGTGGTGGTCGGGTCGGGCCACAGCCCCGAGCATGTCTGCCTGTGGCAGGAGGAGCTGAAGCTGTTCATCAGCGGCGACCAGGTGCTGCCGAAGATCTCGTCCAACGTCTCGGTGTTCCCGACCGAGCCGGACGGCGATCCGCTGAGCGAGTGGCTGACCAGCCTGGCGGCGATCAAGGCGCGGGTGCCCGACGAGGTGCTGGTGCTGCCGGCGCACAACGATCCGTTCCACGGCCTGCACGCGCGGATCGACCACCTGATCGGCGGGCACGAGCGGGGGCTGGCGCGGCTGCGCGAGCTGATCGCCGAGCCGAAGCGGGCGGTGGACGTGTTCCCGGTGCTGTTCCGCCGCAGGATCGACCATCACGTGCTGGGCATGGCGACCGGCGAGAGCATCGCCCACCTCAACTGCCTGATCGCCCGCGGCCAGGCGGTGCGCGAGGCCGACGCGGCGGGAGTGATCTGGTACCGGGCGGTTTGAGAGCGGGGTTCTTCCTCCCCCGCAGCGAGGGAGGAAAAGGCTCTGTCGCCGACCGAATGAAAAGGTTGGCTTGGCCGCCTGCGACAGCGTTAGCATACGGCGTAAGTCCAGGACGCATTTTCCGCAGGAGCGCAGTTTCGATGTCCGACCATATCCTGATCGAGAAGTCCGGCGGGGTGCTGACCCTGACCATGAACCGGCCGGAGAAGAAGAACGCCCTGACGCGCGACATGTACCAGGCGCTGGGCGATGCGATCGACCAGGCCGAGTTCGACAAGGACGTGCGCTGCGTGCTGATCCAGGCCAATGGCGACATGTTCACCGCCGGCAACGACATCAGCGACTTCGCCGCGGTGAACGCCGGCGATACGAGCGCCAACGAGGCGCGGCGCGGGGGCAATCCGCTGCTGGCGGCGCTGGCGCGGGCCAAGACGCCGCTGGTGGCCGCGGTGAACGGCCGGGCGGTCGGCGTGGGGACCACCATGCTGATGCACTGCGACCTGGTCTATGTGGCCGAGAACGTGCTGCTGACCACGCCGTTCGTGAACCTGGCCCTGGTGCCGGAGGCGGCCTCCAGCATCACCCTGCCCAGCCGGATCGGCCATGCGCGGGCGTTCTCGATGTTCGTGCTGGGCGAGGCGGTGGATGCGAAGAAGGCGGTCGACTGGGGGATCGCCAACGAGGTGGTCCCGCTGGGCGAGCTGCGCGCCAGGGCCCGCGCGGCGGCCGAGGCGGTGGCCGCACGCCCGCCGGCCGCGGTGGCGATCACCAAGGCGCTGATGCGCGATGCGGCGGGCCTGGCCGGGCGCATGGACGAGGAAGGCAAGCACTTCGCCGCCCAGCTCAAGAGCCCCGAGGCCAAGGAGGCGTTCGCCGCCTTCGCCGAGAAGCGCGCGCCCGACTTCAGCAAGGTGGCCTGACCCATGATCCGCTCCCGCTTCGGCGCCTTCACCCCCGCCCGCGTGGTGGCCGGCGACCATGATCTGTCGGGCCGCAACGTCGTCGTCACCGGCGGGGCCAGCGGCATCGGCTACGAGACCGCCAAGGCCCTGGCCGCGGCGGGGGCGGACGTGATGCTGGCGGTGCGCGACCGGGTGGCCGGCGAGAAGGCCGCCGCGGCGATGAACGAGGCGCTGGGCGCCGAGCGGGTGGTGGCCGGGACCCTGGACCTGGCGAGCCTGGCCTCGGTCGGCTCGTTCGTCGACGCCTGGGGCGACCAGCCGCTGGACATCCTCATCAACAACGCGGGCGTGATGGCCACACCCCTGCTGCGCACGGCCGAGGACCTGGAGCTGCAGATCGGCACCAACCATTTCGGCCATTTCGTACTGGCGGTCGGGTTGACGCGGGCGCTGCTGAACGCCTCGGAGGAGGGGCGCACCTCGCGGGTGGTGGCGCTGTCGTCCATCGGCCACCGGCGCAGCGACATCAACTGGGACGACCCGAACTACCTGACCCGGCCCTACGAGAAGTGGGAGGCCTATGGCCAGTCGAAGACCGCCAACGCCCTGTTCGCGGTCGGCTACAACGCCCGGTTCGCCGAGCACGGCGTCACCGCCAATGCAGTGATGCCCGGCGGCATCATGACCCCGCTGCAGCGCTACCTGCCCAAGGAGGAGATGGTGGCGATGGGCTGGATGGACGAAGAGGGCAATATCCGCGAGGGCTTCAAGACGCCCGAGCAGGGCGCCTCGACCAGCGTCTGGGCGGCGGTCGGCGAGGAGCTGGAGGGGATCGGCGGGCTCTATCTGGAGGACTGCGGAGAGGCCGCGCCCTGGAGCGCCGACAACCCGATGAAGGGCGTCATGCCCTATGCGCTCGACCCCGAGTCGGCCGAACGGCTGTGGGCGCTGTCGGAGGAGACGACCGGGGTTTCGGTCTAGAGGATGGCCATGAGCCCGGAGAAGACCGCCGTGGCGGGCAAGGTGCAGGTGCGTCCGGCGACCCCCGCCGACGCCGAGGCGATCCACGGGTTCATCCTCGCCCTGGCCGAGTACGAGAAGCTGCTGGACGAGGTGGATGCGAGCCAGGCCGACGTGGCCGCGGCGCTGTTCGGGGACCAGCCGCGGGCGTTCTGCGACATCGCGCTGGCGGACGGGGCGCCGGTCGGGTTTGCGCTGTGGTTCTACAACTATTCGACCTTTCGCGGGCGGCACGGGATCTATCTGGAGGACCTGTTCGTGATCCCGCAGGCGCGGGGCCTGGGGGCGGGGAAGGCGCTGCTGCGCGCCCTGGCCCTGCGCTGCGAGGCCGAGGGGCTGGCGCGGCTGGAATGGTCGGTGCTGGACTGGAACGCGCCGGCCATCGCCTTCTACGATTCGCTGGGGGCCGGCGCGCAGAGCGGATGGACCGTCCGGCGCCTGACCGGCGCACCTCTGAAGGCGCTGGCGGAAAGCTAGGCCGCCAGGGCCCGCAGTTCGCCGCGAGCTTGCCGGGTGATCTGCCAGGCGGTCGAGAGGAAGAGGCTGGCCATCACGGCGGCGACCGCCAGGTCGGCCCATCGCGTGGCGGTGGCGGCGACGAGGCCGGCGGCGCAGAGCACGGCGATGTTGCCGATGGCGTCGTTGCGCGAGCAGAGCCAGACCGAGCGGACATTGGCGTCGCCGTCGCGGAAGCGCAGCAACAACAGGGCCGAGGCGACATTGGCGCAGAGGGCCAGGGCGCCCACCCAGCCCATGGTCATCGCATCGGGGGTTCCGGCGACGAAGGTGCGCCAGAGGGCGGCGGCGAGGACATAGGCGCCCATGATCCCCAGGCTGACGCCCTTGACCAGGGCGGCCTTGGAGCGGAAGGCCAGGCTCTGGGTGAGGGCGAACAGCGACAGGCCGTAGGTGGCGGTGTCGCCGGCGAAGTCGAGGGCGTCGGCCTGGAGCGCCATGGAGCCGGCGAGCTGGCCCTGGACCACCTCCAGGGCGAACATGGCCGCGTTGAGCCCGAGCACGATCCAGACGGCGCGGCGGAAAGCGGGGGAGCCGGTCTCGATGGCGCGGGCGGTGGATTCGCAGCCGCAGCCGACATCGGCGCAGGCCGTGGCCGGAGCGGCGGGCGGCGGCGCCTTTCGGTGGACGATCTGGTAGGTCATGCCTAGAGGATGGTTCCTCCAGTCACTGTAGGAGCAAGCGGCAATGCGCGGCGACCTCTCGATCGGCGAACTTTCGCGCCAGGCCGGCGTGAAGGCGACCACCATCCGCTTCTATGAAGGCGCCGGGCTGATGCCCAAGCCGCCGCGCAGCGAGGGCGACCGGCGTCTCTATGACGAGGGCCATGTGCGGCGGCTCTCCTTCATCCGCCACGCCCGCGAGCTGGGCTTCGAGATGGCGGACGTGCGGGCGCTGCTGGAACTGTCGGATCGGCCGGAGGGCGACTGCGGCCTGGCCGACGAGATCGCCGGGCGGCACCTGACGGCGGTGGAGGCCAAGATCGCCAAGCTGACCGCGCTGAAGGGCGAGCTGGAGCGGATGATCTCGCAATGCAGCCATGGGGTGGTGGCCGATTGCCGGGTGATCGAGGCGCTGGCGGACCACGCCCATTGCGGGGGCGAGCATTAGCCGCGCCCAGCCAGCCCATATCGACCCGCCTATACCGAGATGTCGATCAGCATCGGGCGGGCCGGCTCGCCGGTGCGGGCGGCGTGTTCGCTTTCCTGGCGCAGGGCTTCCTGCATGGCTTCCTTGATGCGGCGGGCGATCTCGTCCTCCAGGCTGGCCGGCCGCGGACGCCGCGCCGACCGCGAAAAAGCCGCCCGCGAGGCTGGATTTGCCGATTTCCATGGCTAGGCTCCCTGAACGCCAGGCTGGAAGAGCAACCTGCGGGCCAATCGCGGGACAGGGAGAACGCCATGAGCGCGCCGCCGAAGACGGTGCTGGAGGTCGGTCCGCAGGAGGCCGCGGCGATCCGCCGGGCCGTGCGCGAGGCGGGCCCGGAGGACGGGCGGATCGTGGCGGGGGCCGAGCACGTGGCCGGGCTGACCGCGCTCCTGGCCGATCCGCGGGTGTCGGACCCGATCTACGACCTGCCGCGGCCGATCAACCTGGAGACCGTCGGGCGCTGGGTCGCCGAGTGCGAGGCCGCGCGCCAGCGGGGCGAGCGATTGTTGACCGTGGCGCTGGACGAAACCGGCGAGGTGGCGGGCTATTCCTGCTTCAGCGTCTGGCCGGACCGCTCGGCGGCGGAGATCGCCGGCGCCATGCGCGCCGACCGCCAGAACAGCGGCCAGGGACGGGCCGGCGTCGGGCGCTCCATCGCCTTCATGTTCGAGACCCTGGGCGTGCGGCTGATCGGCCTGACCGCGGCGCTGGACAATGTGCGCTCGGCCGCGGCCATCGACGGGGCGGGGTTCCGGCGGATGGGCGAGGTGGAGAGCGTGCGGCCCGACGGGACCACGCGGCGCTCGCTCTATTGGGAACTGACGCGCGAGGAATGGGAGCTGCGGCACAGGCTGTAGAGGCCCAGGCCGCCGCCCGGCCGGGTCAGAGCCTGCGGCCGAGCAGGTGGGCGAAGAGGCCGCCGGGGCGCGGCGCGGCGGGCGCCTGGAGCGCGTGGAAGGCCGGCGCGCCCCAGTCGAACTCGCTGCGGTCGTGGCGAAAGCCGGTGACGGCCAGGGCCAGCTCGATGGGCGTCTCGAAGATGAAGTCGACTTCGCTGTCGGTGATGTCCGAGGCTTCCTGCTCGGCGGTCAGCCGCTCGTAGATCGCCGGATATTCGGCGGGCGGGGTTCCGGCGACCTCGGGATGGCCGAACTCGCAGTCGTAGTCGACGCGCCAGACCTGCCGGCCGTGCTCGAAGAGCGTCGCCGTGGAGCACATCACCGTCTCGGACGCCTGGAGGCCAAGGACGGCGCGGCCGTTCGACAGGCTCCGCAGGCGCCTTTCCGAGGCGAAGGCGTAGTCCTGCGAGAAGAGGATGGTCCAGCCGGTCGGCAGTTCGGCCAGATAGAACCGGGGGTCGCGCTCGTTGCGCAGGGCAGGGCTCATGCCGAGCATGTCGAGACATTCGGCGCGGCCGGCGTCCTTGAAGCCTATCCAGGAAATGCTGCCCATGGCCAAGTCTCCCCTGGAACCGGCCGGCGGCCCCGAGCGGAAAACGGCGGCGGAACGTCTGGTCCCGCCGCCGCTTCCAGATCACGGCCCGGAGCGAAACCCGATCAGGATGGATCAGGTTTCGCCCAGGACTCCTTGAATTCAGAGAGCTTTCCGCGCCGGCTTGTCAAGGCCGACGAAAAGCGTCCCTGGATCAGCCGGCCTTGGCCGGGGCCGCGTCGCCGCCGCCCTGGCTGGCCAGCGGCGGGCGCGAAAGCGGGGTGAACTTCGGTTCCATCTTCGGCACGGCTTCCGACAGGATGGTCTCGACCGTCCAGCCCTCTTCCTTGGTCACGGTCTCGACCGGACGCGGCTGGCTGTAGAGGATGATGTTCTCGCCCGAGGCGCCGAAGATCTGGCCCGAGACATTGGCCGCGGCCGGGGAGACCATGGCCACGGAGAAGCGGGCCGGCTGGTCGGCGCGGATCTTCTCGGCCATCACCGCGCGGCGGGCCGCGGCGGCTTCGTCCTTCACCGGCACCGACTGGGTCATGCGGGTCCAGGCGACCGGCGCCAGGCAGTTGGAGCGCACGTTGTTGCGGGCGCCTTCCATGGCGATGATGCGCGAGAGGCCGGCGATGCCCATCTTGGCCGCGCCGTAGTTCGCCTGACCGATGTTGCCCAGCAGGCCCGAGGTCGAGGTGAAGAACATGTAGGCGCCGTCGTTCTGATTGCGGAACAGCTCGATGGTGGCGCGCGCGACGTTGAACGAACCGCGCATGTGGACCTCGATGACCGCGTCCCACTCGGCTTCGGTCATCTTGTGGAACATCACGTCGCGCAGGATGCCGGCCGGATTGATGACCGCATGCAGGCCGCCGAAGCTGTCGAGCGCCTGTTCGACCATGCCCTGCACGGCCTTGTAGCTGGTGACGCTGTCGGAATTCGACACCGCCTCGCCGCCCGCGGCGCGGATTTCCGCGGCGACCGCCTCGGCCGGACCGGCGGAGCCTTCGTCGCCGCCGCCCAGACCGCCGCCGAGGTCATTGACCACGACCTTCGCACCCTCCTGCGCGGCGATCAGCGCACAATCACGGCCAATGCCGTTGCCGCCGCCGGTGACCAGGACAACCTTGCCTGAAAGAGCACCCATCAACCTATCTCCCTAAAAGAATACCGTGTTTGTTATTCGAGCCGGTCGGCCTTGCGCAAGGCGGGAAAGAGCTTGGCCCAGAGGCCGGTGACGATCAACGCCGCCACGCCGCCCCCGACCGCGGCCGCCACCGCGCCCATGAAGCGGGCCGCCACGCCCGTCCGGAACTCGCCCAGCTCGTTCGATGCGCCGATGAACAGCGAGGAGACGGCGGCGACGCGGCCGCGCATCTGATCGGGCGTGACGATCTGGATCAGGGTCTGGCGGACATAGACGCTGAGCATGTCGGCGCCGCCGAGAATGGCCAGGGCGATCACCGAGAGCCAGAAATTGCGCGAGAGGCCGAAGACGATGGTGGCGAGCGCGAAGACCGCCACCCCGGCGAACATGATCGGGCCGGCGCGGGTGCGAATCGGATGGGCGGCCAGCCAGACGGCGATCAGGGTCGCGCCGATGGCCGGGCCGGCGCGCAGCATGCCGAAGCCCTCGGCCCCCACGTGCAGGATGTCGCGCGCATAGACCGGCAGGAGGGCGGTCGCCCCGCCCAGCAGCACGGCGAACAGGTCGAGCGAGATGGCGCCGAAGACGATCTTGTTGCCCCAGACATAGGCCAGCCCTTCCTTGATGAGGGTCCAGCCCGACCCGGCCTGCACCTGCGGCTGGGTGTTCATGACGATCATCGAGACGGTGGCGGCGGCGACCAGATAGAGGACGGTGGTGGCGCCGTAGGCGACGGCCGGCGAGAGCGAGACCAGCACCCCGCCGATGGCCGGGCCGAGGATGGAGCCGCCCTGCCAGGCCAGGGAGTTCCAGGCGATGGCGCGCGGCAGCAGGCTGCGCGGCACCAGCATCGGGCCCATGGCCGTGCCCGCCGGCCCCATGAAGGCGCGCGAGACGCCGAACATCACCGCCACGCCCAGCAGCAGGGGGATGGTGGCGACGTCGAATATCGAGGCGGCCAGCAGCACCAGGACCGAGGCGATCTCGCCCGCATAGCAGATCTGCAGGATGCGCTTGCGGTCGTGGCGGTCGGCGGCCTCGCCCGCCCACAGGGCCAGCAGCAGGACCGGGATGAAGGTCGCAAGGCCGATCATGCCGACATAGAAGGCCGACTGCGCGACGGTGTGGGTGCGGCGGGCGACCTCGTAGACCTGCCAGCCGAGGGCGACGCTCTGGATCTGGACGCCCAGGGTCGAGGCCACGCGGGTCGACCAGAACAGCATGAAGTCGCGGCTGCGCAGCAGGGCGGCGGCGCTCGGCGGCGGGTCGGGCGGATCAGCAGGCGACATCATCACTCTCGGCGGCCGGGGAGGCGGGGCAACTTGCCGCGCAAGCGCCGCGGCTGCAACGCGATTGACGCGGAGCCTGCGGAGCCTTATGCGCGCGCTCCTGACCAACGGCCTGGGATGACGTCCATGCGACGCCAGCGACGAACCGGGCGCGCCAGCCGCGCCGACTGACCGCTCCGTCCGCCCGGCGCACCGCGTCCGGGGGGCGGCCCCTCGTCCACCCGCCGCACGCCAGTCCCGATGATCGTTCCCGCCGAACAGGCCCTTTCCTACGCCCAAGAACACCCCGCCGACGCGGACGCCGTCGAGGCGCTGCTGGACCACGCCTTCGGGCCGGGCCGCTTCGTGAAGTCGTCCGAGCGCGTGCGAGAGTTCGCGGCCTTCCGCCCGGACATGTCGTTCTGCGCCTGGGACGGCGGGCGGCTGGTGGGCTCGGTGCGCATGTGGCAGGTGCGGGTCGGCGAGACGCCGGCCATTTTCCTGGGGCCGCTGGCGGTGCAGGCCGACGGGCGCCGGTTCGGGGTGGGCGGCGAGCTGGTGCAGTTGGCCAGCGCGGCGGCGCAGGCGGCGGGCCTTCCGGTGCTGCTGGTGGGCGACGAGCCCTATTTCGGCCGCTTCGGCTATTCGGCCGCCCCGTGCAAGGGCGTGGCGATGCCCGGCCCGGTGGACCAGCGCCGGGTCCTGGCCCTGGGCGCCGAGCGGCTGGAGGGGCCGGTGCGGGCTTAAGAGGGCGAACCTCCGCGGGGAAAAGCATTGAGGCGGTGGGCGCGTCTCCCTAACTTCACGGGCATGGGAGACGCATCAGGAAGACTCGAAGGGGTGATCGCCGCGGCCAAGCAGGCGCCGGGGCGCGGATTGCCGCCCGTGCATCTGTGGAATCCGCCGAACTGCGGCGAGATCGACATCGTGATCCGCAAGGACGGGACCTGGTTCCACGAGGGGACGCCGATCGGGCGCGAGGCGCTGGTGCGGCTCTTCTCCACCGTGCTGCGCAAGGACCCGGACGGCTTCCATCTGGTGACGCCGGTCGAGAAGATGAAGATCACGGTGGAGGATGCGCCGTTCATCGCCACGCGCGTCGACCGCGAGGGCGAGGCCCTGAAATTCCTCACCAATGTCGGCGACGAGGTGACGGCGGGCCCCGAGAACGAGATCCGCGTCGAGATGGATGCGCAGACCGGCGAGCCGCGGCCCTATCTGCAGCCCTATCTGCACGTGCGCCGGGGGCTGGAGGCGCTGATCGCCCGGCCGGTGTTCTACGAACTGGTGGAGATGGCGAAGGAGCGCCAGACGGCGGACGGGCCGCGGCTGGGGGTCGAATCGGCGGGCGCCTGGTTCCCGGTCGGCCCGGCGGGGGCGCATCGCCTGTGAGCCCGAGCGGCCCGCCCGGAGAGCTGCGCGGCTGGATCGAGCGCCATCTCGACCCGCTGGACGGCGCGCCGCCCGCGACGGCGGCCTCGGACTTCGACCTGGCGCCGGACGCCTTTCCCGACGCGCCGGCTGAGCTGACCCCGGCGGCGGTGCTGGTCGGGCTGATCGAGCGGCCGGCGGGCTATTCGGTGCTGCTGACGCGCCGGGCCGACACCCTGCGCCGCCACACCGGCCAGATCGCCCTGCCGGGCGGGCGCTGCGACCCGGGCGAGACCCCCTGGACCACGGCCCTGCGCGAGGCGCACGAGGAGGTGGGGCTGGCGCCGGACTACGTGTCGGTGGCCGGGCTCTCCTCGCCCTATCGCACCGGGACCGGATACCTGGTGACGCCGGTGGTGGGGTTCATCCGCCAGGGCTTTTCCCTGCAGGCCAATCCGGACGAGGTGGCCGACATCTTCGAGACGCCGTTCGGCTTCCTGATGGACCCGGCCAATCACGAGCAGCACGAGCGCCAAGGGCCGGGCGGCCAGACGCGCAGGTTCTACGCCATGACCCACGAGGACCGCTTCATCTGGGGCGCGACGGCCGGGATGCTGCGGGCGCTCTACGAGCGGCTCTACGGGGCGGCGGTTGCTTAGGCTGGTGCTGACGCGGGCGCTGCTGGTGGCCGCCCCGTTCGTGTTCTGGTTCGCCTGGCGCGAGGTGGCGCGGCGGACCGGCCGGCCGATGGGGGCCACGCCCTGGGGCTGGCTGATCGCCGCGGCCGGGGTGCTGATGGGCCTTTCGCTGATGGCCAGCGCGGTTTTCCATGGCGACAACCGCGGCGAGACCTATGTTCCTGCCGAGGCGGGGCGCGACGGCCACGTCACGCCGGGCCATTTCAAGAAACCCGCAGAGAAGAAGGCGCAGCCCCAGTGACCCAGAGCATCGGCCCCCGTTCCTGGATGCAACCGGCCGCTCCGGTGATCGCGGCGCTGGAGGCGGCGGGCGGGCGGGCGCTGTTCGTCGGCGGCTGCGTGCGCAACACCCTGCTGGGCGCGCCGGTCGGCGATGTCGACATCGCCACCACCCTGACGCCCGATGCGGCGACCGCGGCGCTGGCGGCGGCGAAGATCCGCGCCATCCCGACCGGGATCGAGCACGGCACGGTGACGGCGGTGCTGGACGGCCAGCCGTTCGAGGTCACGACTCTGCGCCGCGACGTGGAGACCGACGGGCGGCGCGCGGTGGTGGCCTTCACCACCGACTGGGGCGAGGACGCCGCGCGGCGCGACTTCACGATGAACGCGATCTACGCCGACGCCGAAGGGAGGCTGACCGACCCGACCGGGACGGGAATCGCCGACGCCCAGGCCGGGCGGCTGGTGTTCGTCGGCGATCCGGCCACGCGCATCGCCGAGGACAGCTTGCGCATCCTGCGCTTCTTCCGGTTCCTGGCCTGGTACGGCAAGGGCGAGCCGGACGCCGCGGCCCTGGCGGCCTGCGAGGCCGGGCGCGGGCTGATGGCCAACCTGGCGGCCGAGCGGGTGGCCAAGGAGCTGCTGAAGCTGCTGGAGGCCTATGACCCGCGGCCGGCGGTGCGGCTGATGGCCGAGACCGGCGTGCTGGGCCAGCTCCTGCCGGCGCCCGCGGACCTTGCGGCCTTCGACCAGTTGGTCGAGATCGAGACCGAGCAACTGTTCGAGTGCGACGCTCTGCTGCGGTTGGCGACGCTGCTGCCCGCCGATCAGGTGGGGGTGGCCAAGGCGGCCGAGGCCCTGCGGCTTTCCAACGACCAGAAGGAGCGGCTGGTCGCCGCGCGCGGGGCGGAGGTGCGGATCACCTCCTGGATGAGCCCGCGCGAGAGCCGGCGGGCGGTCTACCGCATCGGGACGGGGGCGTTCGCCGACCGCATCAAGCTGGCCTGGGCCGGGTCGAGCCGTTCGGCGGCGACGCACCAGTGGCGCGGGCTGCTGGTGCTGTCGCAGAGCTGGGAGCCGCCGCCGTTCCCGCTGACCGGCGCGGACGTGCTGAAGTCGGGCGTGCCGAAGGGGCCGATGGTCGGCCAGGTGCTGCGCGAGGTCGAGGACTGGTGGATCGACCACGACTTCATCGACGACAAGTTCTCGGCCATCGAGAAGCTGAAGGCCGTGGCGCAGGGCATGGCTTATTAGCCCGTCAATTGCTCCTCTGCTGGGGGAGGATTTGCGAAGGGAGGGGTCGCCTCGATGAAGCTCGGCATCCTGGAGACCGGCGCGCCGCCGGCGGAGATCGTCGGCCGGTACGGGAGCTATCCCACCATGTTCCGGCGGCTGCTGGGCGAGGACGCCTACGACTATGCGGTGTTCGACGTGGCGGCGGGCGAGCTGCCGGCGGGAGTTGGGGACTGCGGGGCCTATCTGGTCACCGGCTCGTCGGCGGGGGTCTATGACCCGCTGCCCTGGATCGCGCCGCTGGAGGGCTTCCTGCGGGCCGCGCGCGGCAAGGCGGCGCTGGTCGGGGTCTGTTTCGGGCATCAGGTCATGGCCCAGGCGTTCGGCGGCAAGGTCGTCAAGTCGCCGAAGGGCTGGGGGCTGGGCCTGCAGCGCTACCGGGTGCTGCACGGCCGCGACTGGATGGACAGCGCCGAGCCGATCGCGGTCCCAGGCTCCCACCAGGACCAGGTGGTCGAGGCGCCGCCCGGCGCGACGATCCTGGCCGGCAGCAGCTTCTGCACCTACGGCATGCTGGACTATGGCGAGCGGGCGATCTCCATCCAGCTCCACCCGGAGTTCGAGCCGGACTACGCCAGGGCGCTGATCGAGACCCGGCGCGGAACCCGCCTGACCGACGAGGAGGCCGACCGGGCGGTGATGAGCTACGAACAGCCCGACGACCGCGCGCGGGTCGGCGGCTGGCTGCAGCGGTTCATCGAGGCGGCGTAAAGGGGTTGCGCACCGTCGGGCCGTCCGGAAGGCGGAACCCGTCCTGCATGTCTTCCGAACACACAGCCTCGCAACCGGCCAGGGACGCGGCGGCCAGGATCATGCTGTCGTAGAGGCCCAGGCGGTGGCGTTCGGCGATGGCCAGGCCGAGCTGATGGGTCTGCAGGGTCAGGGGTTCGACATCGAGCGTCAGGCGCAGGACGTCGAGGGTTTCGCGGACGGCGTCCCAGGAGGCGCCGAACTTCCGCGTGGCGACCGCCGCAAATTCGTTGAGGACCTGGACGCTGACCACGCCGCCCTCGGACAGCAGGGCTTCGGCGCGGTCGGCTTTGTCGGGGTCGGCTGAGAGCAGGTAGAGAAGGACGTTCGTATCGAAGAACGTCCTAGTCACGGGCGTTGGCCTCGAGCCGGTCGAACTTGAAGTCGGCGGGGATCAGGCCGCGATGCTTGCGAAGCCGCGCAAGCAGTTCGGCGCGCGAGGGCGATCTTGCGACCTCGAAGCGCCGCTCGCCGGCGATGTCGACCTCGATATCGTCGCCTTCCTTCAGATGGAGCGCCTCCACCACGCTGACCGGCAGACGAAGGGCCAGGCTGTTGCCCCATTTGGCGACGCGCATCGCACCCTCCTTGGATATACATTGACGTATGTATATCCGGCGAAGGTCCGCGGCAAGCCTAGGGCCAGCTCACCATGGGCGGCATGGAGGAGAGGATGGTCTCGATGTTGCCGCCGGCCTTGAGGCCGAACATGGTGCCGCGGTCGTAGAGCAGGTTGAACTCGACGTAGCGGCCGCGGCGGACGAGCTGTTCCTGGCGGTCGGCGTCGGTCCAGGGCTCGCTCATCCGGTGGCGGACGATCTTGGGATAGACGTCGAGGAAGGCCTCGCCCACCGCGCGGGTGAAGGCGAAGTCCTTTTCGAAGTCGCCGCTGTTGTGGCGGTCGTAGAAGATGCCGCCGATCCCGCGCGGCTCGTTCCGGTGCGGCAGGAAGAAGTACTCGTCGCACCAGGCCTTGTACTTGCCGTACCATTCGGGGTCGAACGGGTCGCAGGCGCCCTGCATGGCCGCGTGGAACAGCCGTGCGTCGCCGGCCTCCTGGCTGCGCTGCTCGTCGATCATCGGGGTGAGGTCGGCGCCGCCGCCGAACCAGCTCTCGGCGGTCGAGAGGAAGCGGGTGTTCATGTGCACGGTCGGGGTGCGCGGCGAGACCGGATGGACGATCAGGCTGATGCTGGCCGAGACATAGGTCGGGTCCTTGTCGGCGCCCGGCATCTGGGCGGCCATCTCCGGCGAGAAGCGCGCGAGGGCCGCGGAGGTGTGCACGCCGGCCTTCTCGAACAATCGCCCCTTCAGGTGGCCGCCGATCCCGCCGCCGACGCCGGACTGGCGCGTCCAGGGGCGGCGTTCGAACCTTCCGGGCTCGCCGGGATAGAGGTGGTCGGGGGCCTCGGCCTCCAGGCGCTCGAGCTCGGCGAAGATGCGGGTCTGCAGCGCCTCGAACCACTGCTTGGCGCGATCGCGGCGGGCTTCGATTTCCGGGGACAGATTGCTCATGACCCGAGCGGATTAGAGCGCGGCCGTAAAAAGGGGAAGCCGGTTTCGATCCGGGTCCGGCGCCATGCCGCAAAAAAGGCCGCGACCTTTTCGGCGGCGCCGGCGAGGGCCGTTCACTTCGGCGCGGGGGCGGGAAACCGCCCGGTCTGGCGCAGCGCCTCGGAAAGGCCGATGGCGGCCGAAACCGTGACGTTCAACGACCGGCGCCCAGGCGCGAGCGGGATGAAGACGCGGGCGTCGGCGGCGTCGTGAACCTCGTCCGGCACGCCCAGGCTCTCGCGGCCGAAAAGCAGTATGTCATTGGAGCGAAAGGCGAAATCGTGCAGGGGGCTGGCCGCCTTGGTCGAGAAGAGCACGATGCGCCGCGACCCGGCCGCGGCGCGGAAGTCGGCCCAGCCGGCGTGGCGGACCACATCGGCCGGCTCGCCGTAATCCATGGCCGCGCGGCGGATCGCCTTGTCGGAAAGCGGGAAGCCGCAAGGCTCCACGACATGCACGGGGACCCCCATGCAGGCGCCGAGACGAAGGGCCGCGCCAAGGTTTTGCGGAATGTCCGGTTGAAAAAGCGCGAGCAGCATTCTAAGCGGTCCAGCCACGGGATTAGCCGGGGCCAGGGGCGAATCGCGGAGGGGGTGGAGTGCGTAATGTGATCCACGACCCGCTCGCAGGTTTGCCCAGCGCCAGCGTTTAATACCGGAGGCCCTTACCAGAACCGCTGGCGGGGGTAGAAGGCGGGATCGCTTCGGGTCACACCGGAGAGGTCTGAAGGGTCGCGGTCCGCGGCCCCAAACGAAGGGTAGCTTTAAGGTGGCCGACACCGTCGCGGGCGCAAATCCCGATACGCATGCCGCGGGCGACGACCCGAACCGGCGTGATTTCATCCATATCGCCGCGGCCGCCGCCGCCGGCGGCGCCGTTGCGGGCCTGGCCTGGCCGTTCATCGACCAGATGAACCCGTCCGGCGACACGCTCGCCATGGCGTCGGTCGAGTTCGACCTGACCAAGGTCGAGGAAGGCCAGCAGGTCACGATCAAGTGGCGCGGCAAGCCGCTGTTCATCCGCAACCGCACCGGCGCCGAGATCGCCAAGGCGATCAAGGACGACACCGCCAGCATGCCCGATCCGCAGAAGGACGAAGACCGCCACAAGCCGGGCAAGGCCCAGTGGCTGGTCCTGGTCGGCACCTGCACGCACCTCGGCTGCGTGCCGACCTTCGGCGGCGGCGACTACGGCGGCTGGTTCTGCCCGTGTCACGGTTCGCACTACGACGTGTCGGGCCGCATCCGTAAGGGCCCTGCGCCGAAGAACCTGGCGGTGCCCGACTACACCTTCCTTTCCGACACCAAGGTCAAGGTGGGCTGACCCAGATGAGCGGACATTCCAATTACGAACCCAAGACCGGCATCGAGCGCTGGCTCGACACCCGTCTTCCCGTCGTGCGCCTGGCGTACGACTCGATGATCGACTTCCCGACCCCGAAGAACCTGAACTACTGGTGGACCTTCGGCGGCATCCTGGCGGTCTGCCTGGGCATCCAGCTCGTGACCGGCATCGTGCTGGCCATGCACTATGTCCCGCACGTGGACCACGCCTTCGCCTCGGTCGAGCGCATCATGCGCGACGTCAACTACGGCGGGCTGATCCG
>MEEW01000046.1 GCA_001724985.1 Phenylobacterium sp. SCN 69-14
GGCAATGCCCGCCCTACGTGCGCCGCAAACCGTAGGGCGGGCACCGCCCGCCGCGCCTCGCGCAGAGCCGCGCCTCGCTCAGAGCCGCACCGGCGCTCCGCTCCGGATCGACTCGGTGGCCGCCTCGGCCAGCGCCAGCGCCGCGACGCCATCGGCGTAACCGACCGCGGCCGGGGTGCCATCCAGCATGTCGGCGAAGTGGTCCATCTCGCGGCGGTAGGCCTCGGCGTAGCGGTCGAGGAAGAAATTCTGCAGCCGGTCGCTGGACACGCCGGCGTCGCTCCACACCTGGGTGGTGCTTTCCAGCACGTTGTCCGCGCGCACCATGCCTTTGGATGCAAACGCCTCGATGCGCTGGTCGTAGCCGAAACCGCTGCGGCGGCTGTTGGAGATCACGCAGAGCTTGCCCGAGGCGGTTTTCAGCACGGTGCGCGCGGTGTCGACGTCGCCGAGTTCGCCGATCACCGGGTCGACCAGGCAGCTGCCGGCGGCATACACCTCCACCGGCTCCTCGCCCAGCAGCCAGCGCGCCATGTCGAAATCGTGGATGGCCATGTCCTTGAACAGGCCGCCGGAGATGGCGACGTAGGAGGGCGGCGGCGGCGCGGGATCGTTCGAGGTGATCTGCAGGCTCTCGATGCTGCCGATGACGCCGCTGTCCAGGCGCGCCTTCAGCGCCTGGAAGTTCGGATCGAAGCGGCGGTTGAAGGCGAGCAGCATGTTCGCCCCGGCCAGTGCCTTCGCGGCGCCGCGGGCGCGCGCGTAGTCCTGGTCGACGGGTTTTTCGCAGAAGATCGCCTTGCCGGCGGCCGCGGCGCGCAGGCTGTAGTCGAGGTGGGTGTCGGTGGAGCTGGCGATGATCACGCCGCGGATCGACGCATCGGCCAGCACCGCCTCCAGCGTGGCCACGGCGGTGTTCCATTCGCCGGCCAGCGCCTGCGCCGAGGCGTCGATCGCATCGACCACCGCGGCCAGTTCCAGTCGTGGGTGCAGCGCGGCGTTGCGGGCGTGGATGTGGCCGATGCGCCCGGCGCCGATGAGTGCGACTTTGTGCATGCTCGTGTCTCGCTCAGAGTTTGAAGACTTCGCCGTGCTGCGCGGACCATGCGCAGGCTTCGGCCAGGGTCAGTGCGGCGACGCCATCGGCGTAGCTGGTGAAGGGTTCGGCGCGGCCGTGCACCACCTCGGCGAAGTGCGCGATCTGCGCGCGGTAGGCGTCGCGGTAGCGCTCGGCGAACGCCGGCATGATCGGCGCGCCGCTGCTGCCGGCCTCGGTGAGCATGTGTACGGTGTCCTGCGCCACGTTGTCGGCGCGGATCATGCCGGTGGCGCCGAATGCCTCGATGCGCTGGTCGTAGCCATAGCCGCTGCGCCGGGTGTTGGAGATCACGCACAGCCGCCCGCTGGCGGTCTTCAGCACGCAGCGCGCGGTGTCGACGTCGCCCTGGCGGCCGATCTCCGGGTCCACCAGGCAGCTGGCGGTGGCGTACACCTCGACCGGGTCCTCGCCCATCAGCCAGCGCGCCATGTCCAGGTCGTGGATGGTGAAGTCCTTGAACAGCCCGCCGCTGGTGGGGATGAAACCCGGCGGCGGGGCAGCGGGGTCGTGGTTGACCAGGTGCAGGGTTTCCAGCTTGCCGACCACGCCGGCATCCAGCTGCTGCTTGAGGCGGGCGAACTGCGGGTCGAAGCGGCGGTTGAAGCCGAGCAGGAAGCGCGCCTTCCCGAAGCGCGGCTGGGCGGCGCGCACCTTCTGCAGGTCCAGGTCGATCGGCTTCTCGCAGAACACCGCCTTGCCCGCCTCGACCGCGGCCAGCGCATGGCCCAGGTGCTGGTCGGTGGTGCTGCAGATCAGCACGCCGCCGATCGCCGGATCGGCCAGTGCCTGTTCCAGCGAGGCCATGCTGGCGCCGTGGGCACGGGCGAAGGCGGCTGCCTCGGCGCGCGGGTCGACCACGTATTTCAGGCGCAGGCCGGGTTGCCGGGCTGCGTTCGGGCCATGCACATGGCCCATGCGGCCGGCGCCGATCAAGGCAACGTCGATGCTGTCCAAGAGTAAACTCCCCACGCCGTTCGCGTTCAAGAATGGAACTGATATTCCGTTTCAAAGTGTAATAGAATTTCCAGAAAGTTGTGCAATATTTCATCCGGCGCCCGCAGGGCGCAAGCACGAAGGAACCCCCATGGTCGAAATGGACGTGCCGCCCACCACCGCGGACGAATTGCGTACCGCCATCCTCGATCGCTATGAATCCCTCAGCAAACGCCTGCAGCAGATCGCCCGCTACGTGCTCGACGAGCCGAACGCGGTGGCGCTGGAAACGCTGGCCGTGCTGGCCGAGCGCTGCAACGTGCAGCCGTCGGCGATCGTGCGCTTCGCCAAGTCGTTCGGTTTCGACGGCGCCTCGCAGATGCAGCGGCTGTTCCGCGACGGGCTGCTCTCGGGCAACGCCGCGCTGGGCTACGGCGAGCGCGTGCGCCAGTTCAGCCAGAGCGTGGACGGCAAGTCGGTCGCCGACCCGGCCCAGGTGCTGGCCGAGTTTGTCGAGGGCAACGTGCTGGCCCTGCACAACCTGGCCGACGCGGTCGGCAGCCGCAACCTGGCCGCCGCGGTCAAGCTGATCGGCGAGGCCGAGACCGTCTACGTGGCCGGCTTCCGCCGCTCGTTCCCGGTGGCGGCCTACCTGGCCTATTCGCTGCACCAGGTGGACAAGAAGACCGTGTTCATCGACAGCATCGGCGGCATGACCCGGCAGCAGATCCACGCGATCACCCGCCGCGACCTGCTGATCGCGGTGAGCTACCACCCGTATGCGGAGGAGGCGGTGCAGCTGATCGAGGCGGCCTCCGAGCAGCACTGCAAGGTGCTGTCGATCAGCGACAGCCTGGTCAGCCCGGTGGCCAAGCCGGCGACCGTGGTGCTGCAGGTGCGCGAGGCGGAGATCCGCAAGTTCCGCTCGCTGTCGGCCTCGATGTGCCTGGCCCAGGCGCTGGTGATCGGCTATGCATTCGCCAGCAACGCGCCCAAGCGCAACAGCTCGAAGCTGCCCGTGCGCAAGCCGGCCAAAAAATGAAACGTATGTTGCTATTTCTTGGAAAATGGAATATATATTACGTGCACTCGGCGCGGTGGGCGCCGGGTACCCGTGAGAGAAGTGCATATGGAAGGGGCGCGGCGCCAGCTTGACCTGATCACCATCGGGCGGTCCTGCATCGATCTGTATGGCGAACAGACCGGGGGGCGGCTCGAGGACATGATGTCGTTCGCCAAGTACGTGGGCGGCAGCCCCACCAACACCGCCATCGGCGCCGCCCGGCTGGGCCTGCGCAGCGGCCTGGTCAGCCGGGTGGGTGCCGACCACTTCGGTCGTTTCATCCGCGAGCAGCTGGTGCGCGAGGGCGTCGCCACCGACGGCCTGGTCACCGACCGCGCGCGACTGACCGCGCTGGTCTTCCTCGGCATCCGCGACCCGGACACCTTTCCGCTGATCTTCTACCGCGAGAACTGCGCCGACATGGCGCTGTCGGTGGGCGACATCGACATCGACTTGCTGCAGTCGGCCGGCGCGGTGCTGATCAACGGCACGCACCTGTCGCAGCCGAACGTGTTCGAGGCCTCGGTGCACGCCTGCGAGCTCGCCCGCGCGGCGGGCGCGCGGGTGGTTTTCGACATCGACTATCGCCCGGTGCTGTGGGGGCTCACCGGCCGCGACATGGGCGAGAACCGCTTCGTCGCCGACGCCGCCGTCACCGCGCGGCTGCAGGAGGTGCTGCCGCTGTGCGACCTGATCGTGGGCACCGAGGAGGAGATCCACATCCTCGGCGGCAGCACCGACACGGTCGAAGCCCTGCGCGCGATCCGCGACAAGACCGCTGCGCTGCTGGTGTGCAAGCGCGGCGCGCTCGGTTGCTCGGCCTTCCCCGACGCCATTCCCGACAGCCTCGACGGCGGCGTGGTCGGCCGCGGCTTCAAGGTCGAGGTGTTCAACGTGCTCGGCGCCGGCGATGCCTTCATGGCCGGCTTCCTGCGCGGCTGGCTGCGCGACGAGCCGCTGGCAACCTGCTGCGAGTACGGCAACGCCTGCGGCGCCATCGTGGTGTCGCGCCACGGCTGCGCCCCGGCGATGCCGACCTGGGACGAACTGCAGTGGTTCCTCGGCGACCATGGGCGGCCGTTCCGCCTGCGCGACGACACGGTGCTGGAGGACCTGCACTGGTCGACCACCCGCGTGCACGTGCACGAGGACCTGACCGTGCTGGCGATGGACCATCGCAGCCAGTTCGAGGACCTGTGCCGCGAGAGCGGCGCCGACCCCTCGCGCATCGCCGCGTTCAAGGCGCTGGCGCTCAAGGCGGTGGACCGGCTGGCGCAGGGCGACGACCGTTTCGGCGTGCTGCTGGACGGCCGCTACGGCATGCGCGGGCTGGAGGCCGCGGCCGACCATCCCTACTGGATCGGCCGCCCGATCGAGTGGCCCGGGTCGCGCCCGCTGGCGTTCGAGAGCTCCGCCGACGTGGCCACCGAGCTGGCCACCTGGCCGCGCAACCACGTGGTCAAGTGCCTCGCGTTCTATCACCCGGACGACCCGCAGGAACTGCGCGAGCGCCAGGAGCGGCAACTGCTGCGGCTGCAGGATGCCTGCCGCAGCAGTTGCCACGAATTGCTGGTGGAGATCATCGCCTCCCGCCACGGCGCGGTCGACGCGCACACCACCGCGCGCGCGATCCGGCGCCTCTATGATCGGGGCATGAAACCGGATTGGTGGAAGCTCGAACCGGCGGCCGACCTTGCCACCTGGGCGAACATCGAAAGCGCCATCCGCAGCCACGATCCGCGCTGCCGCGGCGTGCTGATGCTGGGCCTGCAGGCGCCCAGCGACGAGCTGGTGGCCTCGTTCCGCATCGCCGCGGCCAGTCCCATCGTCAAGGGTTTCGCGGTGGGCCGCACGATCTTCGCCGACGCCGCGGCGCGCTGGCTGGCCGGCAGCATCGACGACGAGACGGCGATCGCCGACCTGTGCGGGCGTTTCGCCGTGCTGGTCGACGCCTGGCGCGAGGCACGCGCGGCGGCGCAATTTCCACGCGAGGCGGTGTGAGATGGCGACCGTGCGACTCACCGCCGCGCAGGCCACCGTCCGCTGGCTGATGGCGCAATACGTGCGCGTCGACGGCGAGGAGCTGCCGTACTTCGCCGGCGCCTGGGCGATCTTCGGGCACGGCAACGTGGCCGGCCTGGGCGAGGCGCTGCAGGCCGTGCACGAACGCTTTCCCACCTGGCGCGCGCACAACGAGCAGGGCATGGCCCACGCGGCGATCGCCTACGCCAGACAGATGCGCCGCCGCCGCGCGATGGTGTGCACCACCTCGATCGGCCCGGGCGCCACCAACATGGTCACCGCCGCGGCGCTGGCCCACGTCAACCGCCTGCCGGTGCTGCTGCTGCCCGGCGACGTGTTCGCCAGCCGCCAGCCCGACCCGGTGCTGCAGCAGGTGGAGGATTTCGCCGACGGCACGGTCTCGGCCAACGATTGTTTCCGCCCGGTGTCGCGCTACTTCGACCGCATCGTGCGACCCGAACAGATCATGGACGCCTTGCCCAAGGCGCTGGCCACCATGCTCGACCCGGCCAGCTGCGGCCCGGCCACGCTCGGCTTCTGCCAGGACGTGCAGGCCGAGGCGTTCGATTATCCCGAATCGTTCTTCGCGCGCCGGTTGTGGCGCGAGCGCCGGCAGAACGCCGACGCCGGCGAGCTCGATGCGCTTGTTGCCGCGCTGAAGGCGGCGAAACATCCGCTGCTGGTCGCCGGCGGCGGCGTGCTCTACAGCGAGGCGGAAGACGCACTGAAGGCGCTGATCGAAGAGACCGGCCTGGCCGTGGCCGAGACCCAGGCCGGCAAGGGCGCGCTGGCCTGGGATCATCCCCACGCGCTGGGTTCGATCGGCGTCACCGGCTCCAGCGCGGCCAACGCCGCCGCCGCACGCGCGGATCTCGTCGTCGGCATCGGCACGCGGCTGGCGGATTTCACCACCGGCTCGCGCAGCCTGTTCGCCAACGCGCGCAAGGCACAGATCAACGTGCAGCCGTTCGATGCACACAAGCACGATGCGCTGGCCGTGGTCGGCGATGCGCGCACGGTGCTGCAGGCGTTGACCGCCGCCCTGGCCGGCTGGCGCGCGCCGGCGATCGCCGCCGATGAAGTAAGGGCCTGGAACACGGCGGTGGACGCCGTCACCGCGGCACCGGCCGCGGCGAATCTGCCCAGCGATGCCCAGGTCATCGGCGCGGTGCAGCGCAGCGTGGACGATGACGCGATCGTGGTGTGCGCGGCCGGCGGCCTGCCTGGCGAGCTGCACAAGCTGTGGCGTACATCGCGCAGCGGCGGCTACCACGTCGAGTACGGCTACTCGTGCATGGGCTACGAGATCGCCGGCGGGATCGGCGTGAAGATGGCCGCGCCTGATCGCGACGTGGTGGTGATGGTCGGCGACGGCAGCTACCTGATGCTCAACTCCGAACTGGCCACCTCGGTGATGCTGGGCCGCAAGTTGATCGTGGTGCTGCTGGACAACCGCGGCTACGGCTGCATCAACCGCCTGCAGCACGCCACCGGCGGCGCCGGCTTCAACAACCTGCTGGCCGATGCCGCACACGCGGTGCTGCCGCCGATCGACTTCGCCGCCCACGCCGCCAGCCTGGGCGCGCTGTCCGAGCACGTGGGCACCATCGCCGAACTGGAATCCGCGATGGCGCGCGCCCGCGCCGCCGACCGCAGCTACGTGGTGGTGATCGACACCGATCCGCTCAAGGCCACCGAAGCCGGCGGCTGGTGGTGGGACGTGGCGGTGCCTGAGGTTTCCGAACGCCCCGAGGTCGAGGCCGCGCGCCGCGCCTACGAGCAGGGCATCCGACAGAAGAAGGATTTGTCATGAGCATCCGTTTCGGCGTCAGCCCGATCGCCTGGGCCAACGACGACATGCCCGAGCTGGGCGGCGACACGCCGCTGGACAGCATCCTGCACGACATCCAGGAGCTGGGCTTCGAAGGCGTCGAGCTCGGCGGCAAGTTTCCGCGCCAGGCGGACGCGCTGAAGCCGCTGCTGGCGAAGTACCGGCTCGACCTGATCGGCGGCTGGTACAGCGGTTCGCTGCTGGTGCAGTCCGCGCAGGACGAGATCGCCGCGCTGCAGCCGCATCTGCAACTGCTCAAGGCGATGGGCAGCACGGTGTTCGTGTTCGCCGAAACCAGCAACGCGATCCATGGCCAGCGCGGCACCGCCATGCGCGACACGCCGCAGCTGGGTCCGGACGAATGGCCGATGTTCGGCCAGCGCCTGACGGAGGTGGCCGACTACATCCAGGCGCAGGGCATCCGTTTCGCCTACCACCATCATCTCGGCACGGTGGTGGAACGCGCGGCAGACCTGCAGGCCTTCCTGCGCCACACCGGCGCGTCGGTGGGGCTGACCCTGGACACCGGCCACGCCGCGCTGGGCGGCATCGACGCGCTGGCGCTGATCGCCGCACACCCCGCGCGCATCGCCCACGTGCATTGCAAGGACGTGCGCCGCGAAGTGTTCGACACGTTGCGCGCGTCCGGCGCGAGCTTCCTCGACGGCGTGCTCGCCGGCATGTTCACCGTGCCGGGCGATGGCAGCCTGGACTACGCGGCCCTGATGGCCGCGCTGGCGAAGATCCGCTACAGCGGCTGGATCGTGATCGAGGCCGAGCAGGACCCGGCCCTGGCCGATCCGCGCACCTACGCGCAACTGGGCCTGGGCACGCTGCGCGAGCGCGCCGCCGCCGCGGGGTTGCAATGATGACGTTTTCGACCACCTTTCGAGCACCCGTCATCCCAGCGAAAGCTGGACCAGCGCGAAGCGCGCAGAACGCCGATGAGGCGGCCCCGAAGGGGCGAGCGCAGCGAGTCATCCAGTGCCTTGGTTGTTCAAGGGCGCGGGGTCGCTGGACCCCAGCTTTCGCTGGGGTGACGAGCAAAGAGCGAGTTGCCCGAGGTACCCGCTGATGGCCGGCCTGCGCGTTCGCCCGCATTCTGCTGCCGCCGACGGCACCGTGCTGGAAGTGACCCCCGCCAGCGCCGGCTGGAATCACGTCGGGTTCAAGCTGGTGAAGCTGGCTGCCGGGCAGCGCCACGCCGGCGGCGAGGCGGGGCGCGAAGCCTGCCTGGTGATCGTCGCCGGGCTGGCGGATGTCGATGCGGGTGGTCGTCATTTCATGCACGTCGGTGGGCGCAGCAATCCGTTCGAGGATCGCGCGCCCGGCGCCGTCTACATGCCTGCCGGCATGCCCTGGGAGGTGATCGCCAGCGGCCCGGTGGAACTGGCCGTGTGCACCGCGCCCGGCACCGGGCAGGGCGAGCCGCGGCTGATCGCCGAATCGTCGATGAGCCGCGAAGTGCGCGGCGAAGGCACCAACACGCGCCACGTGCGCAACATCCTGCCGCAGACCGAGCCGGCCGACAGCCTGCTGGTGGTCGAGGTGATCACGCCGGGCGGGCACTGGTCCAGCTATCCGCCGCACAAGCACGACACCGCCGCGCCGGGTGCGGAAACCGCGCTGGAGGAAACCTATTACCACCGCCTGAACCCGCCGCAGGGTTTCGCCTTCCAGCGCGTCTACACCGACGACCGCTCGCTCGACGAAACCGTCTGCGTGGAAGACGGCGACGTGGTGATGGTGCCGCGCGGCTACCACCCGGTCGGCACGCCGCACGGTTACGACCTGTACTACCTCAACGTGATGGCGGGCCCGCACCGCCAGTGGATTTTCCGCAACGACCCTGCCCACGACTGGATTGTGCGGCGCAAGACCCCGTCGGGTTGACGTCGACTTCAAGTCCCCGAAATCCGATCACGCTGAGCGTAGCTTGCGTGAGCAAGCTGAGTCGAAGCGCCGCGTGGCGGCGCGCCCTTCGATTTCGGCGCTACGCGCCTGCGCTCAGGGAGATCGGGCGGATGGGTGCGGGTTCGGCAACAAACACATCATCAGGAGTGAGTCATGCGCACCATCGAACATTTCATCGACGGCCAGACGGTGGTCGGTACCTCCGGCCGCTACAGCGACGTCTTCGATCCCAACAGCGGCAAGGTGCAGGCGAAAGTCTCGCTGGCCAACGCGGCCGAGCTGGATCGCGCGGTGCGCAGTGCCGCCGCGGCGCAGCCGGGCTGGGCCGCGGTGAACCCGCAGCGGCGCGCGCGGGTGATGTTCGAGTTCGTGCGCCTGCTCAACGCGCACAAGCAGGAACTGGCCGAGCTGCTCGCCAGCGAGCACGGCAAGGTGGTTTCGGACGCGCACGGCGACGTGCTGCGCGGGCTGGAGGTGATTGAGTTCGCCTGCGGCATCCCGCACCTGCAGAAGGGCGAGTACACCCAGGGCGCCGGTCCGCGGATAGACGTCTATACGGCCCACCAGCCGCTGGGCGTGGTCGCCGGCGTCACCCCGTTCAACTTCCCGGCGATGATCCCGATGTGGATGTTCGGCCCGGCGATCGCCACCGGCAACGCGTTCATCCTGAAGCCGTCCGAGCGCGATCCCTCGGTGCCGGTGCGACTGGCCGAACTGATGATCGAGGCCGGCCTGCCGCCGGGCATCCTGAACGTGGTGCACGGCGACAAGGAGATCGTCGACGCGATTGTGGCGCACCCGACGATCAAGGCGGTGAGCTTCGTCGGCTCTTCCGACGTGGCGCAGTCGGTGTACGCCGCCGGCGCGGCGCATGGCAAGCGCGTGCAGTGCATGGGCGGCGCCAAGAACCACGGCATCGTGCTGCCGGACGCCGATCTCGACCAGGTCGTCGCCGACCTGATGGGCGCGGCCTACGGTTCGGCTGGCGAGCGCTGCATGGCGCTGCCGGTGGTGGTGCCGGTGGGCGAGGCCACTGCCGAGGCGCTGCGGGCCAAATTGCTGCCGGCGATAGCTGCGTTGCAGGTGGGCGTGTCCAGCGACCCGAGGGCGCATTACGGCCCGGTGGTGTCGGCGGCGCACAAGGCGCGCATCGAGGGCTATATCCAGCTCGGCGTGGACGAAGGCGCGGAGCTGGTGGTCGATGGCCGCGGCCTGAAGGTGCCCGGCCACGAGGGCGGCTTCTTCCTGGCGCCCACGCTGTTCGACCACGTGAAGCCGACGATGAAAACCTACCAGGACGAGATCTTCGGCCCGGTGCTGCAGGTCGTGCGCGCGCACAGCTTCGAGGAGGCGCTGCAACTGCCGTCGCAGCATCAGTACGGCAACGGCGTGAGCATCTTTACCCGCAGCGGCGACGCCGCGCGCGAATTCGCCGACCGCGTCGAGGTGGGCATGGTCGGCATCAACGTGCCGATCCCGGTGCCGGTGGCATACCACAGCTTCGGCGGCTGGAAGCGCTCGGGCTTCGCCGACCTCAACCAGTACGGCATGGACGGCGTGCGCTTCTATACGCGCACCAAGACGGTCACCCAGCGCTGGCCCAAGGGCGGCGAGGCGGTGGAGCAGAGCTTCGTGATCCCCACCTTGTGACGGCGACTTTCTCCAATCCGTTCCCGCTGAACGAAGTTCGCGCAGCGGGCTAAGTCGAAAGCGCCGACGACTGGCGCCTGCCATGAATTGGAATGATTCTTCCAATATATGTTGAAATGAAATAAGCTTGCTGCAACGAGGCCGCCGCTGCCCGCGCCGGCCGACCGAGAGGGGGGATCCGCATGGCGCGTGGATGGCTGGGATTTTTCGCAACCGGCGCTGACCAGCCCGAGCTCGCCGACAAGGACGTCATCGACCGGCAGTATCGCAAGCATCGCCTGCGCGTGATGCTTGCGATCACGCTGGGCTACGGCCTGATCTACACCTGCCGCCTGGCGCTCGGCGTGGTCAAGAAGCCGATCATCGACGCCGGCATCTTTACTCCTGCCGAACTGGGTCTGATCGGTTCGGCGCTTTTTTACACCTACGCGATCGGCAAGCTCACCAACGGTTTCCTCGCCGACCACGCGAACATGAAGCGCTTCCTCGCGTTCGCCTTCCTCACCACGGCGCTGTGCAACCTGGCGATGGGTTTCGTCACCGCGGTGTGGCTGGCGGTGGTCCTGTGGGGTCTCAACGGCTGGTTCCAGAGCTTCGGCGCGCCCGGCGGCGTGGTGGCGATGACCGCGTGGTTCTCCAACCGCGAACGCGGGCGCACCTACGGCATCTGGAGCACGGCGCATTCGATCGGCGAGGGCCTGACCTTTCTCGTCGTGGGCGCCATCGTGGCCGCGTTCGGCTGGCGCTTCGGCTTCTGGGGGCCGGGCGTGATCGGCGTGGCCACCGCGATCGGCGCCTACCTGCTGCTGCAGGACCGCCCGCCCACGCTGGGCTTGCCGGCGGTCAACGACTGGAAGAACGACAACTTCGGCGAAACGGCCAAGCCGAAGATCGCCTCGGTGCTGAAACTGCAGCTGTCGATCCTGAAGATGCCCGCGATCTGGGTGCTGTGCCTGGCCTCGGCGACCACCTACGTGACGCGCTACGCGATCAATTCCTGGGGCGTGCTGTACCTGCAGGAAGTGCACGGCTACTCGCTGACCATGGCCGGCACGCTGCTGATGATCAGCACCCTGGCCGGCATGGCCGGCGCGGTCGCGTTCGGTTTCATTTCCGACAAGCTGTTCGATGCGCACCGCCCACCGGTGAACCTGATCTTCGCGCTGCTGGAACTGGCCGGGCTGTTCCTGTTCTTCTACGGGCCCAACCACCTCTGGTCGCTGATCACCGCCATGGTGCTGTTCGGCATGGGGCTGACCGGCCTGGTCACCTCGCTGGGCGGGCTGTTTGCGGTAGACATCGCGCCCAAGCGCGTGGCCGGCGCGGCGATGGGCGTCATCGGCATCTGCAGCTACATCGGCGCCGGCGTGCAGGAGCAGGTGTCCGGCACGCTGATCCAGCACGGCATGACCATGGTCGATGGCGTGCGCCACTACAACTTCGGCCCGGCGATCAGCTTCTGGATCGGCTCGTCCGTGCTTTCCATGCTGCTGGCGCTGAGCCTGTGGCGCACACGTCGCAGGGACTGAAACCATGTTGCGCGCTTCCCCCGAACTCAAGGCGATGATCAAGGCCGCCCAGGTAGCCGGTGACGGCCTGCTGCAGCGCTTCGGCCAGCTCGGTGAACTGGTGGCGCGCACCAAGTCCGGCCCGGCCGACCTGGTCTCGATCGCCGACGAGGAAGCCGAGCGCAGCACCCGCGAAATCCTCGGCAAGGCGCAGCCATCGTTCGGCTTCATCGGCGAAGAGGGCGGCACCACCGGTGGCAGCGACGATGCGCAGAGCTGGATCGTCGACCCGCTGGATGGCACCACCAACTTCCTGTTCGGCACGCCGCTGTGGGGCGTCAACATCGCGCTCGCGCGCGAGGGCGAGGTGGTGGCCGGCGTGACCTGGTTGCCGGTGTTGCGGGAAATGTTCGTGGCGGCGAAAGGCGAGGGCGCCTGGCTCAACAGCGAACCGATCCGCGTCTCCACCCGCAACCGCCTGGTCGACAGCGTGCTCGGCTGCGGCATCCCGTTCGCCGGCAAGCCCGATCACCCGGTGTTCGCCCGCGAGATGGCCCTGCTGTCCGGCGAAGTCGCCGGCATCCGTCGCACCGGCGCGTGCTCGGTCGACATGGCCTACGTCGCGGCCGGACGCTGGGACGCGTACTGGGAACGCTCGCTGTGCGCCTGGGACATGGCGCCGGGCATCATCCTGGTGCGCGAAGCCGGCGGCGTGGCCAGCTCGGTCACCGGTGGCCCGGTGGACGTGCATGGCGGCAATGTCTGCGTGTCCAACGGGCACATCCAGGCCGCGCTGGTGGAACGGCTCAACCGGGCGCTGGAGACATCGGCTTCGTGAATCGCGGGCCAGGTTCGGAAGTTGGTTACGACGCCGGCCACACCAGCGAGCGGTGAATCTGCGCACCTGCCCAGGCGCCGTCGCCCACTGCAAGCGAAACCGAGTGCGGCATCTTCGCGGCGTCACCGCAGGCGAACACGCCCGGCACGGTGGTCTCCTTGGTTTCT
>MEEW01000047.1 GCA_001724985.1 Phenylobacterium sp. SCN 69-14
CGGCTGCGACGAGGCCACCACCGAGGTCTTCATCGAAAGCGCCTGGTTCGACCCGATCATCACGGCCCAGACCGGCCGCGCCCTGGCGCTCAATTCCGACGCCCAGTACCGCTTCGCCCGCGGCGTCGATCCGGAAAGCCTGGTTCCGGGCCTCGAACTGGCCACCAAGCTGATCCTGGAGCTCTGCGGCGGCGAGCCGTCGGAGATTTCGGTGGTCGGCGAGGCCCTGACGCCGCCGGCCGCCATCAGCTTCGACCGAGCCTATGTGCGGCAGCTCTCGGGCCTGGACCTGACGCCTCAGCGCATCGACGATATCCTGCGCGACCTGGGCTTTTCCTTCGACGGAGACAAGGTGGCTCCGCCGTCCTGGCGCCGCGACGTGGAAGGCAAGGCCGACCTGGTCGAGGAGGTGGCGCGGATCGAAGGCTATGACGCCCTGCCCGCCTCGCCGCTGCCGGAGATCGCACGGCCGCCGGGCGGGGTGCTGACCGCCCGCCAGGCGCGGATGCGCGCCGGCCGCCGGGCCATGGCCGCCAAGGGCTATGCCGAGACCATCACCTGGAGCTTCACCAAACGCGAGACCGCAAGCCTGTTCGGCGGCGGCGCGCCGGAGCTGGTGATCACCAACCCGATCGCCTCGGACCTCGACTGCATGCGCCCGTCGATCCTGCCGAACCTGATCGAGGCGGCCGGCCGCAACGCCAACCGCGGCTTTCCGGACGTGGCCCTGTTCGAGATCGGGCCGTTCTATTGCGGCGACAGGCCCGAGGACCAGGCGACGGCGATCAGCGCCGTGGTCGCCCCGCACGCCCCGCGCCGCTGGGACGGCCTGGCCGCCGACCCGCTGTTCGAGCTGAAGGCCGACCTGCTTTCGCTGCTGGACGACATCGGCGCGCCGACCGGCTCGCTGCAGGTGGTACAGAGCGGATTGTCCGACTGGTGGCACCCCGGCCGGGCCGCGGCCCTGCGCCTGGGCAAGGCCACCCTGGCCGAGTTCGGCGAAATCCATCCGCGCATCCTGAAGGCGCTGGACGTGGACGGGCCGGTCCTGGCCTTCGAACTGGCGCTCGACAACGTGCCCGAGCCCAAGAAGAAGGCCACCAAGACCAAGCCGGCCCTGGAGCTTTCGGCCCTGATGCCGCTGTCGCGCGACTTCGCCTTCCTGGTGGACGAGGCGGTGGCGGCCGGCGACTTGACCCGGGCCGTGGCCGGCGCCGACAAGACGCTGATCAGCCAGGCGCGGGTGTTCGACGTCTATCGCGGGACCGGCGTGCCGGACGGCGCCAAGTCGGTGGCCGTGGAGATTCTGCTGCAGCCGCGCGAGAAGACCCTGACCGACGCCGAGATCGAGGCGCTGTCGGCCAAGGTGGTCGCCGCGGCGGAAAAGGCCACCGGGGCGAAGCTGCGGGCTTGACCTGAAAGCGCAGGTCGGGGTCTCTCCTAGCCTTCAAAAGGAGAGCCCCGACCGCATGACCGACATCGCGCGCCGCAAGCCCAAGCCCACCGCCGAACGCTGGCTGGAGGCCGGGCTGTTCCATTCGCGCTGGCTGATGGCGCCGTTCTATGTGGGGCTGGTCGCCGCTCTGATCGCGCTGCTGGTGGTGTTCTTCAACGAGGCGGTCCACGAGCTGTCGCACCTGTTCGTCATGAAGCCCAACCAGGCGATCATGATGGTGCTGTCGCTGATCGACCTGTCGCTGGCCGGCAACCTGCTGTTGATCGTGATCTTCTCGGGCTACGAGAACTTCGTCTCCAAGATCGACACCGCCGACGACGAGGATCGACCGAGCTGGATGGGCACGGTCGACTTCTCGGGCCTGAAGATGAAGCTGATCGCCTCGATCGTGGCGATCTCGGCCATCGCCCTGCTCAAGGCGTTCATGGAGCTGTCCGAGGGCAAGGTGCTGTCCGACCGCAGCCTGATGTGGCTGGTGGTGATCCACGTGACCTTCGTGGTGTCGGGGGTGCTGCTGGCGCTGATGGACTGGCTGGCCGGTCAGACCGACAAGCACTGAAGCTAAGGCCGCGATTCAGGCGCGGGCCAGTTCGTCTAGGATGATATCGCGGCAGAGGCCTGGAGCCTGGCTGAGCACATCGTGGCCGCAGCCGGCGGCGACCTGGACGCGCAGGTCGGGATAGGCCGCCGCCAGGGCGTGGTCGGCCTCGTCCATCAGCGACGGGGCCTGCGCCGAGGAGGCCTCGCCGCAGACCACCAGGGCCGGGGCCTTCAACCGGTCCAGCAGGGCGCCGTAGCTGCGGTTCTGCTCGATCGCCCCGTCGCGCCAGCCCAGCATCTCGAACAGGAAATCGGGGTCGGGCGCGCGGCCGCCCCGCGCGGCGCGGTCCAGCGCCGCCTCCAGCGGCTCGCGCCCGGCGGTGGCGAAGAACGGATCGAAGGCGACGGCGGCGTAGCCGCGCGCGTTCAGCGCCAGGGCCAGGAGGCCGCCGAGGCCCAGGCCCGCGACCAGCACCCGCCGGCCCTGGGCGAAGGTGCGCAGGCTGCCGGCATAGGCCTCGACCAGCGCCTCCCAACCACGTTCGGTCAGCGGCGGCCCGTTCCCATGGCCTGGCAGGACCGAGAGCACGAGCTCGGCCTCCGGCTCGAGCCGGCCGAACCAGGGCGCGAGGTCCTCCACCGAGCCCGCCGCGTCATGGATGAGGACGACGATCGACTTGTGCCGCTCGCGCAGCTCGGGCCTGGCGGCGAAGACCAGCACGTCCGCGCCGATCTGGCACCGAATCCACTTGGTCTCGCTGACCGGCCGCATCGCCCCCATAGCCGCCGTCAGAAGGGCAAGGTCCGGCGGTGGCGGCTGAAACCGAGATAGCCGACATTGGCGCCCAGCCGCAGGCCCACCCCAGCGCGGATCGGCGCGATGGTCACGTCGTCGGAGCGCAGATAGTTCACGCCGAGGCCGGCCACGAGATAGGCCGAGCCCTCCACGCCCGGGAAGCGCTGGAAGATCACCTCGGGGTACTGGAGATTGTAGCAGAGGGTGAAGACCCGGCTGGCGTTGCCGCCGAAGTCCCAGCCGACCGAGGGCCCCTGCCAGAACACTTCCATCGGCTGGCGGTTCTTCATGTAGAGCAGGCCGCGGCCGTAGCGCGCGCCGCCCACGAAGGCGCCGGAGGCTTCCTCGCCGGCGATGTAGGCGGTGGGTCGGCCATTGTCCTGGAAGACGCGCTCGATCGCCCCGCCGGCCGCCTCGGCGGTGACGCCCAGGAAGTCGGAGACGGTGTTGACGATCTCGTCGCGGCTGTAGGTCTCGGCCTGGCCGGTCGAATAGCTGGGATTGGCGCTGGCGCGCGGCGAGGGCGGCGGCAGCGAGCCGGGCTCCTGCGGCCGCGCGGTGGCGCAGCCGGTGACGCCCAGGGTGGCCAGGCCAGAAACGATCAGTGTGCGGCGGTCCATGTGTCGCGATTTTCCCTGAAGCTTTGAACGAGCCTCACATCCCCGATGGACATGAATGCGGCGACAGGCTTAACGGCCGATTAACCATGACCGCGCCGCGCGCCGAGGCTACTCGCGATATCCGCCGAATGTGCTAGAGGCGGGGCGCAATGACCACGCCCCTGTCCCGCATCCGCAATTTTTCCATCGTGGCCCACATCGACCACGGGAAATCGACCCTGTCCGACCGGCTCATCCAGGAGACCGGCGCCCTCTCGCAGCGCGAGATGAAGGAGCAGGTGCTCGACAACATGGAGATCGAGCGCGAGCGCGGCATCACCATCAAGGCCCAGACCGTGCGGCTGCATTACCGCGCCAAGGACGGGGAGGACTATGTCCTCAACCTGATGGACACCCCCGGCCACGTCGACTTCGCCTATGAGGTCAGCCGCAGCCTGGCCGCGTGCGAAGGCTCGATCCTGGTGGTCGACGCCTCGCAGGGGGTGGAAGCCCAGACCCTGGCCAACGTCTACCAGGCCATCGACAACAACCACGAGATCGTGCCGGTCCTGAACAAGATCGACCTGCCGGCCGCCGAGCCCGACCGCGTGCGCCAGCAGATCGAGGACGTGATCGGCATCGACGCCTCGGACGCGGTCGAGTGCTCGGCCAAGACCGGGGTCGGCATCGCCGACGTGCTGGAGGCGGTCGTCACCCGCCTGCCCGCCCCCAAGGGCGACCGCGATGCGCCCCTGAAGGCGCTGCTGGTCGACGCCTGGTACGACCCCTATCTCGGCGTGGTGGTGCTGGTGCGGGTGTTCGACGGCGTGCTGAAGGCCGGCCAGCGGGTGCGGATGATGAACGCCGGCGCGACCTATCAGGTCGACCGCATCGGCGTGTTCCGCCCCAAGCAGACCGAGGTCGACGAGCTGGGCCCCGGCGAGGTCGGCTACATCACCGCCCAGATCAAGCAGGTGGCCGACGCCGCCGTCGGCGACACCATCACCGACGAGAAGCGCCAGACCGCGGCCCCGCTGACCGGCTTCCGCGAGGTGCAGCCGGTGGTGTTCTGCGGCCTGTTCCCGGTCGACGCCGCCGATTTCGAGGACCTGCGCGCGGCCATCGGCCGCCTGCGCCTGAACGACGCCAGCTTCTCCTACGAGATGGAGACCTCGGCGGCGCTGGGCTTCGGCTTCCGCTGCGGGTTCCTGGGGCTGCTGCACCTGGAGATCATCCAGGAGCGGCTGAGCCGCGAGTTCGACCTCGACCTGATCGCGACGGCGCCCAGCGTCGTCTACAAGATCGAGATGACCGACGGGACCGTGATCGACCTGCACAACCCCGCCGACATGCCCGACCCGGTGAAGATCGCCTCGATCAGCGAGCCTTGGATCAAGGCGACGATCCTGACCCCGGACGAATATCTCGGCTCGGTCATCAAGCTCTGCCAGGACCGGCGCGGCGAGCAGCGGGAGTTGAGCTATGTCGGGAGCCGGGCGCTGGTGGTCTACGACCTGCCGCTCAACGAGGTGGTGTTCGACTTCTACGACCGGCTGAAGAGCGTCTCGAAGGGCTACGCCTCGTTCGACTACCAGATCGAGGGCTATCGCGAGGGCGATCTGGTGAAGATGTCGATCCTGGTCAATTCCGAGCCGGTCGACGCGCTCTCGATGCTGGTCCACCGCAGCCGCGCCGAGACGCGCGGCCGCTCGATGGTCGAGCGGATGAAGGACCTGATCCCGCAGCACATGTTCCAGATCCCGATCCAGGCGGCGATCGGCGGGCGCATCGTCGCGCGCGAGACGATCCGCGCCCTGCGCAAGGACGTGACGGCCAAGTGCTATGGCGGCGACATGACCCGCAAGCGCAAGCTGCTCGACAAGCAAAAGGAGGGCAAGAAGCGCATGCGCCAGTTCGGCAAGGTCGAGATCCCGCAGGAAGCCTTCATCGCCGCCCTGAAGATGGACGCCGACTAGGAGCGCCCGATTGATCGGCCGCTACGGCCCAGCCTAGATTGCGCCGCGAAGCGTCGCCATGCGACGCCGTCCTGTTCCGAGGGAAAGCCATTCCATGCGCAAGATCGTCGTTCTCGCCGCCGTCGCTGCGGCGCTCCTGACCTCCGCCTGCAACACCGTGGCCGGGGTCGGCAAGGACGTGCAGGCCGCCGGCAGCGCCGTCACCGGCGCGGCGAACGACGCGCGGCGCTGAGCCTCACGCGTCTTCCTGGCGCGAGGCCTCTTCGGCGATGCGCTTCCTGTCCTGCGGCGGCACCGCGGCGGGCGGCGCCTCGCGCGAGGCGTCCTCGGCCGCCGTCGTCGGGCCGGTATGGCCGTGCACCGGGCGCTCGGGGCGTTTTTCGTCGTCCATCGAGGTCTCCCTTACGGGAGATAGCGCGCCGCCGGCCGCAGCGTTCCGCGACAAGAGGGCGCCGGGCCTTTCCTTCTGCGCCGGGAAGGCTCATATCGGAGCCAATCTTTGAAATCCGGAGCGTGACGGCGGCGGCTTCCACCTGAAGCCGTCACGGTTCAGTCAGGCGGCGTTCGAATGTTCGTGCAATCCATGCTTCGGGGCCTGAAGGGCCGCTGTCCGCATTGCGGCCAAGGCAAGCTGTTCCGCAGCTATCTGAAGGTCCAGGACGCCTGCCCGACCTGCGCCCACAACCTCTCGAAATATCCCGCCGACGACGGCCCGGCCTATTTCACCATCCTGATGGTGGGGCACCTGGTCGTGGCGCCGCTGCTGCTGTTTCCGGTGATCTGGCAGGCCTCGCCCCTCATCGTCCTGCCGGCGACCCTGATCCCGCTGGCGCTCGTCTCCCTGCTGCTGCTGCCGCTGAACAAGGGCTGGCTGATCGGCCTGCTCTATGCCCTGGGCGTCAAGCGGAGCGACGGAGCGATCCACACCGCCGACCTCGCCGACCGCTGATCGGACGGCCCAGGCGCCGGACGGAACCGCCGTTCGGCCCGCCCGTTGGCCTTCACCGGAGGCGCCGCCGCTGGCGCTGGAGGGAGAAACGCCATGGGTCTGGGAACCATCCTGCTCATCATCCTGATCATCCTGCTGATCGGCGCCCTGCCGACCTGGGGCTATTCGCGCAGTTGGGGCTACATGCCGACCGGGGGCCTGGGCCTCGTCCTGGTCATCGTGCTGATCCTGGTGCTGATGGGCCGCATCTAGCCCTCGTCTGGAGCAAAAGGCCGCGGAATATCCGCGCCTTGGCCCGCGCGGCGAGGTATGGAGAACAGCGTCGCCGCGCCCAGGGGCCGGCGGCTGAACGCCCCCGCCCCAGCCTGACGCCGAGCCTTGAACATCCTGAGCGCCCTTTCCCTGGCCGACATGGCTGCCCTGGCCGTCTTCCTGGCGCTGTGGCTGGCCTACGAGCCGATGCTGAAGGCCATCGCGCGCGGGCGCGGCGTCATCAACACCGACATGACCGTGATCCGCGCCGCCTGGATGCGGACCATGGCCGGGCGCGATAACAAGTTCATGGACGGCCAGTTGCTGGGCCACACCCTGAACTCGGCCTCGTTCTTCGCCTCCTCGAACCTGATCCTGATCGCCGGGGCGGCCGGGGTGCTGTTCGGCGGCGAGGGGGCGTTCAAGAGCGCCTCCAGCCTGGAGGTGCTGAAGACCTCCTCGCGCCTGCTGTTCGAGGTGCAGATCGCCCTGGTGCTGCTGACCCTGGCGCGCGGGCTGCTCGACTTCATCTGGGCGATTCGCCAGATGAACTATTGCCTGGCGGTGATCGGCGCGGCGCCGCAGAGCGAGGATGCGGCGTTCCAGGCCGCCTATGGCGACATCGCCGCCCGGCTGATGAACCCGGCCCTTTCGGCGTTCAATCGCGGGGTGCGCGGCTATTACTTCGGGTTGGCGGCCGCGTCGTGGCTGTTCGGGCCGCTGGCCTTCGTGATGGTGACCCTGGCGGCGGTGGCCTTGCTGGTCATGCGCCAGCGCCGCTCGCCGGCCGCGCGCGCGATCCGCGACCTGCGCCGGCTGATCGAGGGCGGCTAAAGCCCCAGTTCGGCGCGCGCCTTGCGGGTCAGCTTGGCGGCGATCAGGTCGTGGGAGGCGGCGATCCAGCCGCGCGCCTCTTCGGCCTGGGCGTCCTCCAGGTCGACGATCACCCAGCTTCCCTTGGCCAGATAGGGCGCCTGGCGGCCCGGCCCGCCCTCGTCGGTCAGCACCATGAAGCCGATCTCGGTGACCTTGAACGACAGGCCCCCGGCGAGGCCGCAGATGGCGAACACCTTGCCGCCGACCTTGTAGACCTCCGACCCGCCCCACTGGATGACCTTCTGCGCAGCCGGCAGGGCCAGGGCGATGGCCTCGACCTCGGCGCGCGTCACGCGCGGACGCCGACGCCGATCGGGCAGGTGACGCCGGTGCCGCCGATCCCGCAGTAGCCGTGCGGGTTCTTGGCCAGATACTGCTGGTGATAGTCCTCGGCGAAATAGAATTCCGGCGCCTCGGCGATCTCGGTGGTCACCGCGCCGTAGCCGCGCGCCGACAGCGCCTGCTGATAGGCCTGCAGAGAGGCCGCGGCCGCCGCGCCCTGGGCGTCGTTGTGGACGTAGATCCCCGAGCGGTACTGCGTGCCGATGTCATTGCCCTGGCGCATGCCCTGGGTCGGGTCGTGATTCTCCCAGAACACCTTGAGCAGGTCCTCATAGGTGACGACGCGCGGATCGAAGACCACGCGCACCGCCTCGGCATGGCCCGTGCCGCCGCTGCAGACCTCCTCGTAAGTGGGGTTGGGGGTGATCCCGTTCTGATAGCCGGCGGCGGTGACCCAGACGCCGGGGACCTGCCAGAACTTGCGCTCCACGCCCCAGAAGCAGCCCATGGCGAAGTCGGCGATCTCCAGTCCGTCCGGATAGGGGCCCTTCAGCGGCCGACCGTTGACGAAATGGGTCTGGGCGGTGGGCAGCGGCGTGGCCCGGCCCGGCAGGGCGGTGTCGACGGTGGGGAGTTCGAGGGACTTCTTGGCGAAGAGCATGGCGCGCCCGATCAATGAGGTTCGCCGCAAACATAGGGGCCGAACGCGCCGATTGCACGCCGCACGCCAAGGCCGCTTGCCCGCGCAGGCCGCATGAGTATATTGCGCGCCTTCCGCGAAGGGCCCTGCGCCCTTCAAGGCCTGTGGTGAGGTGGCGGAGTGGTCGATCGCGCACGCTTGGAAAGCGTGTATAGGTGAAAGCCTATCGAGGGTTCGAATCCCTCTCTCACCGCCACCCTTGCTTAAGCCCTTGGGCCGCAAGGGACTACAGTAAAATCAGCGACCTAGCCCGATGAAGCGCCGCCTGTCTGTTACACTTGGAGCAGATGAGACGGACATGATGACGGGCTTGATCCGCCGCAATGGGCGGTACTCCACGCGCAAGGTAATCCCCCTCGATTTGCAGGCGCATTATGGGCGCAGGGAGATTGTTCGCGCCCTCGGTACGGCAGACCCGGTGAGGGCCAAGAAGGTGCATCTCGCGATGTGGCAGATGCTCGAAACGGAGTTCGAGGAGACCCGTCAGGAACTTGCCGGGGTCTCAGCCCCACCCAATGACGAAGACGCTGAAACGCCGACGCCCATCGCGGACATTAGCCCGACCCTCGTTTCGCTGGTGAAGATCGACAGCCTTCGGGAGGAACGGGACAAAGCAGCCAAAGAAGGAACTCTCGCGGCCTTCATGCGCAGTCAGAGCGACACGCTGGCGATGACGCAAGCCATGCTCGACGGCGAGGTCACGGCGACCAAGGACTATCGGGAGCTTGAAGGGATACGGAACGCGCTGCGCTCCTTCCTGACCGGGGACAACTCCTTTGCCATCGCAGCCGCGAGGAAGGCGAGGACTGCGGTTGATGAGGCCAAGGCCGCCACGCCTCCGGGTAAGGGTGACAGTCTGACTTCCGTGGTGGATCGCTGGGCCGCTGAGAACAAGCCAGAGGCCAGGACGGTAAAGCGAACTCAGAACATCGTGGATCGGTTCGAAGCGTTGTATGGGAAGCTCGCGGTGCAGGCCGTCACCAAGCAACACGTCCTCGCCTTCAAGGATGCGCTGATTGCGCAGGGGCAGAGCCCGGCGAACATCAACGTCATGATCCCGATGCTCGGCACGGTGTTCAACTATGCCGCCGACAAGCTGCACCTGATCCAAACAAATCCCGCCGCGAAGGTCCGGGTGACGGATAAGCGCAGAGCGAAGGAGAAGCGCCGCGCTTTCGAGATCGAAGAGATCAACGCGATCTTCGCGAGCCCCGTCTATTCGCAGGGACGCAGGCCCAACGCTGGTGGTGGCGAAGCCGCCTACTGGCTTCCCCTGCTGGCGCTCTACACGGGCGCACGGCAAACCGAGCTAGGGCAGCTTCACCCGGACGATGTGGCCGAAGAGAGCTACATGGATGCGGACGGCAAAGAGCACTCCGCTTGGGTCATCCGCATCGTGGAGAACGCCGAGCGCAATCAGCATGTGAAGAACGAGGGCAGCGAACGCCGCGTCCCCATCCATGCGGACCTGATCGCCCTCGGCTTCCTCAAGGTGGCGCAAGCAGCGAAAGCCAAGCGCCGCGCCCGTATCTTCCCGGCGATCATCCCGAACTCAACTGGCGAGCTTATGGGCAACTGGTCGAAGTGGTTCGGGCGCTATCGCCGGAAGGAGTGCGGCCTAACCTCTAAGGAAACGCCGTTCCATTCCTTCCGTCACAGCTTCAAGCACTTTGTCCGCCTCTCCCACATTCCCAACGATGTACATAACGAGTTCACGGGGCACGAGACCGGGGACGTTGCAGACGCCTATGGCGGACTGTCCTACCCGCTCGCCCCGCTGGTCGAGGGCATGAAGCTCTACAGGGTGCCGGGGTTGAAGCTCCCGGCTCCCCCACCTGGATTGATCTAGGTTTGCGTCGAAGCACTCACGCCATGCCGTCGAGTGCGCCGACTACGCGGCGGCGCTCATAGTCCTGCGGTGACGATCAAGTCCGACGCCTTGGTGTCCATGGCTTGGGCGATCTTCAGCACGCCCATGAAGCTGACATTGCGTTTCCCGCGCTCGACCTCGCCCATGTGCGTGCGGTTGATCCCTGCTGCGTCCGCAAGGGCTTCCTGGGACATGCCAAGCTGCTGACGGCGCGCGCGTATCGCGTCGCCCAACCTGCCTAGGGCGCGCTCATGATCAGACCTGTCAGCGACCTTCGGCACAACGGCGACGGTCGCCGTAAGTTGGATTTATGCACCACCTGATCTATGCACCATTCGACGGCGGCTCTGCATTTGCGCAAGCCACGAACGCGGGGGATGTTGCGTGAAGGCGTCGAGTGTGTGGATGGCGGCTACTGCTGCCGTGCTGATGAGTTTGTCCGCTCAAGAAGCGGTGGGCGCTGGCAAGAACGAAGCCTTGGACGCCGCCCTGCAAGTGTCGCGGGAGGCCAACGCCAAGTGGACCGATTGCCTACAGACGAACCTGCGCCGCTTCGAAGAGAGCGGGGAAGCTGTCGAGACCGTGGTCACGGCGACGTTCGGGGCGTGCGGGCAACACGAAGGGCCGGTGAAGGACAGCTACGTGCCGGTGTACGGATTGGCGCATCTGTCGGGGACGCGGACGGTGACTGCGGCCTATGCCGACGCCCGGCAGGGAGCCCAGGAAATGTTCGACGCTCGACGGCAGTTTCTAAGAGAACGGCTTATCAGCTCGGCGCTTGAGATCAGGATGCAGAAGAAGTCGGAGCGCCAATAGCTAGTCCACCGACCAACTCGCCCAGCGCAGCACGTCGCGCAGGCCGGGGTACATCTCCAGGGCGTTCATGCACTCCTGCCAGCTTAGCTTGCTGAAATCAGGTTCCACGTAGCCGTCAGGGAAGGTGATCTCCAGCCTGCCCATGGGCCAGGACTTGGCGACGAACTCCCCGAACCGGCGCTCCACGAACTCGTCCTGCTTGTCGGCCTTCTGGCGCTGGAGCAGATCAAGGTGACTGTCCCGGCCCCGCTGGACCTGGGGTGCGAGCCCGGCCTTCATGCGTTCGAAGTTTTCGCCGCTGCGGCGCAGGTGGCAGGCATAGCAGGAGCGATCTCGCGTTCGCCGCTTGAACCCGCCGCACTTAGGGCACGGCTTCTCCACGTCGATGTAGTAGGCCGCGCGATCCATGAAGGCGGCGAACCGATTGGGGTGGGCGACACGCTTGCCCAGCGCCTCGGCATAGGCGGGGTCGGCCATGCACAGCAGGCGTTGCCGGGCGTCCAGTTTGTTCGCCCTGGGCTGGCGGTGGTGGAGGGTGAAGCGGGGATCATCCGCCGCGCCGTAGGCGGGTCGTTTAGCGGCCATGCGTCATCACTTTGTACCAAATGCCACTACTTACTCTAAGAGTAAGGAAATCACTGTGATCGCTGAGCCAGGGCTTCAAGCACGTCGCACCTAAGCCATTCTCGCTTAGGGCCGATTTGGAGCCGTATCCGCTTGTAGCCCGCCTTATCCGTTTGCACCGGGTATTCGATGCCGCCGACTACCACGACATCGGACGCGAACGCCATTTGCACATTGTAGGTCGCCGCAGCCTCTTCGGTTGATGCCTTGCCCTGCAATGCTCCTCGGATTTTCGACAGCGTGTTGTTGGCCTTCAAGTCCACGGACTTGCCATGCTCAGCCAGCTTCTTGCCGACTTGCTCCAACGCCTTCGGGCTCAGGGGGCGCGTCAGAAGATTGGCCGGAACAGGATACGGCGCGAACTTGTCACGCAGCCGGGCCACCGTGCCGGCATTGGTTTCGCGCAACGCTTCCCGGTTCACGGCGAACCATTCGGCGACGATAACGGGATGGTGGGAGAAGCCCTTGGGCCGCTTCGCATAGACGAACAGGTCCGCCTTGACGCTGATCGCTCCAGCCTCCGGGTGCGCTTCC
Source organism: Phenylobacterium sp. SCN 69-14 (assembly GCA_001724985.1). Classification (GTDB taxonomy): domain Bacteria; phylum Pseudomonadota; class Alphaproteobacteria; order Caulobacterales; family Caulobacteraceae; genus Phenylobacterium. Next base: position 12,271 of record MEEW01000047.1, read on the forward strand.
CGATAGCGCCGCTCAGCCTCGCGCTGGGCCTGACGGATGGCGGCGGCCAAGGGCCGACGCGCCACTTCCCATTGGGCCGCGGTCCCGCTGCTGAAGAACTTCGGAGCGGTCCCGGTCCGTGAGCGCGTCGTCCGCGACGGCAACGTGATCACCGGCGCGGGCGTCTCGGCGGGCCTCGACTTCGGCTCCGCCCTAGTGGCGGAGATCAAGGGCCGACCCGCCGCCGAGGCGGCGGTCCTGATGGCGGAATATGATCCTCAACCGCCAATCCCGGGCGGATCCCTCAGCACCGCCCGCCCCGAGATTGCGGAGCTCTTGTCGGCGTCACTGGGCCCGTTCGTGGCCGAGGCAGCCACCCTGCGCGCGATCTGAAGGACTCCCATGCGGAAACACCAGGCCAGCCGCTTCGTCGCGGAGCAGTCGTGGGGAGGCCCCGATCTCGCTCGCTTTGACCACGCTGTCGTGCTGCTGCGCTGGATCAGCACGCCGTACCACTGGCACCGAAATGCAGGCGGCGAGATCTTCGTCGTCCTGGACGGCGTAGTGGAGATGCACGTTCGCTCTGGCGGCGGCGAGGTTGATCTTGTCGAGTT
>MEEW01000048.1 GCA_001724985.1 Phenylobacterium sp. SCN 69-14
GCCCGGCGCGCCTCGGCCTCGGCGGTCGCCAACTCCGCCATTGCCGCTTCGTAGTCCTGTCGCGGACTGACCTTCTGTTCGTAGAGCCGCTTCTCGCGGGCCATCATGCGGCGCGCGAGATCGACCTTGGCGCCGGCGACGCTGCGGTCGGCCGAAATCTGCGCGGCCTCACGGCTCGACACCAGGGCCAGGGTTTCCCCTGCCCGTACGGGATCCCCGAGGCGTTTGGTGATCTGAGCGACCGCACCTGCAGCGCGCGCGGTGAGGACAGCCTGGCCGGTCGGCTCGGCTTCCACCGTGGCCTGGGCGACCACTTCGGATGCCAAGCCGCCCGCCAGCACGGTCTCAAGACCGACGCCAGAGGCCTGAATGCGCTCAGGTCCCATCGTCAGGGTGTCGGCGCCGTGAGCTGCCGCGGGCGCCTCGGCCGCGGCCTCGGTGGGCGCGGGCTTGGGTGTGGTCAGCTTGGCTAAGGCCGCTGGGAGTTGGACGAAGAAGTGCGGGGCATCAGAGATCTCCGAGGGGGCGGCCTTGCAGGCGCGCCAGGCCAGCTTCGGCGCGTAGGCGCGCCAGCTGGGCTTCGATGGTCTGGGTGCGCGCTTCGGCCAGGGACCTGCGCGCATTGATGAGCTCGAGGAGGGGCGCCTTTCCGGCCTCGTAGGCGACCCGTGTGAGTTGGTAGGCCTCTTGGGCGGTCTGTTCGGTCTCGACCGCGGCGCTGACCCGAGTCTGGGCCGCGTCGACCTGAAACAGCGCCGTGCGCAATTCGGCCTGGGCGTCCAGGCGCGCACGGGCAAGCCTAGCCTCGGCGGAGAGCAGTTCGCCTTGCGCCGCGGTGATGTTGCCGCGGTTCTGGTCGAACACAGGGATGGGCACCGATATCCCGGCGACGAGGGCCGTGGAGTCGTCCGCGCTGAACCGGCGAACACCGGCCGACACAGTCACGTCGGGCACGGCCCGCGTGCGTTCGACCCGCACGCGGCGAGCGGCGGCCTCCCGTTCAGCTTCCGCGGCGATCACTGCGGGCGTGGTCAGAAGATCGACATTGCGCGCCGTAGCTGCAGCCTTGGTGAGCAAGCTCTCACCCAGGCTCGTGAAGGGCGCGGGCGATCCGGCAAGGGCGGTGAGCCGGGCGAAGGCGCCGGCCCGCGCCGCCTGAGCCGCCTCCAGGGCCGCACGGGCCCCGGTAACCGCGCTGCGCGCCTGCAGGCTGCGGAGCTCGGCCTCGCGGCCGGCATCCACCAGCGCTTGGGATATCCGAAGCACCTCCTCGGTGAGGGAAAGGCCCTCCTGGGCGAGGGTGACTTGCCGCTCGGCCGCCTCGGCCTCGGCATAGGCTTCCGCAAGAGCGAAGGCGTAGTCGGCTCGCGCCAGGCTGAATTGCGCGCGCGCCGCGTCGAGGCCAGCGCGACCGGCGGCCACCCTGGCGCTACGCTTGCCGCCGAGTTCCAGCGCCTGCCCGAACGAGAGCGTGCTCTCGGCCTCGGCGCTGCCCTTATAAGGGCCGCTGCCGCTGAAGTTCTCCACATCCAACCCAAGTGTCGGATTGGGGCGGGCGCGGGCTTGCTGGGCCAGGCCTTCGGCCTGACGAACCTCGCCCGCCGCCTCGGCCAGTTGGGGCGCCGCGGTTTGGGCCTGAGTCAGTAGCTCACGAAATGAAGGTGCGGGATCGGCCGCCGCGCTGGACCCGGAGGCCAAGGCGGCAAGGATCGCCACGGTGCTGGCGGCCGCAAAACGCAGCCCGCCACGCATGGAGAGTGACATGGAATTGGGTATCCCTGAGTTTCTATGCAGTCCTGCGCGCCGATCGCCGGCGCCGCTGACGCATCAAACTCGGGGTGGTCGCTCCAGCAGGGCGGGTCGCGAGGTCTGGGCGACCAAGTCGTTCGTCGCCCACCAGCTTGCGCGCAGGACATAGAGAACGAACACGGCCGGCGAACTCGCCGGCAAGGTCAGGGTATGGGCCGTGCAGTGGCCGGTGCAGAGGCTAAGAATCCGGCTCTTGATCGGGGCATCAGGCGTGCCCGGCGACTTCGCCGAAACGTCTATCGTAGTCTGAATGGCAGGCGCGTCGTTGTCGAAACCAAGGTGCGCCGCGGATGGCGACAACATCGCGCTGAGCAGGACCGCCAACGCCACCAGCAAACTGACGACGAGATGCGCCCCGCTAGAGACACCCACGCGTGCGCGTATCGCCTTGTTCGCGACGCGCTTCCTTGCGTGCTGAGGGAATGTCCCCATCCCAGTCATGAGCGACCTATACGTGCCCCTGAAAGCCATGGGAACACGTTATAAAGTCACGATTCAGGCTCGCCGCCGCGGCACGCGCGACCGCCTGGACGCCGAGGCGCCCTTGCAGTTGCTTGGCTCCGAAGAGCGACTTGCGGAAGCGGATCATGGAGCGAGGCTACATGCTCCAGCCCCTGGAGGAGCAAGAGCTTTTTTGCAGCACGCTCACCCTGGTCTGCCCCTCCCCCGCCCTGCGCTCGAGGGTCTCGCGGCCACGCCGCCCGACCGACCGCCACGTCCCGCCAAGAGGGTCACTCTGTCGAGACAGAGGATGAACAGCCGTGCGCGCGCCCTGGGCGGAAGCGCTATCAGGTAAGGCAAAAGGTCGTCGGAGGCGGCGGGCAGCCGCCGTCGCCAGATCGCATGCCGTCGATCAACTTCGCTCGGAGTGCGAGCCGCCTCCGGCCGATCGCCGCCGAAGAACACCGTGACTACGAAAGCGTGGATCGTGGCGACCAAAGCTACGTCCAGATCTTGCGCCAACGCCGCCTGAAGCATGGCCGAGGGCGATGCAGCGAGCGTGGCCGCGACCGACGGCTCCTGAGCGCGGATCTCCAAGCGCGCCACGGCTCCAGGGTCGCCAAAGGCGCTGGAGACGTCCTCGGGCCTCTCCAACTGACAATGGACAGGATGGGACGTCTTGATCCGCCCGTGGAACGCTAAGCGCCGCAGGGCAAGGCGAATCTCCTCCCCCTCCTCAACCCACCAGAACCCCGTGCCGTGGCCGTCGGCATCGCGTTCCTGCGTAACCCGTAGCGGCGGATAGCAACGTGCTCCGATAATCTCAGAGGTCAGACGAGCGAGGGTACGCTCGTCGACCTTAGGCGTGCTCGGCGGCCGAGGCGCCGGCTTCAGGCGGTTCAGCGGGACAGTCAGACGCTGCCGCTGAAGGTGGGACGGCGGGTGGCCCTGACTCATGGCGCCCACCGCCATGCGCCGCGGTCGGCGTCCTGAACGTTCGTCGCGGGCGCGTCGGGCCCGCCCGCCCGCTTGGCGACGACGCCAGGGACGGGTGACCTTGGGCCAGCGATCAGGACCAGCAAGATCAGGCCTAGCACCAGCGCAAGAGCCAGATGCACCAGGCGCCACATCGTGGCGCGGCGAGAACGGCGCCGTCGGTGGCGCCTTTGGAACGTCCGCATGCAGCGGTTCCTCGAATTCGAGCAGAACTAGAGAGGCCACGCCCAGGCGCTGACGCGTCTAGCCGACACGCCGGTCAATCGAACGTGGGATGACGAGCGCGCCAGCTTGAGTGACGCGCTACCGGGTCCGCCTTCAGGCCGCGTCGCGCCGCGCACGCCCGACATTCGAGCGTTCGGGCGCTATTGGCGGTCGGCTAACCTTCAGGCCCTGGGAGGGCGTTCCAGGCCGAACTGGCGGTTTGTGGAAGCCACGCGGCTTCGGTCCATGGCGCGTCTATCCCCCGAAGGGATCAGTGCGACGGAGACCGAGGCTAAAGCCAGGTTGGAAACTCCGCCGTGGTCGCAATGCGCATGGACAGCTGCGCCAGGGTCGATGTCCCCGATCGGCGTCTGATCAGTGGACGTATCGCTAAACTGATGGGCGGCGCTAGCCGAAGCGGCGCCATCCGCGCAGACTAGGTTCTGCAGACCCGGACCAAGGGTGAAGAGCAACAGGAAGCCGGAAAGCAACGCAATCCCGAGTCCGCGCCAGCATGGCCATGCCCTAAACATCCCGACCGCTATAGCCGCCGTCCTCAGGTTGGGGAACGCGTTACAAGATACACTCTCGCCATCCGATGGTTCCCCGCCCGAACACGCGGCATGAGCTCTAGGCTCTAGAGGATCGGCACACTATGTTCGTCGGGTACTCGGGAGCGAACTTCCAATGTCGCATCTGTCCATCGGCGCGCTGGCCAAGGCCACGGACGTCAAGGTCACAACCATTCGCTTCTACGAGCAGATCGGCCTACTGCCCGAGCCTGCTCGCGCGCCAAACGATCGGCGCGTGTACGATGACCAGACGCTGAAGCGGCTCGCCTTCATCAAGCACGCTCGCCAGCTCGGGTTCTCCGTCGACGCCATCCGCACGCTGTTGCAGCTCGCCGACGACCCCGAACAGCCTTGCGACCAAGCCAACGCCTTGGCCGCAGAGCAGCTTGCGGCCGTGGAGAGCAAGCTCGCCCGGCTGGAAGCGCTGCGTGGGGAATTGCAGCGGGTCGTCGCCGCCGCATGCAATGGGCATGTTTCCGACTGCCGGGTCATCGAAGTGCTCAGCAACCACGAGCTTTGCGAAAGCGATCACTCCGAACCTGAGGCCGCCACCGTCGCGTGAGCCCGCCCTGCCATCACAGCCACCGAGCCCCTACCGACCCGGCGCTCCTGGAACAGGCGCTGGTCGACGCCCGCGCGAGATGTGAAGCTGCTGGCGAGAGTTGGACCGAGCCGCGCCGCCGGACATACGAACTACTGGTGGGAGCGGGACATCCCGTGAAGGCCTACGACCTGATCCAGCGATTTGGTGAAGGCGGGCGCCCGACCAAGCCGCCGACGGTGTATCGGAGCCTCGACCTACTCATGGCGATTGGCCTGGTTCAGAAGGTCATCACCCTCGGCGCCTATATGGCGTGTCCCGACAGTTCCGGGAGGAGTACAGCGGGCTTGCTGGTCTGCACCTGCTGCCGCGCCGTCGAACGCTTGCCCGATCCAGGCCTAGCGGCGACCTGCGCTGCGCCGGCCGGCTTTCTCGTCGAGCGGGTCATGCTCGAAGCCAGCGGGCTGTGCCCCCGCTGCCATTGAGAGCGCCTGTCTAAGCAGGGCGCCAACGTAGCAGCCGGATCGCATTCAACGTGACGAGCACGGTCGCGCCGGTATCGGCAAGGATGGCGGGCCATAGACCTGTCACGCCGATCACAGTCGTCACCAGGAACACCACCTTCAGACCCAGCGCGACGGTGATGTTCTGATAGATGTTGCGCATGGTCGCCTTCGAGAGCGCGATCATGTCGGCGACGTCCGAAACACGTGCATGCAGCGCGGCTGCATCCGCCGTCTCGAGCGCCACATCCGTGCCGCCGCCCATAGCGATGCCGATATCCGCAGCCGCAAGGGCCGGGGCGTCATTGATCCCGTCGCCGACCTTCGCCACCGTCAGACCTTCAGCCTGGAGCGCTCGGACGATGGCGAGCTTGTCCTGGGGCATCAACTCAGCGCGCGCTTCCACCCCCAGTTCGCCGCCAACCGCTGCGGCGGTCCGAGCATTGTCTCCGGTCAGCATCACCGTCCGGATGCCCCGCTCGGCGAGAGTCGCGAGAGCCCTGCGCGCGTCAGCACGCGGCTCGTCACGTAGGGCGATCAGCCCGATGGCCTGGCCGTTCACCACCAGGACCGACGCGGTCTTGCCTTCGGCGTTTAGAGCCTCAATCCGCGCGGCATGGAGACGATCGATGGGCGCCCGTTCGACCGCTGCCTTCGGCGAACCGAAAAACGCCGGTTCCCCGGCGACATTGCCGGATATGCCCTCGCCGGCAATCGCTTGCGCCATAAACGCTGGGGGGATCGAAACGCCCTGCGCCTTCGCCCGGTCGAGAATGGCCATGGCAAGCGGATGGCTCGAACCGCGCTCCAGGGCCGCCGTCATCGCCAACACGGTCTCTTCGCTACGCTCGAAGGCCACGACATCCGTCACCACGGGCCTGCCTTGTGTCAGGGTTCCGGTCTTGTCGAAGGCGACAGCGGTCACATGACGTAGCCCCTCGAGCACCGCGCCCCCCTTCAGCAGCAGGCCGCGCCTCGCGCCGGCCGACAGGCTGGCGGCGATCGCTGCGGGGGTCGAGATCACCAGAGCGCAGGGGCAGCCGATCAGCAGAACGGCAAGACCACGATAGATCCACGTCTGCCAATCCGCGCCGCCCACGAGCGGCGGGACGATCGCGACGAGTATCGCGATGAGGACGACGAAGGGCGTGTAGGCTTTCGAGAACCGGTCGATGAACCGCTCGGTCGGCGCCTTACTCTCTTGTGCTTCCTCCACAAGACGCACGACGCGGGCGACGGTGTTGTCGGCGGCGGCCGCCGTCACGCGAACCCGCAGGACGCCCGTCGTGTTGATCGTCCCGGCAAACACGCCATCACCGACGGCCTTCGGCTTCGGAACGCTTTCACCGGTGACTGGCGCTTCATCAATGTCGCCCGAACCTTCGACAATTTCACCGTCGGCGGCGATCCGTTCTCCGGGCCGGACAAGAATGATCTCGCCGACTTGCAGGAGTTCGGCCGGGATAACCCGCGTGTCTCCGGCCTCTTCGACCAAAGCGGTCTTGGGAACGAGGTCGGCCAGATCGGAAATGCTTCGGCGCGCGCGGCTGGCCGCCAGCCCTTCCAGCATTTCGCCAACCAGGAAAAAGAGGACGACGGCAGCGGCCTCTTCCGTCGCGCCGATGATGACGGCGCCGACCGCGGCCACCGTCATCAGCATTTCGATGGAAAATGGACTTCCCATGCGCGCCGCGGCGAAGGCCCGCCGCGCCACTGGGACAAGGCCGACCAGCAGAGCCGCAATAAAGGCGTAGCGCTCGGCTTCGGGAGCCAACCGTCCGACACCATAGGCGATCGCAAGCGCCAGCCCGCACAGGAGGGTCGCTCTCGTCTTGGCTGATCGCCACCACGATGCAGGCTCCGAGCGCGCCTCCTGCCCGGCGCCTGACTCCAGCGCAGTAGCTCCAAACCCAAGTTTGCTCAGTGTTTTGGCGACGGCGGCGTCATCGACTCGGTCATCGTGCGCGACCGAGAGCACGCCAGATTGGAAGCTGACCACGACCTCGGAGACACCTGGCACTCGTCGAAGAGCAGTGTCGATCTTCGCAGCGCATGCGCCGCAATCCATGCCCGTGACGCGGTAGCGCGCCTGCGTAACGCCTTCGCCCATCGCTCGCGCGCCCTAGGCCGCCGCGACTTCGAAGCCCAGCGAGGTCACGGCATCCCGGAGAATCTCCGGCGTGACCGCAGGGCCATGGAGGACGCCCACCGTCGTATCGGGATAATGAAGCGAAACGTCTTGCACGCCTTCGAGACCGCGCAGAGCGGTGTCGACTTTGCTCGCACAGCCCGAACAGGTCATGCCCGTAACCGTAAGCGTGGTGGCCTTCAGTGCTTCGTCCATGTGCGGCTCCTCTATTCTGAGAAGCAGCGTACTTCCTCCAGCCACTCGAGGATCAAGCGATAAATCCGCTGGTGGTCCGCGCAGTCAGCGGCAGAGATCAGCGAGATCATCGGGCAGCGGCATGGGCTGTTCGGCAGGCACATTCGCGCCACCCGTATTGCCGGCGGGCAGCCGCCCCATCCAGGACAACAGTCCGCCAGCCGCCAGGCGAACCAGTTGACCGCTCACCTCGCGAGCATCCTTCCTGCGCCATCCGATCTTGAGCATCTCAAAATGCGCCCAACTGTGGGGCCCTGCCCAGGGCTGACCCAAGATGTGGGCCCTCTCAAGCAGGCGAAACGCTTCATCGAGGTCGCCGACGGCCAAGGCGCGCTTTGCGGCCGCAGCCTCGCGTTCGAATGCCTGGCGACGCATCTGAGCTTTCATCAAACCTGCCCCATTCGTGGCGCCGCGTCAGCGACCTCCGCTTGAATGCAAATAGGTTCGGCCGGCCAACTTGAGAAGCGTCTCCACGAGCACGGTGATCCGCAGGGCCTGAAGGCCCCGCGCAGACGCCGTCCGAGGGACGCCCACCGCGCGGCGGGCGCCGGGTAGCTCGCCGCCGACGGCGTGCTATGGCTGAGATCGGCCGGGTGGCCGGCGCGGATGTCCAAGCCGAAAGGGCCAAAGGCGCCGGCGCGTGTCTCAAGCACGTTCTCAACACCCGGCTCCCTCTCACCCAAGGAGGGCGCGCAAACCCGCCACAGCCATCGACGCCACCAGGGTCAGCACGAGATACGCCGATCCCCGGCCCAAGGTAGTGGCGAAGCTTCTGCGGAACAGTTCGGGAAAGGTTGCAGCTCTGCGCCTCATCCGGCCTCGTCCTCAAAGGACTGGCGCATCACCTCATCCATATCGATGGTCTTCGGAGCCAGCATGGTCCTCCGGCGCGCGGCAGCTGGGTCCTCGGTTCGTGAGCGAATAGCGACCAAACCGATGTCGGCGTCCTTGAGCCAATCCACCTTGTGCTCCGGCCTGTAGGTCCCGACGAGGCACGCTGCGTGTTGATCGCGCTCTAGGGCGCGGACGGCCTCCAGGACGTCGTCGCCGAGCCGCCGCAGTTTCAGGTCGCGCCCCGAGGTCCCGCGGAGCAGACCTGACGCCTCGGCACGGACAAAGCTGTAAAGATCCAGCCACTCCTTCAGGCCGTCGATCTGTGGCTCAGCCTCCTCCGGGAGATTGCTGTCGACGATCAAGAACGCGCATGCGCTCAGAACCCGCAGCTGCCGGTGGGTGCGCAACGGCGCGACGGCGACCGGCGTGACATCCTCTAACCATCGATACTTTTCGACCAGGCTCGCAACCGCCTCGGCCTCGGTCAGTGTTCGCCGCGGCCGCGTCATGGCGCCCGGCTCCTGGCCAAGGGCCCGTCCGATCCGCTCCAACGCTTCCGGGCCCACGGCTTCGCCACGTTCGACCCGCTGTATCGTGGATAGTGAGACCCCGGCCTTGTACGCCAAGGCATTCTGCTTCCAGCCGGCGAGGCCTCGCGAAAGCTTGACGAAGTCAGCCAGCCCCTCAGGAGACGGTGCTTGGATGGCGTCGATGTTCTCAGTCATGCGCGCACCTTAGATGCGGGCGCCTGCGGAAAACTCCCGCAAAGAGCCTTCAGACGGTGGGCGAGTTCCTCAGATCCTATCCTCGACACGGCGCACCACTGCTGCCGGCCTGACGCGTCGCACATGGTGCGATCGCTTGGCGTAGCTCACGCCCTGGATCTCGTGGACCATCAGGTCGTTCGCCGAAACGCGTAGCGTCACCTCGCGGCCGTCGGGATCCACCTCCGTCGGCGACCAGAGATATCGCGCGAAGTCGGGAATGCCCTCACCGGCGGTCGTCGCTTCGGTGTCGCCATGCGGCCTCCGGGGAGGCACTTGCTCCCATAGCCACCTGCGCGGCGTCAAGGATGGCCCCTCGCAAGTCGTGGTGCTCGACAGCGAGGCCATCGCCAAGCGCGGGTTCGCCACCCTCGACGAGACGGTCACCAGTCTTCCGCAGAACTTCGGCGGCGGCGGCGGTTCACCGACGACCTTGCTGACTGGCGCCGATCCTCTTGGCACCAATAGCTTCGCCTCCACCGGGGTGAACCTCCGCGGCCTCGGAACCGACGCTACGTTGGTGCTCGTGAATGGCAGGCGGATGGCCGGCACAGGGTCGAAGGGCGACTTCGCCGACCTTTCCGCTATCCCCGTGGTGGCTGTGCAACGCGTCGAGGTGCTGATGGACGGCGCATCGGCCCTCTACGGTTCTGACGCCGTAGGCGGGGTAGTGAACATTCGGCTGCGCCGGGACCTTGATGGCGCAGAAACGCGGCTCCGATACGGCGTCGCTTCGGGCGGCGAAGCTGAGGAAACCCAATTTTCGCAGGTCTTCGGCAAAACATGGGCCGGCGGCCACGGCCTCATCGCCTATGAGCGATACCACCGCCAGAGCCTGCCTTCCGCCGCGCGTGACTACGCAGCCTCCTCGGACCTGCGCCCATTCGGCGGAACCGACCACCGCGTGATCTACAGCGCTCCGGGCAATGTCGTGCAGCTCGACCCAGCGACCTCAAACTACATGCCGATCTACGCCATCCGGCCGGGCGCAAACGGTGCGGCGACCTCGCCGTCCGACTTCGTCCCCGGACAGGTCAACCTGGAGAACCAGCGTCAGGGCCTCGACCTCCTTCCCGACGATCGGCGCGACAGCCTCTACGCCTTCGCAGGCCAGTCGCTCACGCCGTGGCTCGAGCTCGAGGCCGACGCCCGCTATACTCGGCGTCGCTTTGACTTCCGCACGCTCGCCTCGACCGGGGTCATCACCGTGCGGGCGACCAATCCCTACTATGTCGCACTGCCCGGCCTCACCTCCCAGCAGATCGCCTATGGCTATGGTGACGACCTCGGGCCCGTCAGGAGCTCAGGCCTCGCCGAGAGCATCGGCGCCACGCTGGCCTTGAAGGCCGACCTCTGGGGGGATTGGCGCGCAGAGGGCTACGCGGCTTTCGCCCAGGAGGTGGGGACACGGCGTTTCAGCAACACGGTCAATACGCGCCTTCTTAGCGAGGCGCTCGGCGCCATCCCTGACGATCCCACTACCAGCTACGTCGCCGCACGCGACGGCTACTTCAATCCCTACGGCGCAGGTGGCGCCAACGGCCGCGCCGTGCTGAACTTCATCGGTTCCGGCTTCTCAGAGCAAACCAGCCGCAGCCGTGTCGAAACCTTGGCGCTTCAGGCCGATGGAACCCTTTTTCGGGCGCCCGGCGGGCCGGCCCGACTCGCCGTCGGGCTCCAACTGCGCAATGAGACCTTCGACCAGAAGAATTTGATCTTCACCTCGACCGCGACGCCGCGTGGCGCAAAGCGGCCGGGGTCGGAACGACGTGTCAGCGCCGCATTCGCCGAACTGCGCATTCCGCTTATCGGCGAGGCCAATTCGCGCGCTGGCCTGCACCGCCTGGACCTCTCTTTGGCCGGCCGCATCGAAGACTATGACGATGTCGGCTCGACCGCCGATCCGAAGCTCGGTCTCATCTGGAAGCCTAACGAGGATCTCAATCTGCGAGCCAGCTTCGGGACCAGCTTTCGCGCCCCGACCCTCGTCGAAGTCTTCGAGGCCGGCAGCATCGGCGCCAGCTTCCTGCCTCAGGGCGCAGGCCGGACGTTGCCGGTGATCCGATACGGCGGCAACCCGTCGCTCAAGCCCGAGTCCGCGACCTCTTGGTCCGCCGGTTTCGACTACGCGCCAGCCGCTCTGGCTGGACTTCATGTCAGCGCCACCTGGTTCGACACGACCTTTGAAGACCGGATCGCCCGGCCTGCGCTCGATCACGTCAACACCGCGCTGAGCGACCCGACCTACGCCCCATTTGTTCGCTTCGTCGATCCCCGCAACCCCACGGACCTGGCCCTCGTCTCAGCCCTGATCAACGACGCCACGTTCGCGTTTCCTGGCGCCTTCCCGCCTGAAGCCTACGGCGCAATTGTCGATGCGCGCTACGTGAACACCGCATCGACACGCGTCAGCGGCCTGGACGTCTCGGGGAGCTACAGCTTCGAGCGAGACGAACATCGCTTCGAGGTGTCGCTCAGCGCGACCTGGCTGGGGCGATTTGAACAGACGCTCACGCCGACGTCGTCGCCGATCGAGACGCTAGACATGCCGGGCGAACCCGCCGACCTGCGCGGCCGGGCAAGCCTGGATTGGAGCCGCGGAGCCTGGTCGGCGACGGTCAGCGCCAACTACGTCGACGGATACAGCGACGGCATGGGCGGCTCTATCGCATCCTGGACGACGCTGGACGTCCAGGGTCGTTGGCGCGCGTCCGAGACGCTGCTGTCTCCCTGGCGGGGGCTGAGCTTGAGCTTGGGGGTGCGCAACCTGCTCGACGAAGCACCGCCCTTCTATGACGCCTTCCAGGGCGTCGGCTTCGACGCCGCCAACGCCAGCCCCATGGGCCGGGTCGTCTCTCTTCAGTTGAGTAAGACCTGGTAGGCCGCGCTCAGCGCGATCCCCCGCAATCTGCAGTGAGGACTTCATGCGCGTCTTTGCGCTCGCGGCTGCATGCATGCTCGCCATCACCCCTGAGGCTTCGGCGCGTGCACCGACGGTCGACGACCTGCTCATGTCCGAGCAGTGGGGTGACGCCTCCATCACCCCCGACGACCGCTGGCTCATCTTCGAGAAGCGCGGCCCATACGCCGCTGCGCCCAGTTTCCAAGGCGACTACTACGCGCACTTGGCGACGAGCCGCCTCTTTCTGGCGGACCTCGATCACCCAGGCCCAGCCACGCCCCTATTCCCGCAGGACGACGCGGGGGGATACGTGGCCGGCCCGATATCGCCCGACGGAAAGGCGGTGCTCGTCTATCGTTTCGAAGGCGAAACGTGGCGTGCCGGCATCGCCAAGGTCGGTCGCGGCGAGGTGCGGTGGCTCCCAGTAACACCCGAATACGGCATACTTGGTCGGCTCGCTCAGTGGCGCTCCAACCGGCAGCTGGTATTCATTGCACGCCCCGGCGGCGGCCTACCCGACCGCCTGCGACTTGGCTGGGATGCGATGGCGAAATTGCCCGAGCTCTGGGCCCGGGCCGATCGCGGCCAGCCTTCAGTCACGGTGGTCGGAAGCGGCCCCTTCAGCGGACTGCGTCAAGCTCCGGCCAAGCAGCAGCTCGTGCAATTCGACACCGGAACCGGTGAACTGAAGACCGTTGCCAGCGGCCCCTTCGCCGATCTCGAACTCTCAAGCGATGGCCGCTACGCCGCCATCCTCACCGAGGGTGAGCAGATGAGTCCGGCCTCGGTCCAAACGTTGCGAGACGGCGATACGCTCCAACGACACAACGTGCTCCTTGTGGACCTGGAAAACGGTCTCACCAGGTCGCCCTGCTCCGATTGCGACGTACTGCCGGGGCTGCTGGCCTGGGCTCCGACGGCGAACAAACTGCTGGTGTTCGCACGCGCCAGGACGAGCGCGTGGACCGATGGCGAACTCTACGTCATTGCCGCGAACTCAGGCGCGCTTTCCTCGATCGCGCGCCACGGCGTGGTCCCGACAGTCGACGTCGGCCGGGACGGGACTGTCACCGTCCAGGCAGCCTGGTTGGCCAACGCGCCCGTCCTGCACGGACGGCAACGCCAATCGCGTCGGTCCGACTGGTACTCATTGGGCCCGGTACCCGCGGCCTCAGAGCAGTAAAGGCAGAGGCAGCGCTCTCCATCCTGGCCTTCAACATCATCCACGCGGTGAATGTCTTCGGTCCGGCGCGCCTGAC
>MEEW01000049.1 GCA_001724985.1 Phenylobacterium sp. SCN 69-14
CTTCTCGATCTCGTCGCCGGTTCCGACCGGCACGGTCGATTTGGTGACGACCACGGTGAAGCCGTCCATCAGTTCGGCGATCTCCTCGGCCGCCGCATAGACGTAGGAAAGGTCGGCGTGGCCGTCGCCGCGGCGCGAGGGCGTGCCCACGGCGATGAACACCGCATCGGACTTCCTCACCGCCTCGGCCGCATCGGTGTCGAAGAACAGCCGCCCGGCCTTCACATTGCTCGCCACCAGCATGTCCAGGCCCGGCTCGAAGATCGGGATGCCACCGGCCCGCAGGCGCTCGATCTTGCCGGCGTCCTTGTCGATGCAGGTCACGGTATGGCCGAAATCGGCGAAACAGGCCCCGCTCACCAGGCCCACATAGCCGGCGCCGATCATCGTGACGTGCATGGAATACCCTTGAGCTCGTTTACGCCCCGCCTTTCACCACGCCGCGGGCGCCCCCGCAATCGCGCACGGTCCAGATCGGAACACTTGCCTTGCAGCGCAGCAAATCCCGCGCCGACTCAGACTTCCTGATTGTAGGCGCCGATTTGTGGCCGCTTGGCCAAACGCGGCTTCACCTCCTGGCGGAACAGCGCGCGCATGTCGTCCTCGGACTGCGTGCTTTCCACCACGACCACGATCTCCGGCTTGTTGGACGAGGCGCGGACCAGCACCCAGGAGCCGTCCTCCAGGGCCACGCGCACGCCGTTGACGGTGATGACCTCGACGATCTTGCGGCCGAGGATTTCCCCGCCGTCCCGGGCAAGGGCCTCGTACTCGGCGACCACCTCGTCGACGACGCCGTACTTCTCCTCGTCGGCGCAGTGCGGCGACATGGTGAGCGAGGTCCAGGCCGTCGGCAGGGCGGCCTTCAACTGCGACAGCGTCTTGTCGGGATTGCGGTCCAGCATGGCCAGCACGGCGGCCGCGGCGGTCAGGCCGCAGTCGTAGCCGAGGCCGATGGGATCGTTGAAGAAGAAGTGGCCGCTCTTCTCGAACCCGGCCAGGGCGCCCAGCTCGGCGGTCTTGCGCTTGATGTAGCTGTGGCCGGTCTTCCAGTAGACGGTCCTGGCGCCGTTGGCGGCCAGGACCGGGCCGGTGGCGAAGAGGGCGGNCGGGTCGGTGGCGAAGAGGCCGGTCGACTTCACGTCGACCACGAAGGTCGCGTCCTTGTGCAGGGCCGAGAGGTCGCGCGCCAGCATCAGCCCGATCTTGTCGGCGAAGATCTCCTCGCCGGTGTCGTCCACCACGCCGCAGCGGTCGCCGTCGCCGTCGAAGCCGAGGGCCAGGTCCGCACCATGCTCGCGCACGGCCTTGGCCATCTCCTTGAGCATCTCGTGGTCTTCGGGATTGGGGTTGTAGCGCGGGAAGGTCCAGTCGAGGTCGCAGTCCATTTCGACCACCTCGACGCCCATGCGCCGCAGGGCCTCGGGGGCGAAGGCGCCGGCCGTGCCGTTGCCGCAGGCGCAGATCACCTTCAGCGGCCGCTTGATCGCGACCCGCGAGGAGACGTCGGCGATGTAGCGCTCGGCGAAGCCCTGGACATGGGTCAGCGAGCCGCCGGGCCGGGCCACGCCCTGGCCGCCCAGCACGATCTCCTTCAGCCGGCCCATCTCGACCGGGCCGAAGGTCAGCGGCCGCTGGGCGCCCATCTTCACGCCGGTCCAGCCGTTCTCGTTATGGCTGGCGGTGACCATGGCCACGCACGGCGCGTCGAGCGCGAACTGGGCGAAATAGGCGACCGGCGAGAGGGCGAGGCCGATGTCCACCACCTCGCAGCCGGCGGCCAGCAGGCCGACGGTCAGGGCCTGCTTGATCGACAGGGAATAGGACCGGAAGTCGTGGCCGACCACGATCTTCGTCTGGCCCAGTTCCTGGATGTAGGTCCCCAGGCCCAGGCCCAGGGCCTCGACGCCCAGCAGGTTGATCTCCGGCCCGAACAGCCAGCGCGCGTCGTATTCCCGAAAGCCGGTGGCCTTCACCAGCGGCGTGACTTCGTACTCGAAACTGTTGGGGACGAGATCGGCGCGTGGGGCAGGCAGCATCATAACTCCGTTATCTCAGGCTTTCGGGGCCTTTAAAGCCGCCAGACCTTAAGGCCATGCCAACGCGGCCGCGCAGCGAATGTTTCGTTACAATCCTCGGAGGCTGGCCTCGGGGCTGGCCTCAGACGCCGGCGCGGACCAGATCGTGCACCCGCAGGATTCCCACCGGCCTGCCGCCGTCAATGACGAACAGCACCGTGACCATCGGTAGCGGATCGCTCATCAGGGCCAGGGCCTCGGCGGCCAGCATCTGCGGCGGCGCGGTCTTGCGCGGGCCGGGCGTCATCACCTCGCCGGCCGTGCGGGCCAGCAGGCCGTCGATGTGGCGGCGCAGGTCGCCGTCGGTGATCACGCCCTTCAGCGCCCCGGTCCCATCGGTGACGCCGACGATGCCGAAGGCCTTTTCGGTCATGACCAGCAGGGCTTCGGCCATCGGGGTGTCCAGCCCCACCAGCGGCAGTTCGTCCTGGCCATGCATCAGGTCGCCGACCGTGCGCAGCATGGCGCCCAGCTTGCCGCCGGGGTGGAAGATCTTGAAGTCCTTGGCCGTGAAGCCGCGCCGCTCCAGCAGCGAGACGGCCAGGGCGTCGCCCATGGCGATCTGCAGGGTGGTCGAGGTGGTCGGCGCCTTGACCTCGGCGGTCACTTCCGGGGCGTCGGCCAGTTTCAGCACCACGTCGGCCGCCTGGCCCAGGGGGCTGTCGCCCGATCCGGTGATGGCGATCAGCGGAATGTGAAAGCGCCGCGAATAGGCGATGACGTCGGCCAGTTCCGAGTTCTGCCCGGATTTCGACAGCGCCAGGATCACGTCGCCGTCGGCGATCATGCCCAGGTCCCCGTGGCTGGCCTCGTTGGCGTGGACGAAGAAGGCCGGGGCGCCGGTCGAGGCGAAGGTGGCGGCGATCTTCTTGGCCACGTGGCCCGACTTGCCGATGCCGGTCAGGATCACCCGGCCCTTGGCGGCGTAGAGCAGGTCCACGGCCTTGGCGAAGGCCTCGCCCAGCCCGTCGGCCTGTTGGCGCAGGGCGTCGGCCTCGGCGGCCAGCACCCGGCGGCCCACGGCGATGGCGTCGAATTCGGTCATGGGGCCTGTCATTGGGTGGGGCTGAGGGTTCTGGCCTGCATATCGGCGACAGCTTCCCGCGCCGAGCGCAGCCTTTGTTCGGAAGCCTCGGTCTCGCGCTTCATGGCGGCCTGGACCTTGGCGGTGCGCTGCACCGGTTCGTGGCCGAAGGGGGCGGGCGAGCGGTCGCCCAGGCCCTGGGGCCAGACGGCCGCCAGCGCCACCATGGCCAGGGCGAGGGCCGCGATCAGGGGAAAGAACAGCCGGTCGAGCATCGCGCCCCATATAGCCAGCGCCGCGCCGCGGAGCCAGCGGACCTTGACGCCCCGCCGTGCGAGCCTTAGCCGAACCGCCAGTCCCCTAGCATGGAGCGCCGCGCCTTGCCGACCCTGATCCTTCTCCGCCACGGCCAGAGCCAATGGAACCTGGAGGACCGCTTCACCGGTTGGGTGGACGTCGACCTGACCGCCGAGGGCGAGGCCCAGGCCAGGAAGGGCGGCGAGCTCATCAAGGCCGCCGGCGTGCAGATCGACCGCGCCTACACCTCGGTCCTGACCCGCGCCATCCGCACCCTTTGGCTGGCCCTGACCGCGGCCGGCCAGGTGTTCGTGCCCGAGACCAAGGACTGGCGGCTGAACGAGCGCCACTACGGCGGGCTGACCGGCCTCAACAAGACCGAGACGGCGGCCAAGCACGGCGCCGAGCAGGTCAAGGTCTGGCGCCGCTCCTACGACGTGCCGCCGCCGCCCCTGGCGCCGGGCGGCGAGTTCGATTTCTCCAAGGACCGCCGCTACGCCGGCGCGGCTCTGCCCGACACCGAGAGCCTGAAGACCACGCTCGAGCGGGTCGAACCCTATTGGACCGCCGAGATCGCGCCGCATCTGAAGGCCGGCGAGACCATCCTGATCGCCGCCCACGGCAATTCGCTGCGGGCGATCGTCAAGCTGCTGTTTGGCCTGTCGGACGAGGCGATCATCGGCGTGGAGATCCCGACCTCCAACCCGCTGCTCATCGACCTGGACGCCGACCTCAAGCCGCTCGCCGCGCGTTATCTCGACGAGGCGCGCGCCACCGCCCTGCCGCCGCTCTGATGAGCCAGGAGGCCGACCGCCGGTTCATGGAGCGGGCCATCGCGCTCGCCGCGCGGCATGTCGGCCTGACCGCCGAGAACCCCAGCGTCGGCTGCGTCATCGTCCGGGACGGCGAGGTGGTCGGCGAAGGCGTCACCGGCCAGGGCGGCCGGCCGCACGCCGAAGAACAGGCGCTCGACATGGCCGGGGACCTCGCCCGCGGGGCGATCGCCTATGTGACGCTGGAGCCCTGCGGCGCGCGCTCCAGCGGCGCGGCCTCCTGCTCGGAGCGGCTGGCGGCGGCGGGCGTGGCCCAGGTGGTGATTGCCTGCGAGGACCCCTCGCACTTCGCGGCCGGCGCGGGGGCCGAGCGGTTGCGCGCGGCCGGCGTGCGGGTGCGGACCGGCGTGCTGGAGCTCAAGGCCGCAAAGCTCTATGCCGGCTACAGGCCCGCGGGGCGTTAACGACGCCGGGTCAGGTTTCGGAAAGAGGGTGTTAAGTCGCCGCGTCTAGACTCCGCCATGAAAGTGAGTGGGGTTTCCGATGTCCGCCCAGACCGCTCCCGTCCAGGAGCTGCGCAGGCTAGACCAGAGTGAAGTGGACGCGATCTGCGCCAAGCACGACCGTCTCTGGACCTCAAAGCCGGGCGGCGCCCGCGCCGTCTTCGCCTGGAAGGACCTCTCCGGTCTCGACCTCCGCGGCAAGAACCTCTGCGACGCCGACCTGACCGGCGCGCTGCTCGCCGACTGCCGGATGCAGGGCGTGCGCCTCGACCACGCCAACCTGTTCGGCGCCGATATCCAGAACGCCGACCTGCGTGACGCCTCGTTGCGGCGCGCCGACCTGCGCGGCGCCTGCCTGCGCGGCGCGAACCTGACCGGCGCGGACCTGTTCGAAGCCGACCTGCGCGAAGGCTCGATCGCCGTGGGCGACCGCGACCGGGGCCTGCGGGTGCTGGAGCACGTCAACCGCGTGGGCGAGGCCTCGGGCGCGATCCTGGCCGGCGCCAATCTCGAACGCTCGCGTCTGTCGGGGGTGATGGCGATCAAGGCCGACTTCAGCGACGCGATCCTCAAGGACGCCAAGCTGGTGCGCGCCAATCTCAAGCAGGCCAACATGTCCGGCGCCAACATGGCCGGCGCGGACCTGTCGGGGGCCGACCTCGCCGGCGCGGACCTGCGCGACGTGATCCTGGTCGGCGCCAAGACCTTCGCCTGGAACGTCAGCCAGGCCGACATGCGCGGCATGCTGACCGACGAGCCGGTAGGCCGCTCGGTGCAGGACCTGCCCTACAAGACCATGATCCGCGACCATGCCAAGTGGTGCGAGACCGGCGGCGGCGAGGGCACGCCCAGCGTCTTCGACGGCGCCGACCTGCGCGCGCTGGAGACCATCCGCGGCTTCAACCTGACCGCCCTGTCGGCCAAGGGCGCGGTGTTCTACGGCCTCGACATGGAAGGCGTGCAGCTCCAGGGCGCCCAGCTCGACGGCGCGGACCTGCGTAATTGCAACCTGCGCCGCGCCGACCTGCGCGGGGCGCGGCTGATCGGCGCCAAGCTGTCGGGCGCGGACCTGCGCGACGCCCAGATGGGGCCGCTCCTGCTGGGCGCCGACCGCACCTTGCCGGCCAACCTGACCGGGGCGGTGCTCAAGAACGCCGACCTGGCGCGCGCCGATTGCCGCCATGCGATCTTCGCCGACGCCGATCTCAGCCGCGCCAACTTCACCAGCGCCATGGTGCGCGGCGCCAATCTGACCAACGCCGAGCGGTGGGGCGCGCGCGGTCTCGAAGACGTGATCTGACAGACGGCTTCCACGAAAAAGGGCGACGCCGCCGGCGTCGCCCCAATCGTTCAGGAAGGTCGTCTCAAGACGCTCAGGCGGCCTTTTCGCCCTCGATCAGCTCGGGCTGGGCCACGGTGCTGATCTCGATCCGACGCGGCTTGAGCGCCTCGGGAAGCTCGCGCCTGAGCGAGATGGACAGCAGCCCGTCGGCGAGCTTGGCTTCGGTCACGACCACATAGTCGGCGAGCTGGAAGCGGCGCTCGAAGTTGCGCTCGGCCAGGCCGCGATGGAGGAATTGGCGCTGGTCGTCATTGGCCGTCTTGCGGCCCTGCACGGTCAGCAGGTTTTCCTTGACCTCGATGTTCAGTTCCTCGGGACGGAAGCCGGCGACCGCGATCTCGACGCGGTAGGCGTTCTCGTCCGTGCGCTCGATGTTGTACGGCGGATAGCCGGCCGCGGCGTCGGCGCTGGCGGTTTCCAGCAGCGAGGCGAGGCGGTCGAAGCCGACGACGGAGCGATAGAGGGGGGAGAAGTCGATCGTACGCATGTGAAGATACCTTCTTGGCTTAAGCAAGGTTGCGTGAAGCGGACGGCGCGCGAGCCAAGATCGGCCTCGCCCAATGTCCGGAAGGCCCGGGAGTCCAGCGCCTTCGATTGCTTAGGTGGGAGCCGGGCGACCCGGTTCAAGACCTGCTTTTGCCGATCGCCGGCCGATTTTTGGCTCCGCGGCGCGGCCTGGCGCCTCGCAAGGCGGGCAGGCCATGCTTTGACCATCGTCCCGGGTCACGCTAGGCCGCTGGCGACGATGGCGAGTGGGGGCGGCATGCAAGACGGACTTTCGACCTCCATGGCCCTGCTGTCCCGCCGCTCGGTCCTGGCGGGGACCCTGGCCCTGACCGCGTGCGGGCGGAAGCCGGAGGCGGAGCCGGCCAAGGCGATCCGCGACATGACCCTGGCCGAGGCCGTGGCCGGCGCGTGGCGCAGCCCCGCCGACCGGGCGCGCGACGTCTGGCGCCATCCGGTCGAGACCCTGGAGTTCTGGGGCCTGGCCCCTGGGCAGACGGTGGTGGAATTCTGGCCGGGCGCGGGCTGGTACACCGACATCGTCGCGCCCTATCTGGCGGCCAACAGGGGCAAGCTGATCGCCGCCAATCTCGAACCGGCCGATCCGGCCTCCGCCGAGATCGTCGAGGCCTACCGCGCCAAGCTGAAGGCGCGGCCAAGGGTCTATGGCGAGGTCGAGATCACCGCCTTCGGCCCCACCAGCGGCCCGGTGGCTCCGGCCGGCGCCGCCGACCTGGTGCTGTTCCTGCGCAACCTGCACAACTGGATGGCGGCGGGCATCGTCGAAAAGGCGTTCCGCGACGCCTTCGCCGCGCTCAAGCCCGGCGGGGTGCTGGGGATCGAGGAGCATCGCGCCGGCGCCGGCGGGGTGCAGGACGTCCTGGCCCCGGACGGCTACGTGCAGGAGGCCTACGCCGTCCGCCTGGCCCAGGAGGCGGGCTTCGTGCTGGACAAGACCAGCGAGATCAACGCCAATCCGAAGGACACCAAGGACCATCCCTTCGGCGTCTGGACCCTGCCGCCGGTCGCCCTGACCGCGCCGCGCGGCGAGCCGCCGAACCCGGCCTTCGACCGCAGCCGGTACGACGCCATCGGCGAGAGCGACCGCATGACCCTGCGGCTGGTCAAGCCCAAGGCCTGACGAACCTGTCGGCCCCGGTCAGGTTGTAGTCATGTGCGTCCCGCTAACCTGCGGGCGATCCAATGAACCAAGGCCCAATGAACCAAGGCTAAGAGATGCACGCCAAGTCCGCCCTTGCCCTGATCCCCGCCCTGGCCCTGTTGTCGGGGGCGCCGGCGCTCGCCCAGGAGCAGACGATCCTGCCCGGCTACTGGGACGTCACCAACAAGGTCTCGGCGATCATCAGCCAGACCAAGACCGAGAAGCGCTGCATCACCCCGGCCGAGGTGTCGAAGTTCGTGATGGGCCCCTCCAACCGGCACTACAAGTGCGACTACCCGACCCGGGTGTTCAAGGACGGCAAGATCCGCCTGAAGGGCGACTGTGCGACAAAGAACGGCAGCAAGGCCTCGGTCGAGGCGACCGGGACCTATTCGCCCACCACCTTCACCATGAACGCCAAGATCAGCACGGTCTATGCGGGGGTCCCGCTCAGCGCCAACGCCATCACGACGGCCAAGCGCATCTCCGAGAGCTGCCCGGCCAAGCCGACCGCCGACTGACCTGGGCGCCGAGCGCGAAATCGGCGTTCGAACCTTGGCTGAACCGTTTACTTGCTGCGCGCTTGAGGCGAAGCTGACGCCTCACGACCACGTGAGATGGAGCGCATGGCCAAACTGGAAGAACTGACCCGCAAGGTCGCCGCCGCGGTCGGCGAGGATTCCGGCCTGGGCAGGTCGTTCAAGGTGGATCTGCGCGGCGACGGCTTCATCCATATCGACGGCGGGCGCGTGACCAACGATGACAAGCCGGCCGACCTGACTGTTTCGGTCAGCGCCAGGGACCTCAAGGCGCTGGGGGCGGGCGAGCTCAATCCCATGACCGCGGTCATCACCGGCCGGCTGAAGGTTTCGGACATGGGGCTGGCCATGTCGCTGCAGCCGCAGATGCAGTCCCTCTTCGCCCGGATGGCGTGACATGACGCCCGCCCCGCTGATCGCCATCCCCCAGGCGCCGGTTCCGGCGGGCGCGGAGGCGGCGTGGTTCGAAGGCGGCGGGCCGGGCGAACTGCGCGCGGCCTGGTTTCCCGCCAAGGGAACGGCGCGCGGATCGATCGTCCTCAGCGGCGGGCGGACCGAACCGATCGAGAAGTATTTCGAGGTCATCGAGGACCTGACCGGCCGCGGCTATGTGGTGCTGGCCCACGACTGGCGCGGCCAGGGCCTGTCGCACCGCAGCCTCGTGAACCGCCTGGCCGGGCACGCCGACGGCTACCAGGCCTTCCTCGACGACTACCGCGCGCTGCTGGCCAGGTACGAAGCGCGCCTGCCCAAGCCGTGGTTCGCCATCGGCCATTCGATGGGCGGCTGCCTCACCCTGCTGGCGCTGGCCCATGGCGAGGCGCCGCGGTTCGCCGGCGCGATCCTTTCGGCGCCCATGCTGGGGATCCAGACCGGCGGCGTGCCGCGCCTTGCGGCGCGCGCCCTGGCGCGGCTGAAGGTGCTGCTCGGCCAGGCGGGCGACCTGGCCCGGCCGGACGGTCCGCCGGAAACCTTCAAGACCAATGTGCTGACCCACGACCAGGCGCGCTACGAACGGGCCAAGGCGCAGGTGATCGCCCATCCCGACCTGGGCCTGGGCGGGCCGACCTGGGGCTGGCTGGACTTCGCCTTCCGCGCCACCGGCTATCTCTCGCGGCCGGAGAGGCTGAAGAGCGTGACCATCCCGGTCGTCATCGTCTCGGCCGAGCAGGACAAGCTGGTCGACAACGAGGCCCAGCGCGCGGCCGCCCGGAACCTGCCGAACGGCCGATTCATCTCCGTGCCGGGCGCCTTCCACGAGATCCTGATGGAGACGGACCCCATGCGGGAGGTCTTCATGCAGGCGCTGGACGCCCTGCTGGGCGAGGCCGTCTAGTTATTTCGCCGAGCGCTTGAGCGCGACCAGGGCTTCGTCCAGACAGGCCCGGTCGCCGGCGATGACGATCTGGCCGCCGCCCTGGCCCACCGGCTGGCCGCGCCAGTCGGTCACCATCCCGCCGGCGCCTTCGATCAGGGGGATGGCGGACTCGATGTCCCAGGCCTTCAGCCCGGCCTCGATCACCATGTCCATTCTGCCCATGGCCACCATGGCGTAGGCGTAGGCGTCGCAGCCCAGCCGCGCCAGGCGCGCGGCGGCGCGCACCTGGGTCCAGGCCCCCAGCTCCGGCCCGTCGAAACAGGCCTCCGGGTCGGTGGTGGCGATGACGGCGTCGGTCAGCCTGGGGCAGGGGCGGACCTGCAACGCCTGGATCTCGCCGCGGGCGATCAGGCGCGAGCCGCCGGCGTGGCCGATGAAGACCTCGTCCAGATAGGGTTGGCCGATCGAGCCCAGGACGGGCCGGCCTTGATGGCGCAGGCCGATCAGGGTGGTCCAGAGCGGCAGGCCGGCGATGAAGGCGCGGGTGCCGTCGACGGGGTCCAGCACCCAGACGAATTCCGCCTCGGGGCGATCCTCGCCGTATTCCTCGCCGATGACCCCGTGATCGGGATAGCGCTCGGCGATCAGTTTGCGGATGGCCGCCTCCGCGCCCTTGTCGGCGGCGGTGACGGGATCGAACCCCTTGGCCCCGCCCTTGTCCTCCAGGCCGTGATCGGCGCGGTAGAGCGGCAGGATGACGTCCGCCGAGGCGGCGTTGAGTTCGAGCAGGAAGGTGTCGAGCTCGGCCAGGCGGCCGGCGGCGAGGCTGGAGACGGGCATGGCTCCCGCTTTACCTCGCCGCCGGCTTCCGCGATATCCCCGAGCGGATTCGCGGATGGCTGGACGGGCGCAAGCAGGGCCTCAGGCGGCTTCGTGGTCGCCGTTCAGGGATTTGGCCAGGTCGAGCAGCCGGCGACGGGGGCGTTCGCCGAGCTGGTAGTAGGCGCGGATCAGGTCGAGGGTTTCGCGGCTGGCCAGCATCTCGC
This sequence comes from Phenylobacterium sp. SCN 69-14, assembly GCA_001724985.1. Lineage (GTDB taxonomy): Bacteria > Pseudomonadota > Alphaproteobacteria > Caulobacterales > Caulobacteraceae > Phenylobacterium. Next base: position 10,587 of record MEEW01000049.1, read on the forward strand.
CGCCGGCTTCACCGGGGCCTTCGCCGATGGTCTGTTCCTGGCGCGAGCTTTCCGACAGGCCGTCGTAGAAATAGCCGACCGGCACTTCCAGCGCCTCGGAGAGCTGCCACAGGCGGGCGGCCGAGATGCGGTTGGCGCCGCATTCGTACTTCTGGATCTGCTGGAACCGCACGCCGCAGGCGCCGGCCAGTTGTTGCTGCGTCAGGCCGAGCAGCCGCCGCCGGCGGCGCAGCCGCTTGCCGAGATGAACGTCGATGTTGTTCTCCATAGGCTCCATCGCCCCGGACCCCTTTGCTTGGCGCCCGTCTCAAAGCGAGACGGTCTGACCCGAATTTCGCAAATCGCGCGCCAAGCGAGCGCTGTTCGCGTTGCACGACAGGGAACGAGGCGACTACTAGAGGGCCATGACGCAGGCGAAGCCCTCGATAGCTCAGGATATTTTGTGGCGGCTGGAGGCGCTCGCCTTCGACGTGGTGATCGCCTTTGCGCGCATCCTGCCGGTGGACGCGGTGTCCGACTTCGGCGCCTGGTTCTTCAAGACCCTGGGGCCGCTGACCGGCGCGCATCGCGTGGCCGAGATCAACCTGCGCATCGTCTTTCCCCAGGCCAGCGACGTCGAGATCGCCGATCTCTTGAAGGCCCAGTGGGACAATACCGGCCGCACCTTCCTCGAGCTCCTGATCATGGACCGCATCATCGGGGCGGGCGACCGCGTCGAGATCGTCGGCGGCGAGCGGTTCGACGAGATCGCCGCGCAGCAGGAGCCGGTGGTCTTCGTCTCGGGACACTTCGCCAATTTCGAGGTGATGCCGGCGGCCATCGTCAATTCGCCGGTGAAGTGCCAGATCACCTATCGGGCGATGAACAATCCCCACGTCGAAAAGCGCGTGCGCGACTACCGCTTCCGCTATGGCGTGCGCTACTTCGCGCCCAAGGGCGGGGACGGCGCGCGCGAACTGCTCGGCGCGCTCGGGCGCGGCGAATCCGTGGCCCTGATGAACGACCAGAAGTTCAACGGCGGGGTGGCCGCGCCGTTTTTCGGTCGCACCTGCCACACCGCGCCCGGCCCCTCACGTCTGGCCCTGCGCTTCGACACCGTGCTGCAGCCCATGTCGGTCCAACGCAAGCACAAGGCGCGTTTCCGGGTCGTGGTCCATCCGCCGATCCGTCTGGAACACACCGGCGATCAGGCCGCCGACATCGCCGCGGGCGTGCGCAAGGTCAACGCCTTCATCGAAGAGCAGGTGCTGGCGCGGCCGGCCGAGTGGTTCTGGACCCACAAGCGCTGGCCGAACGAGACCTACAAGCGCGGCGTCAGCCGTTGAGCTCCTTCCAGCGCGCCAGGGCCTCGGCCGGGGTGGCGTAGGCTTCCTGCAGCGCCGGGTTCCAGTAGCGCAGCGCCTCCACAGGGATCTTCACCTTGGAGACGGCGCAGATCACATAGCGGCCCGGCTTGAGCACGACGAACTCGCCGTCCCCGTAGTGGAGCGTGGCGATGTCGGCGCCGGAAAGATCGCGGTCGTGTACGTTCATGTTGGCCTATGTAGCGCGCCCCGAGGCGTCAGAACAGATCGCCCTGGTTGGAAGGCGTCGCCGGACGCGGCGCGCGGGCGGGTTTCGGCGGCGCGGGCTTCGAGGCGCCGTCGATGACCGCCTGACGGTCGGTGTCGGCGAAGACCAGGCGCACGGCTTCGCCGCTCTCCAGCCCGCCGCCCTGCCGGACCAGCGAGCCGTCCGCCCGATGGACGCGCGCGAAGCCGCGCTTCAGCGGCGCGCTGGGGTCGACCGAGGCGTAGAGCTTGCCGAGCCCGGTCAGCCGCTCGCCGGTGCGTTCCAACTGGCGCTGCATCGCCGGCTCCAGCCGCGCGGCCAGCCGTTCCAGCCGGTCGGCCTGGACCTGCTGCGGACGGCGCAGCAGGCCCGGCGCCAGCCGGGCGGAGACGCGGACCAGCTCGGTGTGGTGGGCCGCGACGTTGCGCGACAGGCCCGCGCCCAGCCGGCTGGCGGCCAGGTTGAAGCGCTGAGCGGCCATCTCGACCACATCGGGCACGCGCGCCAGGGCGCGGCCGGCGTGCTCGACGCGCCCGCGGCGGTCCTCGACCAGCCGGCCGCCGCAGCGGTGGATGCGCGCCGTCAGGTCGCTGACATAGCCCTTCAACTCGGCGAAGACCGGGGTCGCCATCTCGGCCGCCGCGGTCGGCGTCGGGGCGCGGCGGTCGGAGACGAAGTCGATCAGGGTGGTGTCGGTCTCGTGGCCGACCGCCGAGATCAGCGGGATCGTCCCCTCGGCCACCGCGCGGGCCAGGCCCTCGTCGTTGAACGCCCAGAGGTCCTCCACCGAGCCGCCGCCGCGCGCGACGATCAGGACGTCGGGCCGCGGCACGGGGCCGTCATGGGGCAGGGCGTTGAAGCGGGCGATGGCGCCGGCCACCTGGCCTGCGGCCGCATCCCCCTGGACCACCACCGGCCAGACGATGACGCGGCAGGGCCAGCGGTCGCGGATGCGGTGCAGGATGTCGCGGATCACCGCCCCGGTCGGGCTGGTGATGACGCCGACCACCGCCGGCATGGTCGGGATCGGCCGCTTGCGCGCCGGATCGAACAGTCCCTCGGCCTGCAGCCTGGCCTTCAGCCGCTCGAGCTGGGCCAGCAGGGCGCCGACGCCCGCCGCCTCCATGGTCTCGATGACCATCTGGTAGCGCGAGCCGGCCGGATAGGTGGTGATCTTGCCGGTGACGACCACCTCCAGCCCCTGCTGCGGGCGGATGGAGAGGTTCTTGACCGAGCCCTTCCAGACCACGCCGTCGATGGCGGCGCGCTCGTCCTTGAGGGTCAGGTAGACGTGGCCGTTGGAATGATGGGTGACCTTCGACAGCTCCCCGCGCAGCCGCACGAAGCCGTAGGCGTCCTCCAGCGTCCGCTTCAGCGCGAAGGCCAGTTCCGAGACCGAATAGGCCTTGGTGTTGCTGTCGGTCTGGACGTCGGTCATGGGCGAGACATAGCTATAGCCCCGTCCGAAAAGAAGCTAGGGCGCGCCCGGCCCGCGGCGAAGCCGCGGCCTGACGCGCCCCAGCCCATCCCCCCGGATCAGATGTAGCGGCGCAGCGAGCGGGCCAGTTCGCTGGCGCCCGACTTCTTCTTGGTCTGCGCGGGCTGATAGGCGATGCGCGCATGCTCCAGGCAATAGGGGCCTTCGTCCTGGCGGCGGCCGCAGAAGGTGAAGCTGTCGCTTGAGGGATCGCCGATCGGCCACTTGCACATGTGGGCGCCCAGCGTCAGCACCGTGGCGGTGCCCGGCGCTTCCTCGACATAGCGCACAGGGGCCGGCGCCGGGGCCGCGGCCGCCGCCGGA
>MEEW01000050.1 GCA_001724985.1 Phenylobacterium sp. SCN 69-14
GAGGTCGCGCCCCGCCTCATGCAACTGCTTGCCTTCGGCGGTGAGGAAGAAGCCGCTGCGACCCCGCTCGCATAGCCTGAGCCCCAGCCGCTCCTCCAGATTGCGCATATGGAGCGAGATGGTGGCCTGGGTCATGCCGAGGCTGTCCTGCGCAGCCGAGAAGCCATTGTGGCGCACGATCTCGGCGAAGACGCGCAACAATCGCAGATCCGTGTCGCTGAGGACACGGCGGCTTTTGGGCGGGCTCGGATTCATTCATAGATAATCTGATATGTAAACGTAGAAAGATATATCTTTTTCAACGAATAGCCCTTTGCTCTCCTCTCCCGACCCGAAGAACAAGGCCTAAGCCTCAATCAGGGAAAGGAAACGCAATGCTGGACCCCACCAGTGCCTGGTCGCATGAGATCGAACGCCGGATCAGCCTCTATGAAGATCTGGAAGCCCAAGGGCGGCTCCCCGGCCGGCTGACCGCCCTCGATTACTGGGCGCTCACCCTTCTGACCGTTCTTCTCTGCGNCCGCCCTCGATTACTGGGCGCTCACCCTTCTGACCGTTCTTCTCTGCGCCGGCTTCTGGATCTGGGGGCGCTGACATGGCGAACATCGACACGGATGATTTCCGCCTGGCTGCCGAGCGTGGCGACGCGCCGCTGCTGCCCTCCGAGCGGCTGTGGGGCTTCTGGGAATTCACCTATGCCAATTCGGCGCTGGCCATCGCCACCTGGGCTTTTCTGATCGGCGGCGCCGTTCGAACCGCCGAATGGATGAATTGCACGCCTAAATATAGCGCGCGTAGTCGGAACTCACCTTTTCGCTGTCCACGTACTTCAGCACTTCACCCACGGCGCGCGCTGCCCTGATGGGGATCGGGAGCTTCTGGTTCATCTGGGTAGAGTTCCAATTCACCTTGGTCAGCGCCAACACCTCTTTTGCAATTTGCGCGATGGTGCTGTCACTGCCGGCGTAAGGACATAGCAGAAGAGGCTTGGGATCGTAGAGACCCGGATAAGTCCCATAGTAGGGGATACTGCCGTTCGTATAGAGCAAACCTTTGCCATCAAGCTCGACGAACGTGCCGCGCATAACCGGGTAATTGCCGTCCCGCAGGATTTTGACCGAAGACGACTCCTGTACCCAAACGAGGTCTCGCAGTTCCGCTCCTGCCTCGTTCAGCGCCTCAAAAATTCCGTCCGCTTCTTCGGCCCGGAATTGCGATGTCTTCAGCACGATCACACGCGCGGGATAGTTCTTATGGTGGTTCTTGTAGGCTGCCAGCGCGTCGGCGATCAGTTGGTGCGCGTCCTCCTGCGTCATGTACGGATGACGGCCACGGCTTTCGGTTTGGGCGCGCTTTCCCTTTAGAATAAACCCGCGCCCCCGCTCGTCGAACATCTGGGCTGCGCTGGTGAATAGCTGTTGGCCGCCGACCTCGCGGTAGAAGCTGATGCCGATGTAGCAGGCCGTGAATTCACCATCCTGCGGCATCTTCCGCCACGGAATGCGCCCCGTGCCCTTGTAGTAGAGTGTCGTGAGCAGGTTCCAGGTCCGGTCAGCCGGGTCCTGAATCTTCCGCGCTCGGCTTTCCTTGACCTTGCGGGGAATGCTGGCCTTTTCGTCGAACACGTCCTCCCACACGATCTGAATGGGAAAACTCAGGCCCATGGCCTTTGCTTTCAACATTCCACGAAAGTCGGGGGCGTCCGATCCGCCGCTGTCATCCTTCTCGACGGTGCCGTTGGCATCGACCTTTGCGTTCCATACGCGCTCGATCAATCCTACCGGCAACGCCACGATGGCGACATCGGGCCGGTGACTGCCCTCGTCCAGGGTCTGAAGTTCCTGAACGATCTCATCGACCGCCATTTCGACGGCCTTGCCGTGATGCGGTTCCCTTCTGATCTTGTCGATCTTCGCCTGTGTGATGGCAGCGGTCGCGCCATCGGAGATGTCGAACTTGCAGCGGAAGGGGTTCTGGTTGCCGAGGCCGGGAAAGTCGGGGTGCAGGTTCGGGTGCTTCTCGCCCTTGCCCTGAAAGCCGGCGGCAGCGTCCTTAAAGAACGCCTTGGCGTCCTCGACGGTTTTCGAATTGCCGACCACCGCGATCTTCACCACGTCCCCCGCGGGGATTTGCAGTGGTCCAGCTTCGAACAGCCCGAGGCGCGGATCGGGATGGTGGTGCTTGTCGCCGAATTCGAGATGCGGCTCGTCGAATATCTTCGTCTCGAACTTCATCCGAACAGGAGCTCCTGCACGTCTTCGGGCTCGGGCGCGGCCTTCTTGGGCGAGCCCCACACATCCTCCGGCACGCGCGTGGCGAGTTCCACCACAGGCGCCTCGCCGAATTTCAATCGAGGCGCGGATGATGCCTCCGCAAATAGATTGTCCGCATCGCGCTCGGGCTGCGTGAGAAAGCGGTGCCACATGATGACCTGACCGCGCAGGGAGGCGCTGTTGTCGAGCCGCTTTTTGCCCGCGAGCAGCGCGCCCGGATAGGAGTGCGGAATGAACCCGTTCGTGGTGAAGAAGTAGGTCGGGTTGACCACCAGATACCACTGGTCGAAAACCCGTTCGAAGCGGGGCACGAAGGCGTGGTGCCGAACGAACTCCACCCTCGCCTGGTCGCTTTTGTTGCGCGCGACATTCACGACCTCAGTTGAGGTCTTCTTCTTTGAAGCTTCGTAGTAGAAGGCGCGGGACGTATTTTCCGCCTTCGCCCTAAAATAGAACAGCTTCCTGTCCTTATTCCAGGCGAGGTCAGAGCGGACCTGATGGTCGAACGCTTTCCTCAGAAGGTAGGCGAAGTTGTTCTGCTCATCGTGATCCTCGTGGAAGGCGAGGACCGCCGTGTCGATGGCCTCCACCTGATCGATGTCCACGATGCGCCTGCACGCATTCTCGCGGGGATCGGCGAACGACCAGAACGCGCCGCCCTTGATGACCCAGTCGAACCGAGCCGGCTCGTCGGCATCGAGCAGGATCGCGGCGGCTTGTTTGGGCGAATAGGGCGTCGATGCGATGAACATTTCGGTGGGCGGCGTCACGGGAAGGATGTTGACCAACGCCTCTTCACCGCCGCCGAGCGGGGGAACGTAATAGCCAAAGCCCGCTTTGGGCACGGTCAGTGCGGCCAGCCGGTCCACCGCGTTCGAGTCCAGAGTGTCGGTCTGCTTGTTGAAGTGAAGTTTGCGATCCTCCCGCTTCGGGTCGACGGTCACTTCCTTCCAGAAATATGTCTCGTCTGACTTGCGGTAGAGGACGAGAATGATCGGGAGATTGGAGCCCTGCCAGTAGGCTAGGTCGTCCGGCCGGAGCAGGTAGCTGAAGCCGGAATCGTCTTCGGAGGAATAGCGCGAGGCCTCCGTTGCCTTGACCTGCACCGCAATCATGCGGGCGAGCGGTCTGCCGTTATCCATCACCTCCGCAATGCCATCGACGCCCGCCTCCAGACGCGAGCGCCCATCAAACTGAAAGCCCATGTTGAGGAAGCGCAAACGGACTGCCGTTTCGCCGATCTCACCCAAGAGCTGACTTGCAGTGATGGTTTTGGACATGAGAACAGGCTAGAACAATGCGTGAACTCAGTTAAGTGCTATTTCGATCTGCCGTGGCGCCGACTCAAGCGGAGCAACACGCCAACCTAGCAGATTCTGGAGGCGCAAAGGAGCGCGCCGCGAGGTAACCTCGACGCCCCGGAGTCGATGCCGGATGAAAGCGGGTGGCTACGCCCGTGCGGGCGCCAAGTGTGCCACCGTTCTCGCCGTTCGGCTCGTTGTCTTAGGGTGCGCCGTCCGGCGCAAACTGGCGCCGCCGTTCGGCGTCGCTGGGGGTTGGTGCGGGCGGAGGGACTCGAACCCCCACGCCGTGAAGCGTTCGGACCTAAACCGAGTGCGTCTACCAATTCCGCCACGCCCGCAACGAGGCAGGTGTATATCCGGCTGATCGACGACAACAAGGGTTAGTGGTGCGCCTGCGGCGCGCTTTCCTCCTTGGGCGCGCTTCGCCGCGCGGCTTTCCGCGCCGCCTTCGGCCGCATGACGTTGATGGCCGAGGCGTCGATGCGGTCTTTGATGTGGGCGGCGTAGAACTGCTCGATCATCTGGACGCTGGTCCGGCAGTTGTTGGCGATCTGGTGGATGTTCGCGCCCTCCATGAGGCGCATCGAAATGTAGGTGTGGCGAAGGCTATAGGCCGTCCGGCGCTGGCCATCGCGGTCGAACTTGAGGTTCTCCTCCTCAAGGATCTTGTTGAAGAGGTCGCGGCTGTAGTCCGGGAAAACCTTCATGGTCGGCAGCACGCGGGCGATGTCCTCGGCCGACTTACCGTCTTCCTTGAGCTTCCGCACGCGGCGCTTGCGCAGCTCCGTGAACGGGTAGACGGCGTTTGGCATGCTCTTGCAGTAGCCGACGCCGGTCTTACCGCGCACGTCGATCACCAGAATGGTGTCCTTGGTGGCGTAGTCGTCCTCGATCGTCACGTCCCGGAACTCCAGGCCCCAGGCCTCGTCCGGACGCAGGCCGGTGTTGGCCATGATGAGCACGAAGTCGTGCAGGTCCTCGTACCGGCTCTTCCAGCCGCGCCGCTTGCCTTCTGCGATGCGGCGGCGGGTGGCCTCATAGAGGCGCTTATATTCCTCATGTGAGAACCAGGCGCGCCGGCCACGCTTGCCCTGGGTCATGTAGGGCGTGGAGAGGTTGGGGACGAAGGGAATCCAGCCCAAGCCCTCGGCGTGCTTCAGCACCTGCCGGATGATGACGATCTCCTGGAGCATGGTGCTCCGCGCCGGCGGCTTGCCGGGCGTGTCAGGTGCGCCGTCCTTGCCCTTGACCGTGGTCCTGGCGATGGTCTCCTCGGCGCGCTGGACGCGGTAGCGTTGCACCAGGCCCTTGTTGATGGCGGAGAGGGGCTTGTCCTTGAAGAAGGGGAGGACGTGCGCCTTCATCCGCATCTCTAGATTCTTGACGTAGCTCGGGCTGCGGACTGAGGCGGCGAGGACCCGCACCTCGCGCAGATAGGCCTCCGCGGCCTCGGCGAAAGTCTTCTCCTTCGGCGCCAGCGGCTCAAGCCGGCCAGTGCGCAGCTTGCCGCGAAGGTCGAGATACCACTCCTCGGCCACGTCCTTGGCGCGGTCCAGCGCCATTTCGCCGGTCGTCTGGCGAAAGCGATGGCCGCCGACGCGGGCGGCGGCCTGCCAGGGGCCGTGCTCCGCGCGCCGGTAAATCTGGAGGCGACCGTCGAACATCGTGTGCGTGGTCATGGGCTTTTTGCCTTTCGCGGCTTCGGCTTGTGTCCAACGTGTCCACGGTGTGTCCGATCCAAGGGCTAAGCTTGGTTTCTGTAAGTGGTTGAGTGACTTAAGAGAATTTGACATGGACTGTTGGGCTAGCTGGATTTAGGTTCCAGCGCCGCAAGGCGTGGAGGTTCGAGTCCTCTCGCCCGCACCAATAGAGGCCCTCCGCCGGGCCTTCAGGCCAGCCGCGACTCATAGAGCCGCCGCAGCACCGCTGGCGCGAGCCCCGGCAGGTCTTCGGCGATCAGGCCCGGCCCATGCAGGTCCGCCGCCGCCGCATGGATCCAGGCCGCCGCGCAGGCCGCCTCGAAGCTTTCCATCCCCTGGGCGATCAGCGAGCCGATGAAACCGGCCAGCACGTCGCCGGTGCCGGCGGTGGCCAGCCAGGGCGAGCCGTTGCTGTTGACGCAGATCCGCCCGTCGGGCGCGGCGATCACGGTGTCCGCGCCCTTCAGCAGCACGATGGCGTCTGCCTTCTGGGCCGCGCGGCGGGCCGCGTCGATCCGCGTCGGCCCTTCCTTCAGCAGGCCGGGGAACACGCGCTCGAACTCGCCCGGATGCGGGGTCAGCACGTCGTCGACGTCCAGCACCGAGAACAGCTCCTCGGGGTCGTCGCGGAAGACGGTGATCGCGTCGGCGTCGATCACCAGCGCAGCCCCCGTCCGCGCCAGGGCCATGACGTTGACCAGGGTGTTCTCGGTGACGCCGGCCGCCGGGCCGATGATCGCCGCGTCCACATCGGCGGCGGCCTGCTCCAGCTCGGCCTCGGTGTCGAAGCCCTTGAGCATCACCGCCTCCAGATGGGCCGCATTGACCGCAAGCGCCTCGCTGGGCGAGAGGATCGTCACCAGGCCCGCCCCCATGCGCAGGCCCGCCCGCGCCGAGAGCCGCGCCGCGCCCGTGCTCCACGCCTCACCCGAGACCACCACCAGGCGGCCGCGGGCGTGCTTGTGCGATCCCGACGTCGGCCAGGGGAAATGCGCCAGCCAGGCTTCCGGGCCGTTCTCGGTCATCAGGCTGGCCGTGGGGCCGAGCCCGATGTCGGCCACCACCACCTCGCCGCAAAGGTCGTGGCCCGGATAGAGCACATGGGCCGGCTTCTTGGCGTGGAAAGTGACGGTCAGGCTCGCCACCACCACCGGCCCCTCCGGCGCGCCGGTGTCGCCCGGCAGCCCCGAAGGCACGTCGATCGCCACCACCCGCTCGGGCTGGCCTGCCAGCTCGGCCGCCACCGCCGCCGCTTCCCCGCTCAACGGCTTGGAGAGGCCCGCCCCGAACAGGGCGTCGACATAGAGCCGCGCCTGCAGAGGCGCCTCGAACGGCGCCGGCTCCCCGCCCCAGGCCAGGGCCGCGGCCCTGGCGTCCGGACTGGCCGGCGCCGCCAGCGCCCTGACCTCCACCGGCCAGCCGCGCTCGGCGAGCAGGCGGGCGACCACATAGCCGTCGCCGCCGTTGTTTCCAGGCCCGCAAAGCACGCAGACCGGGCGCGGCGTGAAACGCTCGATGATGGCGTCGGCCACCGCCGCCCCTGCCCGCTCCATCAGGTCCCGGCCCGGCGTTCCGGCGGCGATCGCGGCCCTGTCGGCCGCGGCGATCTCGGCCACGGTGAGTATCTTGCGCGCAGTCACCGGCGTCCTCGCCCCCTCAAAGCACCTGGGTGGAGGCTTCCGGCCCCCGGGCCACCAGCGTCAGGCGGCGGCCGTCCGTCTCCAGCACCGAAATCGACGCATGGTCCGGACGGTAGAGGAGAACGCGCTCGTCGCCGGCGAGATGCGACATCACCGCATTGATCGCGACATAATGCGAGAACACCGCCGTCCCTGCGCGCGGGACCAGCGCCTCCACCACCTCGCGCCGCCAGCCGTCGTAGTCGAGATCGCCGCGGACATCCCGCCAGCGTCCCTGGAACACCTCGCGGAGCCAGCCTGGCCGCTCTTCCGCGCTCAACCCCTTCGGGGTCGGAATCTCGCCCACGCCGGGGTCGATCTCGATCTCCACGCCCAGAGCCAAGGCGGTCGGCTCGGCGGTCTCGCGGCAGCGGCGCAGGGGCGAACTGACCACCCGGCTCGGCCGCTCTGCGGGCGGCAGGCTCATCAGGTGATCGCGCGCCGCCTGCGCCTGGGCCTGTCCGGCCGCGTCCAGGCCCGGATCGTCGTCGGCCTCGCCCCAGACGGCGGCAGGCTTGCCATGGCGGATGAGATAGAGGCGCGTCATCATTCGAAACCCGCAAGAACCGTGCGGCCTTCCTTAGCCGCAACCCTGGCCCCTGTCCTCGCCGATCAGCCCCTCCGCGCCGCCGCAATCTTCAGCAACCCGCGGGAGGAGCGTCCCGGCCGCCGCCGCGGTCTTCACGGAAAACCCCGCCAGATCGCGAGGATATGGCCTCCTGCCCCGCTGCGCGCGCCGTCATGCGCCCTCGGGGAGTCTCAAGTTGCGCTCCAGGGCCGGCCTGACTATCGGTTTGCCTCCTTGATCGCGTTTTGGGCGCCCGGCGCCCAAAATTGCAGCATTTGCATCGCTGCATGCTTTCGGCGCGGAACCGCAGGACCATCCCCCTTGTAGCCCCGCCCCGGAGCGTGCTCGTAGCCGCAAGCCGCCCCGGCGGCCCCACGAGTGAGCCTGGCATGAAAAAGATCGAAGCCGTCATCAAGCCGTTCAAGCTGGACGAGGTGAAGGAGGCCCTGCAGGAGCTGGGCGTCCAGGGCATGACGGTGCTCGAAGCCAAGGGCTATGGCCGCCAGAAGGGCCACACCGAGCTCTACCGCGGCGCCGAGTACGTCGTGGACTTCCTGCCCAAGATCAAGATCGAGGTGGTCGTGGCCGACGACCAGCTCGAGGCGGCGCTGGAAGCCATCGTGGGGGCGGCCCGCACCGGCCGCATCGGGGACGGCAAGATCTTCGTATCGGAAATCACCGACGTCCTGCGCATCCGCACCGGGGAAACCGGCGCCGCAGCCGTCTGACGCCAATTATCGCGACTTCTTCAAGGGGATAAGACCATGGCCGCCACCGCCAAGGACATTCTGGATCTGATCAAGGAAAAGGACGTCAAGTATGTCGACGTCCGCTTCACCGACATTCGCGGCAAGATGCAGCACGTCACCTTCGACATCGACCTGGTCGACGAGGAGTTCCTGACCGACGGCACCATGTTCGACGGCTCGTCCATCGCCGGCTGGAAGGCCATCAACGAGTCGGACATGAAGCTGCGTCCCGACCTCGAGACCGCGATCATCGACCCGTTCTATCAGCAGACCACGCTCTGCCTGATGTGCGACATCGTGAACCCCGACACCGGCACGCCCTACAACCGCGACCCGCGCTCGATCGCCAAGGCCGCGCTGAACTACGTGAAGGCCTCGGGCATCGGCGACACCGTGTTCTTCGGCCCGGAAGCCGAGTTCTTCATCTTCGACGACGTGCGCTGGTCGACCCAGCCGCATGACACCGGCTACTCGTACGACTCGACCGAACTGCCGATCAATTCGAACAAGGCCTATCCGGAAGGCAATATGGGCCACCGTCCGGGTCCGAAGGGCGGCTACTTCCCGGTCAACCCGGTCGATAGCTGCCAGGACCTGCGCGGCGAGATGCTGGCGGTCATGGGCGAACTCGGCATGAAGCCGGAAAAGCACCACCATGAAGTCGCACCGGCCCAGCACGAACTCGGGCTGAAGTTCGACACCATGATCACCATGGCCGACCGGATGCAGCTCTATAAGTACGTCATCCACAACGTCGCGGCGGCCTATGGCAAGACCGCGACCTTCATGGCCAAGCCGATGTTCGCCGACAACGGCTCGGGCATGCACGTCCACCAGTCGATCTGGGCCGAGGGCAAGCCGCTGTTCGCCGGCGACAAGTATGCGGGCCTCTCGCAGATGTGCCTCTGGTACATCGGCGGCATCATCAAGCACGCCAAGGCGATCAACGCCTTCTCGAACTCGACCACCAACTCCTACAAGCGCCTGGTGCCCGGCTACGAAGCCCCGGTGAAGCTGGCCTATTCGGCCCGCAACCGCTCGGCCTCGATCCGCATCCCGCACGTCGACTCGCCCAAGGCCAAGCGCATCGAGGCCCGCTTCCCCGACCCGATGGGCAACCCCTACCTGACCTTCGTCGCCCTGCTGATGGCCGGCCTGGACGGCATCATCAACCAGATCGACCCGGGCCCGGCCCAGGACAAGAACCTCTACGACCTGCCCCCGCGCGAGCAGAAGAAGGTGCCGGAAGTCTGCGGCTCGCTGCGCGAAGCCCTCGAAGCCCTCGACAAGGACCGCGCCTTCCTGAAGGCCGGCGGCGTCATGGACGACGACTTCATCGACGCCTACATCGAACTGAAGATGCAGGAAGTCATGCGTCTCCAGCTCCACCCGCACCCGGTCGAATTCGACATGTACTTCGCCTGCTGATCGAAGCGGCCTGAAACGACCTGCGAGAGGCCGCGGAGCGATCCGCGGCCTCTTTCATTTGCCTGCCGGCGATTGACGGACGCGCTCTGGTCCTTCCTCTTTATGGAAAATCCCGCCGCCGGATGCGGGAATCGCCCTGGGGGGACCGCCATGAAGACCTTGCTTGTGACCACCGCCGCCTGCGCGCTCGCTCTTGCGCTGGGGCCGGCCGCCCAGGCCCGCGGCTACGAGGCCCAGGTGGTCCGCACCAAGTACGGCGTGCCGCACGTCACGGCCAAGGACTTCGGCGGCCTCGGCTATGGCCAAGCCTACGCCTTCGCCCAGGACAACCTCTGCCTGCTGGCCGACAAGATCGTCACCGTCAACGGCGAGCGCACCAGGCACTTCGGCCCGGACGCCACCAATGTGGTGGCCTTCACCGACATCAAGAACCTCGAGAGCGACCTCTTCTTCCGCGCCAATATCGACATCGAGACCCTGCGCGCGAACTTCGTCAAGGGATCGGCCGACTATCGCGAACTGGTCGAAGGCTATGTCGCCGGCTTCAACCGCTACCTGGCCGACACGCCGCGCGAAAAGCGCCAGGCCGACTGCCGCGACGCCGCCTGGGTGCGCGACATCACCATCGACGACATGCTGCGCCTGAACGAGGAGCGCATGATCCAGGCCAGCGGCGGCGCCTGGCTGCGCCAGACCAACGCGGCCGCTCCCCCCACGGCCGCCGCGCCCGCCAAGGCCGCCGCCCTGGTCGGCCTGCCGAACATGGCCGAGCAGATCGGCCTGGGCTCCAACGGCTGGGCCTTCGGGCGCGAGGCCACGCGTAACAAGACCGGCCTGCTGCTCGGCAATCCGCACTTTCCATGGGAAGGCACCAATCGCTTCTACCAGGTCCACCTGACCGTCCCGGGCAAGTTCGACGTCATGGGCGTGACCATCGCCGGCGCCCCGGGCATCTCGATCGGCTTCAACAAGGACGTGGCCTGGACCCACACCGTCTCCACCGACCGCCACTTCACCCTGTTCGAACTGAAGCTCGATCCCGCCGACCCGACCGCCTATCTGGTCGACGGCCAGCGCCACGCCATGGAGCGGCGCGAGGTGACGGTGGACACCCCCGCCGGCCCGCGCGCCCACACCTACTATTCGACCCTCTACGGCCCGGTCGTCGCCATGCCCCAGGCGGGCCTGGCCTGGACCGCGACCACCGCCTACGCCCTGCGCGACGCCAACAAGAACAACAGCGCCTCGGCCGGAACCTGGCTCGACATCGCCCGCGCCCGGTCGGTGGGCGAGATCAAGTCGGCGATCACCGCCTCGCTGGGCATTCCCTGGGTCAACACCATCGCCGCCGACCGCAAGGGTGATGCGCTCTATGCCGACATCACCGCCACGCCGAACGTCTCGGCCCAGAAGCTGAAGGACTGCGCTCCCAGCCCCGCGGCGGCGAAGCTGGCCGACGGCGCGCGCATCTACGTCCTCGACGGCTCGCGCGCGGCCTGCAACTGGGACGCGCCCGGCCTGATGCCCGGCGCCTCCATGCCCGCCGTGATCCGCCAGGACTATGTGGCCAACAGCAACGACAGCTACTGGCTGGCCAACGCCAGCGCCCCGATGACGCCCTTCGCGCCCATCGTCGGCCCCACGGCCGTTCCCCAGAACCTGCGCACCCGCTCGGGCGTCGTCGAGATCGAGGCGCGCCTGGCCGGAACCGACGGCCTGCCCGGCAAGGGCGTCGACCAGGACGCGGTGAAGACCATGCTGTTCTGGAACAAGAACCACGCCGCCGACCTCTTCCTCGACGACGTGGTGAAGGCCTGCGGCCCCGGGGGAACGGCCGCCACCGCCGGCGGCAAGACGCTCGACATCGGTCAGGCCTGCACGGTCCTCTCCAAGTGGGACCGCCGCATGGACAACGACAGCGTCGGCGCGATCCTCTGGGTCGAGTTCTGGCGCCGCGCCCAGGCCATCGCCGACCTCTACGCCACGCCCTTCGACCCGGCCGATCCGGTCCACACGCCTCGCGGCCTCAAGGGCGACGACGCGACCGCCGCCAAGCTGCGCCAGGCCCTGGCCGGCGCCGTCGATGTCCTGCTGACCGAAGGCGTGCCCCTCGATGCGCCCTATGGGACGATCCATTTCGCCGTCCGCGGCCAGGACAAGATTCCCGTCCACGGCGGCGAGGGTAGCGACGGCGTGCTGAACGCCCAGCAGGCCCGCTGGGTCCCCGGCGTGAAGGGCTACGTGCCCTATCATGGCTCCAGCTACATCCAGGTCGTCACCTTCGACGCCAAGGGGCCGGTCGCCGATGCGGTGCTGTCCTATTCGCAGTCGACCGATCCGGCCTCGCCCCACTACGCCGACCAGACCTGGCTCTATTCGAAGAAGGGCTGGCATCGCCTGCCCTTCCACCCCGCCGACATCGCCAAGGAGGCCGGGCCGGTCCTGAAGCTGAAACAGGATTAGACGGCGCCAGAGCCGCGTCGCGCCCGCCGCCGCATTGATTTAGCGGCGGGCGCGATTCATATGGGGCGGTCTCGAATCGTTCCATTTTGCGGTCGCATGTCCCAGGCCCCTTCTCCCCAAGCCTCGCTCTTTGACGACGCGCTCAATCCTGCGCCTGCCGCGCCTCTGGCCCAGGCCCATGAGCCGCGCCCCGACCCGGCGGCGCTGAACGAGAAGCCCGGCAGCGGCTATTCGGCCAAGGACATCGAGGTCCTCGAAGGCCTCGAACCGGTGCGCAAGCGGCCGGGCATGTATATCGGCGGCACCGACGAGCGCGCCCTGCACCACCTGTTCGCCGAAGTCCTCGACAACGCCATGGACGAGGCCGTCGCCGGCCACGCCAAGGTCATCGAGGTCCGCCTCGACGCCGACGGGCGCCTGACCGTCAAGGACGACGGCCGCGGCATCCCCGTCGACCCCCACCCCAAGCATCCGGGCAAGTCGGCGCTGGAGGTCATCATGACCGTCCTGCACTCGGGCGGTAAGTTCTCCGGCAAGGCCTACGAGACCTCCGGCGGCCTGCACGGCGTCGGCGTCTCGGTGGTCAACGCCCTCTCCGAGCGCGTCGACGTCACCGCCTGGAAGGACGGCTTCGAGTGGCGCCAGTCCTTCAGCCGCGGCAAGCCGCTGGGCGGCATCGAAAAGCTGAACCCGACCCGCAAGAAGGGCACGGCGATCAGCTTCCTGCCCGACGAGCAGATCTTCGGCGAGGGCTGCGCCTTCCGGCCGGCGCGCCTCTATCGGATGGCCCGCTCCAAGGCCTATCTGTTCGGCGGTGTCGAGATCCGCTGGACCTGCGATCCCTCGCGCATCCAGGACCAGACCCCCGCCGAGGCGACCTTCCGCTTTCCCAACGGTCTGGCCGATTTCCTGGCCGAGCGGGTCAAGAGCATCGAGACCGTCACCCCCGAACCCTTCGCCGGCCGCTACGAGCGCCCGGGCGAGACCGGCAAGGTCGAATGGGCCGTCACCTGGACCCCGGCCGGTTTCGGCGAGGCCGACGGCTTCATGCAGTCCTACTGCAACACCGTTCCCACCCCCGAAGGCGGCACGCACGAGGCGGGCCTGCGCGCGGCCCTAACCCGCGGCCTCAAGCAGTACGCCG
>MEEW01000051.1 GCA_001724985.1 Phenylobacterium sp. SCN 69-14
AAACTCCTCGTCCGTCTCAACGCAAAGGCCCGAGAGGTCCGAAACAACCTCCCAACATCACTCCACGCTTGACCTCTCAGACAGTCGCTCCCCCGCTAAAGCAGGGGAGGAAAAGGGAGCAGCCTCTCATATGCGACACCTCCGTCGGTCGAAGGGGCGATTTGCGGGGTGGAAGACTCGCGGTCAAATCGCGGCTGGATCGCAGACCTGGCGGGCGGGGAGACCTGGAATGATCGGCGCTTTTGGAACGAAAACCCTGGCGGGCCTGCTGATGGCCACGGCCCTGGCCCTGCCGGCGGTGGCGCAGGGCGAACCGACCGAGGCCATGCGCCAGGCGGCGGTCGCCGGCGTCGAGGCGCGGGCCAAGCTGTCCCAGGAGATGGTCGATTCCGTCTACAGCTTCGCAGAGCCGGGCTTCCAGGAGGTCAGGACCTCGGAATACCTGACCGCGATCCTCGAAAAGAACGGCTTCAGGATCGAACGCGGGGTGGCGGGCGTGCCCACCGCCTGGACCGCCACCTGGGGGAGCGGCGGGCCGGTGATCGCGCTGGGCAGCGACATCGACGCCCTGCTGGGGCTGTCGCAGGTTCCGGGCGATCCGAACGTCAAGCCGCAGGTGGAGGGCGCGCCCGGCCACGGCGAGGGCCACAATTCCGGCATGCCGATGATGATCGTCGCGGCGCTGGCGGCCAAGGACGTCATGGAGAGGAACAAGATCCCCGGCCGGCTGATGCTGTGGCCGGGGGTGGCCGAGGAGCTGCTGGCGACCAAAGCCTTCTACGTGCGCGCTGGGCTCTTCAAGGATGTCGACGCCTCGATCTTCGCCCATGTCAGCCGCGACTTCTCGACCGGCTGGGGGCCGATGGGAAACACCGGCATGGTGTCGGTGGAATACACGTTCCACGGCAAGACGGCGCACGCCGCCGGCCAGCCCTGGTCGGGCCGCAGCGCGCTGGACGGCGTGGAGCTGATGAACATCGCCTGGAACATGCGGCGCGAACACCTGCCCCTGACCCAGCGCTCGCACTACGTCATCACCAACGGCGGCGGCCAGCCGAACATCGTGCCGGGGGTGGCCAGCGTCTGGTACTATTTCCGCGAAAATTCCTTCCAGTCGATCCGCGACCTCTACGACCTCGGCAACACCATTTCCGAGGCCGCGGCCAAGGCGACCGGCACGAGCGTCGAGCGGCGGGTGCTGGGCTATGCGGCGCCGAACTACGGCAACAAGCCGCTGGCCGAGGCCGCCTACGCCAACATCAAGCGGGTGGGCATGCCCAGGTGGTCGGCGGACGACCAGGCCTTCGCCAAGGCCGTGCAGGAGGCCAACGGCTTCAAGCTGGAGCCGCTGGCCGCCGAGGTGGCCGCCCTCTCGACGCCCGAGACCCGCGGACCGGCCATGGGCGGCGGCTCCGACGACATCGGCGACATCATGTGGACCGTGCCGACCATCACCGTCCGCTATCCGGCGAACATTCCCAACGCCATCGCCCATAACGTGACTTCGGCCATGGCGATGACGACGCCGATCGCCCACAAGGGCGTAGAGGCCGGCGCCAAGGCGGTGGCGCTGACCGTGCTCGACCTGGTCACCACGCCGAAGCTGGTCGAAGAGGCCAAGGCCTATTTCCACGACGTCCAGCTCAAGGACCAGAAATACGACCCGACCCTGGGGCCGGAGGACAGGCCCGCGATCCACCTGAACAGGGAGATCATGGAGCAGATGCGGCCGAAGATGGAGCCGTATTACTACAACCCTCGGAAATACAAGACCTATCTGGACCAGATCGGGGTCAGCTATCCGGCGGCGAAATAGCGCCGCCCCGCCGGTGGAGCAGGCCTCTTGCCGATCTCGGGATATAGTGGCACGATAAATGCCATAATATACCGGGAGGCGATCATGAAGCTGTCGAGATGGCTGGGCGCCAGCGTGCTGGTCCTGGCGGCCGGGGTCGCCGTCGCGGCGGCGAACCGCACCGCGATCTTCTCGATGATCGCCCGCTCGCGCCTGCCGCCGGTGGCGCCCAACCAGCCGGTGGAATGGGCGCAGGGGCCGGCGGCGCCGGCCAGCCAGGCGCGGCCGCCGAACGTGGTGTTCATCCTGGCCGACGACCTCGGCTACAACGACCTCAGCTTCAATGGCGGCGGGGTGGCCGACGGGGCGGTGAAGACGCCGGCCATCGATTCCATCGGCCGCGAGGGCGTGACCTTCGACAACGGCTATGCCGGCAACGCCACCTGCGCGCCCTCGCGCGCGGCCATCCTCACCGGCCGCTATCCGACCCGCTTCGGCTTCGAGTTCACGCCCGCGCCGGTCGCCTTCGAGCGGATGGTCGGCACCGAGGCCGAGCCCGGCGCGATCGTGAAGCCGAAGTTCTTCCCCGAGCGCATCAAGGACATGCCGCCGGGCAGCACCGCGCGCACGCCCCTGGCGGTCAATGAGCTGAGCGTGCCGGCCAGCGAGATCACCATCGCCGAGGTGTTGAAGACCCGCGGCTACCACACCATCCACCTGGGCAAGTGGCACCTGGGCGGCAAGGCCGGCTCGCGCCCCGAGGACCAGGGGTTCGACGAGAGCCTGGGCTTCATGGCCGGCGGCTCGATGTACCTGCCCGAGAAGGATCCGAGCGTCGTCAACTCCAAGCAGCCGTGGGACGCCATCGACCGCTTCCTGTGGCCGAACCTGCCCTATGCCGTGCAGTACAACGGCTCGCCGATGTTCGCCCCGCGCGGCTACATGACCGACTACCTGGCCGACGAGGCGGTGAAGGCGATCAAGGCCAACCGCAACCGGCCCTTCTTCCTCTATTTCGCGCCGAACGCGCTCCACACGCCCTTGCAGGCCAAGAAGGCGGACTATGACGCCCTGCCGCAGATCAAGGACCATCGCGAGCGCGTCTACGGGGCCATGGCGCGCAATCTCGACGCCAATGTCGGCCGCATCCTCCAGGCGCTGAAGGACGAGGGGCTGGACCAGAACACCCTGGTCATCTTCACCAGCGACAACGGCGGCGCCGGCTATGTCGGCCTGCCCGACCTCAACAAGCCCTATCGCGGCTTCAAGTCGACCTTCTTCGAGGGCGGGATCCATGCCCCGTTCTTCATGCGCTGGCCGGGCGTGATCGCGCCGGGCAGCCGCTATGGCTATCCGGTCGGGCACATCGACATCTTCGCGACGGCGGCCGGGGCGGCGGGGGCGGCGATCCCGACCGACCGGCCGATCGACGGCGTCGACCTGCGGCCCTATCTGGACGGCCGGAACGCCGCGCGGCCGCACCAGACCCTGTTCTGGCGCTCGGGCCAGTACAAGAGCGTGCTGGACGGCGACTGGAAGCTCCAGGTCAACGGCGCGCGGGGCAAGGTCTGGCTCTACGACCTATCCACCGACCCGACCGAGCAGCGCGACCTGGCGGCCGCGCGCCCCGACAAGGTCAAGGCCCTGCAGGCGCTGCTGGCCGAGCAGGACGCGCGCAGCGTGAAGCCGATCTGGCCCTCGCTGCTGCAAGGGCCGGTGTTCATCGACAAGCCCGGCGGCGTTCCCCAGACGGCCGGCGACGAATACATCCTCTGGGACAACTGAGGCGGTCATGTCCCTGCTGGTTCCCGCTGCCAACGACCAGTACCGCGGCGCCCGCGCCTCGGCGTGGTTCCTCGCCCTGGCCGGGCTTCTGACCCTGGTCCCCGGCCTGATCCACGCCTTCCTGCCGGACGGTGGGGCCGGCAGCATCGCCGGGCTGGACATGGGCGACCGGCGCGACCTGGTCGTGGCCCTGTTCGCCTGGCACGGGGCGACGCAGATCGCCTACGGCCTGGCCATGATCGCCGTCGCCCTGCGCTATCGCAGCCTGACGCCGCTGTTCCTGGCGCTGTTCGTGCTGGAGCGGGCGCTGCTGGCGCTCGACGCCTGGGGGCCGGGCGCGGCCGCCCCCAGCCATCGCCCGCCCGAGCACTATGGCAGCCTGGCGGGCCTGGCGCTGGGGCTGGTCTTCCTGGCCCTGTCGCTGCGGCGCAGGCCTAGCTAGAAACCCACGCCCGGCCGGGTGCGGATGTTGAGCTGGCCGGCCAGGCCCGCCGTGCGGTGATGCTCGATGGCGTGCATCTGCGGCGACATCGCCATCTGCTGGAAGGCGGCGAGCGAGGGGTATTCGGCCAGGGCGACCATGTCCCACAACTCCTCGACCTCGCCGATCAACAGGCCGGTGACCTGGCCGCCATAGCGGATCCTGCCGCCCAGGGCCTCGACCAGCTTGCGCACGTCCTCGGCGTAGCGGGCATAGGCCTCGGCGCCGGTCAGGTGGGCGTCCGAGCCGTCGGCGTATTCGGCCTTCGGCTTGAACTTGAGCAGGTTGACCATGACGAAGGGGCCGTCCTCGGCGCCTGCGAAGAAGTCCATGGCCTGCTGCGGCGGCGGATAGACGGCGTTGAGAACCTGCATGACCGCGCGCCTCAAGCCGTCGTCCGGGCGATCAGGCCGTCGATCACCTCGACGATGTCGCCGGGGCAATCTTCCTGCAGGAAGTGGCCGCCCTTCAGGGTGACGTGCGGCTGGCCCCTGGCCCCCGGCACGCGCGCCTGGAAGACCGCCTCGCCGCCCTTGCTGACCGGGTCGGCGTCGCTGAAGGCGGTGACCAGCGGGCGCTCGAACGCCTCCAGCACCTTCCAGGCTTCGAGGTTCTCGGGAATGGAGGCGTGCTGCGGCGTCACCGGCACCAGGGCCGGGAACTGGCGCGCGCCCTCCTTGAAGGATTCGTCGGGGAAGGGGGCGTCATAGGCGGCGACCTCTTCCGGCGACAGGTCGCGCACCGCGCCGCCATTGACGATCACGCCCACCGGCAGGGCCGGGACCGACTGGCTGAACGCCAGCCAGGCCTTGAAGCCGTCGGTCATGCCGGTCCCGGTCGGCAGGCCGGTATTGGCGACCACCACCCCGGCGAAGCGCTCGGGAAAGGCCGCCACCAGGCGCAGGCCGATCAGCCCGCCCCAGTCCTGGCAGAACAGGGTCAGGCCCGTCAGGTCGAGGCCAGTCAGCCACTGGCTCATCCAGGCGACGTGCCGCTCGAAGGTGTAGTCGGTGCGGGCGGCCGGCTTGTCGGAACGGCCAAAGCCGATCAGGTCGGGCGCGATCACGCGCCGGCCGCGGGCGACCAGGCCGGCGATGACCTTGCGGTAGAGATAGGCCCAGGACGGCTCGCCGTGCATCAGCAGCACCGGGGCGCCGTCGCGCGGCCCCTCGTCGACATAGTGCAGGCGCATGTGCGTTCCGTCGGCGTCCGTGATCTCCGCGTAGCGCGGGGCGTAGGGCCAGTCGGCGAGATCTTCGAACCTCGCGTCCGGCGTTCGCAACACCTGCATCGGTCGCTCCATTTTTGCGCTGGTCATTTCCGAAACTAATGACACTATGAATGTCATTATATGCGGCGGTCAAGCCGCGCCATGGGTGAGGAACCATGTCTCGAGGCGGAAAGATCGCGCTGGGGATCGCGGCGGCCGTGATCCTTGCGGGGGCGGGATTGTGGATGGCGCGCGGGGCGCTGGCTGTCGCGGCGATGGAGCGGATCTACGACCGCGCCATGAACGCCGACCCCTATGCGGGGCTGCCCGACGGGCTGCATGTCGGGCTCTGCGGGTCGGGCTCGCCCATGCCCGATCCCGGCCGCGCCGGGCCGTGCACGGTGGTGCTGGCCGGACGCCAGCTCTTCGTGATCGATTCCGGGGCGGGCAGCGTGAAGAACCTGGCGCTGATGAACCTGCCGCCGGGGCGGGTGGACGCGGTGTTCCAGACCCACCTGCACTCCGATCACATCGACGGCCTGGGCGAGCTGATGCTGCAGCGCTGGGCGGGCGGGGGCCGCGATACGCCGGTTCCGATCTGGGGGCCGAGCGGGGTGGAGACCGTGGTTGCGGGCTTCACCGACGCCTATCGCATCGACAGCGGTTTCCGCATCGCCCACCACGGCCCCAAGGTGGTTCCGCCGGCCGGCTTCGGCGGGGTCGCCCGCCCGTTCGATCCGCCCTTGGAGGGGCCGGACCTGGTGCTGATCGATACGCCGGACCTGAAGGTCAGCGCCTTCCCGGTGCGTCACGAGCCGGTGGAGCCGGCCGTGGGCTACCGGTTCGTCTACAAGGGCCGCAGCGTCGTGGTCAGCGGCGACACCGCCGCCTCGCCGCGGGTGGAGGCGGCCGCCAAGGGCGCCGACGTGCTGGTGCACGAGGGGCTGGCGCCGAACCTGGTGGCGATGCAGACGAACGCCGCCAAGGCGCATGGGCGGGCGAACCTGGCGGCGATCACCCACGACATCCTTTCCTATCACACCCCGCCCGAAGAGGCGGCGGCCATCGCCCAGCGGGCCGGCGCGCGCTACCTGCTGTTCACCCACATCATCCCGCCCCTGCCGATGCGGGCGCTGGAAGGCCCGTTCCTGGGCCGCTCGCGCGAGATATTCTCAGGCGAGATCCGCGTCGGCCACGATGGGGACTTCCTCAGCCTGCCGGCCGGCGGGACGCAGATCACCCGCACCAACCGGCTGGCGATCTTCCAATGACGAGGGCCGCAGCGATGAAGACTCCCATTCCGCTCTCCGGGGCGCCCGGTTCGCCCTACACCCGCAAAATGCTGGCGGTGCTGCGCTATCGCCGCATTCCCTATCGCTTCCTGCCGCCCTCGGGGCCGGCGCTGAAGGGGCTGCCGCAGCCGAAGGTCTCGCTGCTGCCCACCTTCTACCTGCCCGACGAGAACGGCGAGCTGCATGCGGTGACCGACTCCACCCCGATCATCCGGCGGCTGGAGCGCGAGCACGAGGGCCGCAGCCTGGTCCCGGCCGATCCGGCGCTCGCCTTCATCGACGAGCTGATCGAGGACTATGCCGACGAGTGGCTGACCAAGGCGATGTTCCACTATCGCTGGTCCTACGAGCCCGACATCGCCAAGGCCGCGGCGCTGCTGCCCTGCTGGCGCGGCTTCTGCATTCCCGACGACGAACTGGCCGCGCGCGGGCGCATGGTCGCCGAACGCCAGATCGGGAGGCTGCGCTATGTCGGCTCCAACCCCGGGACCGGGCCGGTGATCGAGGCGAGCTATCGCCGGTTCCTCGAGCTGTTCGAGGCGCATCTGCGCGGCCGGCCCTATCTGATGGGCGAGCGTCCCGGCGCCAGCGACTTCGCCGCCTTCGGTCAGTTGACCCAGCTTGCCGAGTTCGATCCGACCCCTGCGGCCCTGACGCTGCAGGTCGCCCCGCGCGCCGCCGCCTGGGTCGGGCTGATGGAGGACCAGTCGGGCCTGGAGCCGCAGGCGCAGGACTGGCTGGACCTCGCCGCGCCGCCGGCGACGCTGAAGCCGCTGCTCGTCGAGATCGGCCGCACCTATGTCCCGCTGATGCTGGCCAACGCCAGGGCGGTGGCGGCCGGCGCCGAGGAGGTCCAGGCCACGGTCGACGGCCAGGCCTGGCGCCAGCAACCCTTCCCCTACCAGGCCAAGTGCCTGAAGTGGCTGCGGGAGTCCCACGCCGCCCTGGACGGGGAGGTGCGGGCCCAGGTCGACGGCCTGCTGGCGGGCACGGGCTGCGAGGCGCTGTTCGACGCCGGAGCTTGAACGGCGGGTGCGATCGGATCTAGTCAGACGCCCGTGGGCAGCGAGGCGTGGGCGTGGCGGAGCAGGACGAGATCGAGGACGGCCGTCGCCGTCGCGGCCAGGACAATCGCGCCCGCATCGTCGCGGCCATGCTGGAGATGATCCGCGACGGCGAGGTCACGCCCAGCGCTGAACAGGTGGCCGAGCGCGCTCAGGTGGGCCTGCGCACCGTCTTCCGGCACTTCAAGGACATGGACAGCCTCTACAGCGAGATGTCCGAGGTGATCGGGCGCGAGGTGCGGGCGATCTCCGAGCAGCCGTTCAGGAGCGCCGAGCCGCGCGGCCGGGTGCTGGAGCTGGTCGCCCGCCGCGGCGAGGCTTTCGAGAAGATCGCCCCCTTCAAGCGCGCGTCCGAGGTGCTGCGCCATCGCTCGCGGTTCCTGGATGCGGACAATGATCGCCTGGTCGTGGCCCTGCGCAGCATTCTCGAGCATGTGGCGCCGGCCGAGGTCGTCGCCGACCGCGAGCGGCTGGAGACGCTGGACCTGCTGCTGAGCTGGGAGAGCTGGGCGCGGCTGCGGCGCGAGCAGGGCCTCTCGCCGGCCCAGGCCCGTAAGGTGCTGGAGAGCGCGGTCGGCCGCGTGCTGGACGCCGTTTAGGACCTCGCCGCCTTCGCGGCCGCCTCGACCCGGTCGCGGGCGGCCAGCATCAGGGTGGAGCTGGCCTTGGCCAGCACCTTGCCCTCGCCGTCCAGCAGCCGGCCCTCGAAGAAGCAGGTGCGCTTGCCGCGCCGCTCGACCCAGGCCTCGGCGATCACCTTGCCGGGGCGGGCCGGGGCGAAGAAGCTGACCTTCAGCTCCAGCGACATCGGCGTGACGTCCGGGCCGGCCATGGCCATGGCGGCGTGCGCCATGGCCGCGTCGATCCAGCCGGTGACGAAGCCGCCCTGCACCACCCCGCCGGAGTGGCACATGTGCATGCCGGCCTCGTACTCGATCGCGGCGCGGCCTTCGGGGTCCATGGAGACCCGGCGCACGAAGCCAAGGGTCTGGTTCAGGTCCTGCACGGTCGCGTCCATCAGCCCGCGAACCCCGTCACCAGCACCTTGCCGCCCTCGCCGGGGGCCAGGATCGCGCGGCGGCCCAGCGGGTCGGCCTGGATCATCTCGTTGACCACGGCCGTCTCGTCCGGCGGGGTCATGGCGATGATGCGGGCGTTCGCCGGTGTGCGGGCGACCACGACCCCGCGCGGGGCGGGGCCGGCATAGTCGATGGTGTAGGTCTCCACCGCCGCTTCGCCGGCATAGGCCTGGTCGAGGGCCGGCGCGGCCCAGCCGTCGATCTCCGCCTGCAGAGGCCCTGAATCGAACGGCTGGAAGTCCCGCGCCCGGGTCGAATAGACGCCGACGGAATATTTCGACAGGAAGCCGCCATTGGCCCCGACCATTCCCACCGCGCCGGGGCGGGCGCGCAGGCGGCGGACCATCTCGGCGATGGCGTGCATGGAATAGTTGTTCCCGGCCCCGCCGAAGAAGGGCAGGCCGCCGGTCACGGTCAGGCCGCGTGGATCGTCGGGCGAGAGGCCCAGGTCGTCGCAGATGTTGAACACCGCGATCGGGAAGCAGGAATAGAGGTCGAAGACGTCGATGTCGGAGAGGCTCACGCCCGCGATGTCCATGGCGCGCCGGACGGCGGCGGTCGAGGCCGGGCTCTTCGACAGGTCCTGGCGCTGGACCGGCGTGCGTTCCTTCACGTCCGCCCCGCCCCAGAGATAGACCCAGCGGTCCTCGGGCACGCCCAGTTCGCGCGCCTTACGAGCGGAGGTCATCAGCACGGCCGCGCCCTGGTTGGCCTGGTCGCGCGCCACCATCCGACGCGGGAAGGGATCGCTGGTCAGGCGGTTGGGGCCGGTGACGGTGGCCAGGTCCTCGGCCGAATAGACCTCCTGGCTCATGGCGTGCGGATTGCCCTGGGCGACCTTCGTGAAGGGGGCGAACAGCCTGCCCATCTCCAGGGCGTAGCTGGCCCGGTCCTTGCCCTCGCGTGCGCGGCGGGCGTTCTCGAAGAGGGCGTAGACGCTGATCGGGGTGCGCGCGCCGTGGCCGGCGAGGTCGGAGGTCAGCAGCCCCTCCATCCCATAGCCGCGGTCCTCGAGCTGGCCGCCGATCGCCTCGCTCCAGTCGCGGCTCTCGCCCTGGGTCGCCAGGTGGCGGACGGTGGAGATCGCTTCGGAACCGACCATCAGCGCCACGCTCATCTCGCCGCTGGCGATGGCGTGGGCGAACTCGTTGACCAGGTGCTGCGGGCCCTGGCCGCCGACCACCTCCAGGATGGCGCGCCGCGGGTTTGCGCCGATGCGGGCGGCGACCGAGCGGGGGAAGTTGTCGGCCGCGCCGAACGGCGGCTTGGCGCCGGGGCCGGAGACCTCGAACTGGCGGATGGCGGCGATCACGTCGATCTGGCCGGCGATGTCGCCCGCCCCCGCATCCTCGATGGCCGCCGTGGCCGCGGCCGCCGCCAGGGCGGCCGGCGACAGGGCGGCGTAGCCCGGCGCGCCGATCCGCTCGGAGGCCTCGCCGACGCCGATGATGACGGGGGTGTTGTCGTTGATGCTCATCTGTCCTCGCTCGGGGCGACCCCGATCCCACGGAGCGCCGTATCGACCAGGTCGGTGGTGAAGGCGTCCATCTTTGCGACCATCGCGCCGCGTAAACGCAAGGGGGTGGTGGCGACGTGGTTGACCACCCCGCCGACCACCAGGTCCATCAGCAGGCCCGGATTGACCTCGCCGCCGATCTCGCCGCGGGCGATGGCGCGCCGCACGATGGCGCGGCCCTGGCGGATCGTCGCTTCGACATAGGGGGCGGTGGCGCTGCGCACCTCGGGGTGGCGCTCGCCGTCCATGGCCATCCAGCGGGCGACGCGGGCGTTGTCGCCGGCATAGGCGGCGAACACCTGGCGAGCCAGGGCGATCAGGTCGCCGCGCAGGGCGCCGCTGTCGATCTTCGCCGGCGCCAGCCAGCGGGCCTCCAGCGTCTGGCGCAGCAGCTCCTGGCGGTCGCTCCAGCGGCGATAGAGCCCGGCCTTGCCGACGCCCGAGCGCCGGGCCAGGGCCTCGAACGAGAAGCCGGCCCACCCGCCCTCGGCATAGAGGGCGATGGCCGCGTCGAACACCCGGTCCTCCAGGCCCGGATCGCGCGGCCGGCCCCTTTGCGGGCTCGTACTTGCGGTCGCCTGCGTCATGTGCATATTTTTAGACGGAAGCCGTCCGATAATCAAGGAGAGTGCGACGTGGCGAGCCTGTCGGCAGAGGAACGGACGGCGCTGAGGGATGCGGTCACCCGCCTCCTCGCCGACCGCAGCACCGAGGCGGACGTCCGCCGGACCATGGAGACCGCGCGCGGCTACGACGAAGCGCTCTGGGCCCAGCTCGCCGAGATGGGCGTGGCGGGCCTGGTGATTGAAGAGGCCTATGGCGGCGCGGGGGCCGGGCCGCTGGAGCTGGAGGCGGTGATGGAGGCGGCCGGCGCCAGCCTGCTCTGCGCGCCCCTGCTGGGCTCCAGCGTACTGGCGGCCGCGCTGCTCCAGGGCCTGGACGATGACGAGGCCAAGGCGCGCCTGCTGCCGGGCCTGGCGGGCGGAACCCTCATCGCCGCCGCCGCCCTGACCGGCGAGGCCGGAAGCTGGTCGCCCGAGGGCGTGGCGGTGAGCGCCTCGGCCGACGGCGCGCTCAGCGGCCATGCGAGCTATGTGATCCACGGCCAGAACGCCGGCGTGCTGCTGGTGCTGGCCCATGCGCCGGACGGCCTGGCCGCCTTCGAAGTCGCCGCCGATGCGGCCGGGGTGAGCGTCGCGGCCCTGCCGACCTTCGACCACACCCTGCGGCTGGCCCGCATCACCTTCGACGGGGCTCGGGGCCGGCGGCTGCAAGGCCAGGCCTGGCCGGCGGCGCAGGCGGCTCTGGACCTGGCGCTGGTCGCCCTGGCCGGCGACCAGGCGGGAGGGGCGCAGCGGTGCCTGGAGTTCACGGTCGACTACGCCAAGACCCGCTTCCAGTTCGGCCGCGCCATCGGCTCGTTCCAGGCGATCAAGCACATGGCCGCCGACCTGCTGCTGGAGAGCGAGAGCGCGATCTCGGCGGCCCGCAACGCCGCGGCCAAGCTGGCGGACGCCGCCCCCGACGCCGAGGCCGCCGTGGCCCTGGCCGCCTTCGCCTGCGCCGACGCTTACGCGAAGACGACGGCCGACGCGGTGCAGATGCACGGCGGCATCGCCTTCACCTGGGAGCACCCGGCCCACCTCTACCTGCGGCGGGCCAGGTCGGGCGCGCAGCTCTTCGGCGCCTCGAACCTGCACCGCGAACGCTTCCTCAAGGCGCTGGGAGCCTGACCATGGTCGAGACCGTCACCGACGAAGCCCTGCGCGAGGAGGTCCGCGCCTGGCTGGCCGACAACTGGAAGGGGCTGCCCAAGCGCAGCGGCGGCGAGGGGGCCGGCTGGACCGTCTCGCCCGAGCAGAAGGCCTGGATGGCCAAGGTGGTCGAGGCGCGCTGGGCCGTTCCCCGCTGGTCGCCGGAATGGTCGGGCCGCGGCCTCTCCAACGCCCAGGCCAAGATCGTCGAGCGCGAGTTCGCCGCGGTCGGCGCGCCGGGCACGGGCCAGGACCGCACCAACCTCTGGGCCAACACCCTGCTGGCCTGCGGGACCGAGGCGCTGAAGCGGAAGCTGGTCCTGCCGCTGCTGCGCCAGGAGGTCGGGATGTGCCTGCTCTATTCCGAGCCTGGCGCCGGATCGGACCTGGCCGGCATCCGCACGCGGGCCGAGCGCCAGGGCGACAACTTCGTCGTGACGGGCCAAAAGGTGTGGACCTCCGGCGCGGCCACCGCCGACTACGGCATGCTGATCGCGCGCACCGATTGGGACGTTCCCAAGCACAAGGGCATCAGCTTCTTCTTCCTGCCGATGAAGCAGCCGGGGGTCGAGGTGCGGCCCCTGCGCCAGATCACCGACGAGCGGCACTTCAACGAGGTGTTCATCACCGACGCCCTCGTGCCCGAGGAAAACCTGCTCAAGAACCTGGGCGAGGGCTGGGGCGTGCTGCAGACCGCGCTGGCCTATGAGCGCTCGGTGATGGGCGAGGGCGCGC
>MEEW01000052.1 GCA_001724985.1 Phenylobacterium sp. SCN 69-14
ACGGGGATTCGGGCCGATTTGCGCCCCAAGACCGCATCTTCGAATATGCCGGCTGATCCGAACGTTGTTCATCCGGCCGATTTCGCCATATTTTTCCGCTAAGAAACAATGTTTTGCAGGAAAACGGGGCCTAAGCCTCGGATTTTTCAAAGTTCGGTATGTCGGCGATCCGCGGGCGGGACGTTTTCGCCTATTTCGGCGAACGCCGTAATTCGAGCAAGATTGCGCTGGCCATCGCGCTCATAGCCGGGGAAGATCGGCATACTCGAACATAGACAAAGTGCTGCATTTCAATCGGAGCACGGGTTCGAGGGGGAAAGGAAACACCTATGTTGAAGAGCAGATATTTCTGCGGCGGGTCGATTCTGGCTGTCGCCCTGGCGTTTGGCGGCGTCGCCACCGCCCAGGATGCGACGGTCGAGGAGGTGGTGGTCACCGGCTCATTCATCGCCGGTACTCCGGAAGATGCGGCCCTGCCGGTCGACGTGATCAGCCAGAAGGAACTGGAAGCCCGTGGCTCCCCCACCATGGTCCAGTTCATCAAGACCATTCCTTCGTCCGGCGCGGTGATCGGTGAAAACAACCGCTTCGGGGGCGGCTCCGGCGCGGCGACGATCAACCTGCGCAACCTGAACTCGCCGTCGACCGGCTCCCCACGGCCGGCGCCTGCCGGTCTCGCCGCAGAGCCTGAACGCGGTCGACATCAACCTGCTGCCGACGGCGGCCATCGGCCGGGTCGAAGTGCTGAAGGACGGCGCGGCGGCGACCTACGGTTCGGACGCCATCGGCGGGGTCGTGAACTTCATCACCCGCACCAACCTCGACGGCTTCGAGGTCAGCGGCCAGTACCAGTTCATCGACGGCTCCGACGGCGACTACGACACCAGCATCGCCTACGGCAAGCAGTGGGATAGCGCCGACCTTCTGCTCGCGGTCGGCTATCGCCACCGCTCCAAGCTGTCGATCAAGGACCGCGACTGGGCGCTGCGCGCCGGCGTCAGCGGCTTCCTCGAAAACCCGCTGGGAGGCTGGGCCAGCACCGGCAACCCCGGCCAGTACAATGTGGTGTCGTCCTACACCACCACGCCCGGCGTCCCCGGCTTCACGGCCGCGACGGTGGGCGGCGGCCTCCCGGACATCGGCTGCGCGGCCAATGGCGGCGCGCCTTACAACATCTCGGTGGTGATCGGCCTGCGGACGTTCAGCCCGGACGCCAATTCCTGCCAGTTCCAGTACACCTCGTTCGACAACCTGGTTGAGGACGAAGATCACTTCCAGGCCTACGGCAAGTTCAACTTCGACATCACCGACACCCTGTCGGCCAATATCGAAGTGCTCTACGCGATGCACGACACGCCCGAGCAGAGCTGGGCGGTCACCGGCCCGAACCAGTTCCCGACCCCGCTGTCGGTCGGCGGCACCTCGCCGATGCCGGCGGTCGGATCCTCCGACCAGGGCCGCTTCTACATCCCGGCCACCAACCCCGGCCTGCAGGCTCTGATCAGCCAGGTCCAGAGCGCCAACTGTAACGGCACGGTCCTGCCCTACGGCGTCGATGCGGCGAGCTGCCAGACCGCGCTGAACCAGGTGCTGGCCAATATCGGGACCGCGGCCGCCAACGGCGTGGTCACCAGCCAGACCGCGTGGCGTCCGATCGGCTTCGGCGGCAACCCCTATACCGAGGACAAGCACGCCCACTACAGCTACAAGGTCGACACCTTCCGCGTCGCCGGCGGCTTCAAGGGCGAGATGTGGGCGGGCATCAAGTGGGATGCGTCGCTGACCTATCAGCAGCAGGACTACACCCGCGTCCAGGAAGACCTGTCGGTCAACCGCCTGCAAATGGGCCTGGCCGGCTACGCCAGCCGCGACGGCGCCAGCGACCAGTGTACGGCGGCTGAAACCAGCAACTTCACCACCGGCGCCGGCAATACGGCCATCGGCTGCTACTACTTCAACCCCTTCACCAACGCCTATGACCAGAGCGTGTCGAAGGTCGGGCCCAACCCGTACTACATCGCCAACAGCACCATCCCCGGCTACAACGACACCGCCGCCGCGCGGAACGAAGTCGTCGCCTGGATGGACGAGAAGCTGGTCAACAAGACCTCGACCCGCCTCTTCGTCGCCGACCTGATCCTGAGCGGCGACCTGCCCTTCGAACTGAGCGGCGGGGCGGTCAAGTGGGCGGCCGGCGCGCAATATCGCCGCGACCAGGTTCGTCAGAACCCGGAACAGCTCCATGACGTCTTCGCGACGCCTTGCATCGACTCCGTCCCGTTCGGCGACGGTCAGCCCTACTGCAAGGTTCCGACCGGCCCGTTCCTCTTCAACGCGAACCTGCCACAGTACGACGTTTCGAGTGAGATCGCCTCGGTGTTCGGCGAAACCCTGCTGCCCATCACCGACGACCTCGAGCTGACCCTCGCGGCCCGCTACGAAAAGTACATCGGCCAGGACGAGACCTTCAATCCGAAGGCTTCGCTGCGTTGGCAGGCCCTGGACTGGCTGGCGCTCCGCGGTTCGGTGGGCACCACCTACCGCGCCCCGTCGGCGACCATCCTGAACAACAACTTCGTCCGTGGCCTGACCAACGCCAACGGCACCTGGCGCGCCAACGACCAGTACGGCAACTCCAACCTGAAAGCCGAAACCGCCTTCACCTATAGCGTGGGCGCGATGGTCAACATTGGCCGCTTCAAGGCGACGGTCGACTACTGGAACTTCGACTTCCAGGACCAACTGGTTCTGGAATCGGCGACGGACATGCTGGCCGCGGCGTTCACCGTCAACAACGTCTGCACCAGCACCGATCCGAGTCTGGTGGCGCTGCGCTCGCGCTTCACCTTCACCGACGCCGGCTGCGGCCGCGCCAACGTCCAATCCTACCGCACGCAATATATCAACGGCGGCGAGGTGAAGACGGCGGGCGTCGACTTCCAGGCCAGCCTGGATGTGGGCGATGTGTTCGGCGGGGCCCTGACCACCGGCTTCGACGGCAGCTACCTCCTGAAGTACGATGAAGAAACCTACGCGATCGAGGGTGTTCCGGTTTCGGCGACCTCGATGGTCGAACGCGCTGGCACCTATCGCGCCTCGATCTTCACCGGCTACAACCGTCTGCGGGCGAACATCTGGGCGAACTGGTCGAGCGGCCCGCACAACCTGCGTTGGCAGATCCGCCACGTCAGCAGCGTCAACCAGATCGAAAGCAACTCGATCGGCCTGGCCCTGGCCACCAAGACCACGACCAAGGTCCCGGAATACTGGCAGCATGACCTGACCTATCGGGTCGAGCTGCCGTGGGACACCACCATGACCGCCACCGTGCAGAACATCTTCGACGAAGATCCGCCGTTCGCGATCGGTACGCAGTACAACTACGACCCGGGCAGCGGCACCCCGCTCGGCCGCGTCTATGCTGTGGCTGTGAAGAAGCGCTTCTAAGGACTTCGGTCTTTACGAAAGCCGGCGCCGCTCCCTCCCCGGGGGCGGCGCTTTTCGTTTCAGCGCCCGCCGTTCCTGCGCGCGGCGCGGCGCTGGAACCGGTCCGGCGCGACCAGCTCGGCGAGGTCGGACGGTAGGGGCGAGGGCGCGCCGGCGGCGAGGGCGGCCACGTGCTCGCCGAGCAGGGGCGCCAGGCAAAAGCCCCGCGATCCAAGGCCGGAAAGCAGATAGAGGCCCGGCGCGCCCGGCGCGGGGCCGGCCAGCGGCAGATGATCGGGCGTGGTCGCGCGGATCGCCGCGCGGCCTTGCAGCGGCGCATCGGCCAGGCGCGCCGCCAACTGCGGTAGGGCGGCCGCCAGGGCCTGGCGGTTGCGCTGGTGGTCCTCCTCGCGCAGGTCCAGGCCGGTGTCGCCGCGGTCGTGGGTGGCGCCGAACAGGACCCCGGCGCCGGTCGGGGCGACATAGCCGCCCCAGGCCGCGGCGAGAGCGGTCTCGCCGCCGTGGGTCCAGCTCGCCTGGCCGCGGACGGGAATGATCGGCAGGCCTGCCGAAAGCCGGCCGATATCGGCGCCTATCGTCAGGATTAGCGCCTCGGCCTCCAGAATCCCGCCGCCCGCGGCGTCCAGCAGCACCCAGCCGCCCTGGGCGCCCGGTTGCAGGCCGGCGATCTCGGCGCAAAGCACCTGCGGCGCCCATTGCGCGAGGATCGTTGCGGGCGCGACGGTCAGGGCCGCGCGCATGTCGAGGGCGGCGGGCGCGGCTTCGCCGAGCCGGCGGCCGGCCTCGCCAGAGTCCAGCAGGGCGAGCGCGCCCGGCGCGAAGAGGTCGCTGGCGGCGATCTTGCCGAACCGGTCCTCATCGCGCGGCGACCCGACCAGTTGCAGCACGCCCTCGCCCAGCACGGCGCCGGGAACCTCGTCATAGAGCGTGTGCGCGCGCCGCAGGGCCTGGGCGAAGAGATCGGCGACCGGGCCAAGGCCGGCGTCCAGGCGTGGCGTGACCAGGGCGGCGGGATTGCCCGAAGCGCCGCCGCCACGGCCGTTGGGATCGACCACGACAGGCGCGCAGCCGAGCCTCGCCAGCGCGCGGGCGACGCTGGCCCCGGCGATCCCGGCCCCGACCACGGCGATGCGGGGCGGTGGCGGCGACGCCGCGCGGGGGCCGGGCAGGCGCGCCTCCAGTCGCTCGCGCTTGCGGCCGAAGCCGGGCTTCTTCTCCGGGGAAAAGCCGGCGGCGGCGAGGCCGCGGCGCACGGCCCCGGCGACGGTGAAGGTCGCTGCGACGGCGCCGGGCGCCGAGCGGGCGGCGACCAGGGCCAGGACCTCCTCGCGCCACATGGCCGGATTGAGGGCGGGCGAGAAGCCGTCGAGGAACCAGGCGTCGGCGCGGCCGGGCCAGCGGGCCAGGGCGGTTTCGACGTCCATGATCGCCAGGTCGAGGCTGGCGCGCAGGCCGGGGAAGTCGAGCCGGTGAAAGCCGCGGGCGGCCGGCGGCCAGGCCGCGACCAGCGGGCTGGCGAGGTCGGCGAGCTCCGGCCAGCGGCCCAGCGCGCGGGCGGCCTCCGCGGTGGCGATCGGGTGGGCCTCGATGCTGAAGATATGCAGGTGCGCGGCCGGATCGGCCGTGCGCCGCCAGAGGTCGAGCAGGGCCAGGATGTTGAGGCCCGTGCCGAAACCCAGCTCCCCGACCGTGAAACGCGAGCGGCCGGCCCAGGCCTGCGGCAGGCCGCAGCCGTCGAGAAAGACCGCGCGGGCCTCGGCCAGGCCGTCCTCGACCGAGAAATAGACGTCGCCGTAGAGCGACGAACGCGGCTGGCCGTCTTCGGTCCAGTCGAGGGGGGAGTCGGCGGTCATGCGGCCCTTATAGCGCGCAAACGAAAAGGGCCGCCCCAAGGGGCGGCCCTCCGCTTAAGAACGCGAATACGCTCGTAAGACTTACTTCGCGGCCGGAGCAGCGGCGGCGTCAGCGGCCGGAGCAGCGGCAGCGGCGTCGGCCGGAGCAGCAGCGGCGGCGGCCGCGGCGTCGCCGGCGGCTTGGGTCGCGTCGGCGGCGGCGTCAGCGGCGGTGGCCGCAGCGTCGGTCGCGGTCGCGGCGGCGTCGGTCGCGGTTTCGGCGGTGGCTTCGGCGGTGTCGGCGGCCTTTTCAGCCGGCTTGCCGCAGGCGGCGACGGACAGAGCGGCGACGGCGGCGCCGGCGACGAGCAGCTTGCGAAGGATTTCGGTGGTCATGTCCCTGGGTCCCCTGGAAACGGAGTTTGAAGCGCCGAACGAAGATGCCCTTGCAGGCGCCTCGCTTGCGCTGGAGTGGAATATGCCCGGCTTCGCGCCGAGGGCAAGGCTTTAATTCACGCCCTCGTGATCACTTTTCGCGCCCATCGACGGATTGCCAGGAAATCCAAGGCGTTCGCGAGCCTTGGCGAACCCTAGGTGAATGTGGTTTTCGAGAGGTCAGGCGCGGGTGGCGCGCGTGCACGGAGGTTTGTGAATGGATTCGATGCTGGCGCAGGCGCCGCGAGCCCGTCTGATCGACCTGCCCGCGCGGGGTGGGGCCATGGCCGCGCTCGATTTCGGCGACGCGGCGCGGCCGGTCGACGTGGTGTTCGTCCACGCCAACGGCTTCAATGCGCGCACCTACAGCTCGATCCTCGCGCCCCTGGGGGAGAGCCTGCGGGTCCTGGCGGTCGACCAGCGGGGCCATGGCCGCTCGACCCTGCCGGCGCAGACCGAGGGCCGCACCTCCTGGGACGGGCTGCGGGACGACCTGCTGGCGCTGATGGAGACGCTGGACCTGCGCGACGTGGTGCTGTCGGGCCATTCGATGGGCGGCACCGCCTGCGCCCTGGCCCAGGCCGAAGCGCCGCAGCGCGTGCGCCGGGTGGTGCTGTTCGACCCGGTGGTGATGCCCTCCGTCGGGCGGATCGACCCCGCGCAGTTCGGCGATTCGCCGCTGGTCCAGGGCGCGTTGCGCCGCCGCGCGGTGTTCCCCGACCGGGAAAGCGCGGTGGCGGCCTATACCGGCCGGGGCGCGTTCAGGACCTGGACCGCGCAGATGCTGGCCGACTATGTGGCCGACGGCTTCCGCGACCGGGCCGACGGCGAGGTCGAGCTGAGCTGCGCGCCCGAGTGGGAGGCCTCGAATTTCTCGACCCAGGGGCACGACACCTGGGGCGCCTTCGAGCGGGCGCAGGTCCCGATCCGCATCCTGCGGGCCGCCGAGGGCTCGACCTGCCGCGAGGACCCGCGGCTGGAGGCCCTGGTCGCCGCCGGGCGCATCCAGGTGGAGACCATCGCCGGAACCAGCCATTTCCTGCCGATGGAACGGCCGGACCTAGTGCAGGCCGAATTGCGCGCGGCGGCGGGTTAGAGCCCGTCGGGCCAAGGACGAGACCGACAAGCCGCCGATAGATCAACGGAGGCGTCGACTGTAGGTCAGCGCCCATCGATGGATGGGCGCTGATTTGATCTTAAAGTCGAGGTCCCTCTGTCGGCTTCTCCGCTGCAGCTTTCCGAGTAGCGTCGATGCCATCCATCAGCCGTTGCGCGGCCATGGAGTCGAAAACGGTCACAGTGAAGCGTTGTGTCACGGCAGAGTCATTCGGCCGCGCCTCGATATTGTAATTCACAACAAGACCGCAGTTGGTGAGTGCGGCGGAATCCGATGCGCCAAATCCCGCTCCTCTTGAGCATCTGTCGAAATCAGAGTTGTTAACTCCAAGTCTCTGACCGTCTATAGAGTAGACAATGCTCCCGGTGCTGTAATTGCTTCTGTAGCCTCTCAGTTCTTCAAATTTTCCATATTTCTGCTCGAGGGACGCTTTGATCCCCTCGACGGTTTGTTCGGTCCCCTCGGCATATTCGATGCTGCGAATCATTCGAACGGCTCGCTCGGTTCCTTTGGGGCCGGCGAAATCCACGAACACGTCGTCCAGGCCGCCGTCGCCGCTCAGTCGCAGGAAGCGTTGGGTTGGCTTTTCATCCCCACGAGACCATGTGCCTTCATTCTCCGAATAGACGTAGAGATTATTGGCGCAGGTCAGAATCTGCTTTGCGTCCTCCAAACTGGTTCCGCTGCGGATGCCCAGCACATCATCCGCCGGGGCTCCTTCGGGGGCGTGTTGCCCCTTAACAGTAGAGCACGCGACCTTGTTCTTGATGTCTGTCAGCGGCCCGCTAGGCGCCTTGACTTCAGCGCTGGCCTCTGGAGTTACGGCGGCGCCATCGCCTTGCTTTTCATTCTTTGAGCCACATGCCGCCAGCAAGGCCAGCGGCAGAATGATCGCGAGATGTTTGGCCATATGGAAAGAGCCCCCTCTGTGAATTAAACGGTACAGTGTATTGCTAAAGCCCAACGAAAATTATGCTTGTTGAGCGATCGGCAGAGCGACATCATGTTTGGGTTGAAGTCTGCATCATTTTCCTGCAGAATTTGATTTCTATTCTATTTAGTCTGATTTAAGATTCCGAATTTCTCAGAATAATTCAGAATATAATTTCTACAACTTACACCGCTGCAGCCAGATGTTCAGCGCAGTTGCAAGTCGATCTTTCGGGAGGCTTCGCGTCTTTGGGTCACCATCGACGCCGATCTGGCGTGCAGCGCGAAGCGCCACCGCAGCGGGAGACCCATATGAAACCGTGGCCTCTACAAGCCAAGTTTCATTCATTTCATTCCACTCAGATTTGCCGGGCAGGTTGAATCTTTTGCCATCGAGTAGGAGCGGTATGGAAGGTTGTTTCGGTCGCGTTTCGTCGTAGGTGTCAAGATACACCTTGATTGTGTGCTCACTTGGGGAGCAGTGCATAGCTATGACTGCGAATTCATTGGGCGAATACTCTGGCATAATGAACGACAACGCCATTTCGGACGAGTTGCGGTCGGGGCCAAGCCAGTAGCCGCGCAGAGGCTGTGCTGCGGCCTGATTTGCGTTCAGCGCAGCCGCCAGGAGAGCTGCCAAACTTGCGCTCTTGAAGAAGGACGGAGGTTCAAGCTGATGTTTCACGTTCGCGCTCTTCGTTGGGCGATTGATGCTGGTTCAAGGCGTTAGCGGGCCGGGTAGGGTGGGAAGAACATGGCTGTCATGGAGACGCGCTGACCGGGGCGCGCCTTGCTACGCGCCATGTCGAGGATGCGGCCTGATTGAAGTTTCATCGCCGCTTCGCCAAAGCCATAGCCGCCCGGAGTTTCGTCAGTGATCGCGCAGTTCTGCAGGCGGCCGCCCGCAGCGACGTCGCATTCTATCGTACCTTCCCCCCGAACTTGTTGCGCCCGCGTCCTTTGGGGAAGGAAGGTGTGCATCGGGCGAGCATCAAGACTGGAAGGTAGGAAGACTGCATTCTGCACATAGCTCGCTTCGCCGGGCTTCAGGCGGCCGACCGGCGGAGCTGCGGGAGCCTTTTGCCCCCCGGTGGCTGTGCTGAAGAGGTCCGATCGCGGAGGAGCGGAGTCCTCTGGGCAAGGGCTGTTGCGAAC
The DNA here is from genome assembly GCA_001724985.1 of Phenylobacterium sp. SCN 69-14. GTDB lineage: Bacteria > Pseudomonadota > Alphaproteobacteria > Caulobacterales > Caulobacteraceae > Phenylobacterium. The sequence goes on from MEEW01000052.1 coordinate 8,917, forward strand.
CGCAGGTGGCTTGCCGCTGAGATACCAGGCCGATTTTCCCTGGCCGATCCTATTGCTCATGTAGCAGACCGCGGCGGCGGTCGAAGTTGTCGAGACGTAGATGACGAAGCGATTGGAATCGCAATGACGTGGGAAACAAGCCACCGCGGTGGCGGCGCCGTGTGAGACGCGAATGGGGCCGGTGACGCCGCTGGTCTCCAGCTTAAGTATTTCTCCTCGCGCCGTTGGATCTGTGATCGCCGTAGAGATGGCGCGTGTGACAGTGGGATTGGCGAAGAAGCGATATCCGCCGACCACGTCATGGAAATATTTCCCGGCATAGGCGCTCACTGCCGGCGGAGCGGCCGCACCTACGACTGTCGCGGAAGTGAGCGTGAGCGCCGCCGATACGAGGCCAAGCAAGATGCGGGCGTTGATCGTGGGTTGTCGAAGGGCGCGGGGCGAAAGGTGTTCACTGCGCGACATAGGAAGCCTTCTGTTTAGGGAGTGAGTGAACACGATTGCGCTCCACCTGAGGGCCGTAGCGCCAGACGAGTAGTGGCGACCGTGGCTCCTCGCTAATCTGAGCGGTTGTACCGTCGACGGAAATAAGGGTGGTGTCTAGGCATTATAGCGGCCCATCACGACCTGCGGTCTTCCGGTTAAAATGGGAGCGCTTCAGCTATAGCGGCGCGGCCCCCGTGGAGTTCTGAATATAACAACTCCCTCATAGGGCTCGCGGGATTTCTAGCACCGGTTGAAAGTCAGAGCCCCAGCCCGGGGGTGCAGAGCGTGCGGTAGTCCTCCAGGGCGGCGGCCGAGATGTCGATGACCTTGCGTCGGTCGAGGTCGAAGGAGATGGCGACCGCTTCGGCGCTGGCCCAGGCGCGGTCGCTTTGCGGGTCGACCATCCAGTGGGCGACGCGGCGGGTGCGCGCATCGCAGCCGATGAAGCCGGAGCGCAGTTCCACCCCGTCGCCGGCGCGCGGCCAGTCGAGATGCAGAACGCGGTATTCCACCACCGCCCCGCCGATCCGCGGCGCGGCTTCGCCCGGGGCGAGGTCCGGGCCGGGGCGCACCTGGCCGAACAGCCGGGCGGCCCCGTCCGACACCCGGCCGATGAACACCTCGGGCCGCATTCGTCCGAACACGTCGCATTCGGCCGGACCGAGCACGCCCAGGCCGATGCGCTTGAGGCCCAGCTCCAGGGCGCGGGGCAGGCTGGCCCTGGCCGTCACCGGCGCGAGGTCGAGGCTGCGGGCGGCGGCGTAGGCGGGGATCTCGACGCGCAAGTCCGCCGCGCGGGCCCGGATGCGTTCGGGCCAGGGAAAGGGGCGCATGTCGCCGCGGGTGACGTGCTCGACCTTCAACTGGAAGGTCGCCGCGGGCGTCTCGTCGGGATGGCGCAGGACCAGCAGCAGGCGGGCGTCGGTTTCGCCCAGCTCGACCACGCCGCCGGTGGCGTGCAGGGCGCCGCCGGCATGGGCCTCGCGCAGGAAGCGGATGTGCTGCTCGCGCAGGGCCAGCGTCGCCTCGCCGTTCTCGGCGAAGGCGCGGGGCATGCCGAGGGCGGCCGCGAGACCGGCCAGGGCCTCCTGGGCCTTGGCGACCCAGAAGCGGACGTTCATGTGCCCCATCTCGTCGCATTCCCAGGTGTTGACGCCGCCGCTCCACACCTCAACGCCTCGATCGGACACGTGATTTCCCCCTCTGAACCGGGGCGGACCATAGGGACAGGGCGGGGCGAGCGCCATAGGCGCCGCTGGCGCGGCGGGCCGCGAGGCGCTAAGGCGGCCGCGCGAGCGAATGGAGGGCGCGATGAGCGGGCAGGACGAGTTCGTCTATGACGAGGCGAGCGGCGAGTGGATCAGCGCGGCCGAGGCGGCGGAACGGGCGAGCGCGGCCTTGGCCGTCGAGGTGCGCGACGCGGCCGGGAACCTGCTGGCCGACGGCGACAGCGTGACCCTGGTCAAGGACCTGAAGGTGAAGGGGGCGGGCCAGACCCTGAAGCGCGGGACGGTGATCCGTTCCATCCGCCTGACCGGCGACCCGCAGGAGATCGACTGCCGGCACGAGACGATCAAGGGCTTGGTGCTGCGCGCGGAGTTCGTCCGCAAGGCGTAGGGCGGAACGGGCCGAGGATGCATCCGCGCGCGGGTGGCGGCCGTAACAACCGCATGGCAAGCTTGCACGCGACCGAAGGAAGCCCGATGTCGCCTGCTCCGTCCGCCCGCGTGTTCGTGGCTCGACACAGTCTCGTCGTGCGCCTCACCCACTGGACCAATGTGGCCGCGCTGCTGGTGCTGCTGCTGAGCGGGCTGCAGATCTTCAACGCCCATCCGGCGCTCTATTGGGGCGACGTCTCGGTCTTCGACCGGCCGTGGGTCGCGATGTTCGCCGCCGAGCGCGGGGAGACGGCGGTGGGGCTGACGAAGATCGGCCCCTGGACGTTCGAGACCACCGGGGTCCTGGGCTTTTCCGACAACCAGGTGCGGGGTTTCCCGGCCTGGGCGACCTTGCCGGGCTATCGCAGCCTGGCCGACGGGCGACGCTGGCATTTCTTCTTCGCCTGGCTCTTCGTGCTGAACGGCCTGGTCTACTGGAGCGCGGCCCTGGTCGGCGGGCATCTGCGCCGCGACCTGCTGCCCAGGCGCGGCGAGCTCTCGCCGCGCCACCTGGCGGCGGAGGCGGCGGCCCACGCGCGGCTGCGGTTTGCGAAGGGCGAGGCGGCGCTGGGCTACAACACGTTGCAGAAGCTGGCCTATCTGGCGGTGATCGCCGGGCTGCTGCCGCTGATGGTGCTGACCGGGCTTTCGATGTCGCCGGGCGTCAATGCGGGCCTGCCCTGGCTGCCGGAGCTGTTCGGCGGCCGGCAATCGGCGCGAACGATCCATTTCCTGTCGGCCGGCCTGATCGTGCTGTTCGTCGTCGTGCACCTGCTGATGGTCGCGGCGGCGGGACCAGCCAACAGCCTGCGCGCGATGATCACCGGCAAGTTCGCCGTCACGCCGGGAGACGCCTCATGAACCGCCGCCGCTGGCTGACGGGCGCAGCCGCCGGGGCCCTGGGCGCGATGCTGACCGCCTGCAACCGGCTGACGGCCAATGCCGGGGTGCAGCAGACCCTGGCGCGCGCCGAGGGCCTGACCCGCCGGGCCCAGCGGCTGGTGGTGGACCGCAAGGCCCTGGCCCAGGAGTTCGCGGCGGCGGAAATCTCCAGGGACTTCCGCGCCAACGGCTCGATCTCGCCCGGCGATCCCGACTATCGCGCCCTGGTGGAAAGCGGGTTCGCCGACTGGCGGCTGGTGATCGACGGCCTGGTCGAGCGGCCGATGGCGCTGAGCCTGGCGCAACTGCGCAGCCAGCCGGCCCGGACCCAGATCACCCGGCACGACTGCGTCGAGGGCTGGTCGGCGATCGGCAAGTGGAGCGGGGCGCGGCTGGGGCCGCTGCTCGACAAGGCCGGCCTGAAGCCGCAGGCGCGCTACATCGTCTTCCACTGCGCCGACACGCTGGACCCGAACGTCTCCCCGGCGCTGGGCCGCTACTACGAAAGCATCGACCTGATCGACGCCTATCACCCTCAGACCATCCTGGCCTACGACATGAACGATGCGCCGCTGGCGGTGAAGCACGGGGCGCCGCTGCGCCTGCGGGTGGAGCGCCAGCTCGGCTACAAGCACGCCAAGTACCTGATGCGGCTCGAGGCGGTCGCCGACCTGGCCGGGATCGGCGGCGGCCAGGGCGGCTTCTGGGAAGACCGCGGCTACGAGTGGTACGCGGGCATCTGAGGGAAGAACCGCGGGCGGCTCAGTTGTAGGGCGAGGCGGCGATCAGTTCGGCCTCGGCGGCGCAGGCGGCGGGGGCGGGCGCCTTGGCGCTCTTGCGCAGGGCGGCCATCTCCTTGCGGGCGGCGTCCATGTCGGCGCGGAACCGGGGCGAGCCGTGCAGGCCGGCCACGACGATGGAGCCGTTGGTGCGGCCCGATTCCACCGCGCTCATATTGTGCACGCCGCAGACCAGCCGGCTTTCGCCGAACGAGCGCGCGCGGGTGAGGATCTCGGTGGCGCGGTCGGGCGCCAGCTCCGCCAGGATCAGGCCGACGGTCCAGCCCCAGGTGGTGTGGCCGGACGGATAGTCGGGGCTCTTGGCTAGGCCGTCGGTCTTGGCCACGCAGATGTCGCCGTCGTCGATGAGGTAGGGGCGCTGGCGCTTGTAGATGTCCTTGGGATGGTTGACCGCCCGGCGCACGTCGTAGCGCAGGGTCATCAGCACCTTGGTCAGCTTGGGCGCGGCCTGGGGGGTGATCTCCATGCCGAGCGCGCAGCTCATGTCCTTGACGATGGCCGCCTCGTCGGCGTCGGCGGTCGCCAGCTTCCAGCGGGCGCTGTCCTTCTGGCTGCGGGTCGCCAGATAGGTGGCGCG
>MEEW01000053.1 GCA_001724985.1 Phenylobacterium sp. SCN 69-14
GATCGCCGCCATCCGCGAGGCCTTCGAGGAGGCCGGCATCCTGCTGGGCCGCGACGCGGCCGGCGCGCCGATCCGGGGCGAGAGCGCCAGCCTGGAGGTGCGGCTGAAGGTCGACGCGGGCGAACTGGCGTTCCTGGACCTGGTGCGCGAGCTGGGCGTGAAGATCGACCTGGACGCCCTGACGGTGTTCGCGCGGTGGATCACCCCGCCGCTGACGCCCAAGCGGTTCGACACCTGGTTCTATGCGGCCGCCGCGCCGGACGACCAGGCGGCGGCGTGCGACGGCCGCGAGACGGTGGACGCCGAATGGATCGCGCCGGGGGAAGCCTTGCGGCTGGCGCAGGCCGGCGAGCGCAAGGTGATCTTCCCGACCCGGATGAACCTGCAACTGCTGGCGCAGGCCGCCGACGCGGACGATTGCGTGGCGCGCGCGAAGGCGCGCAGGCTGGTCACGGTGGAGCCGCAGATCCAGGATCGCCCTGGCGGCAAGGTGCTGGTCCTGCCGCCCGACGCCGGCTACGGCGCGGTGGAGGAGCCGCTGGAACGGGTGATGTAGCCTTGCGCGTCAGGCCGCGGCGGCGACCTTGCGTTCGAGCTCTTCGATGAGCACGCGGCCGATCGGATGGTCGTCGGTCTTGATGCCGTCGCGCACGGCGGCCTTGATCGCGTCGATGTGGGCGTCGATCAGGGGCAGGGAGGCGGCGAGGCGCTTGTCCTTGTCGTCGATCAGCCGGCAGAGCGAGGCGCCGATGCGGGTGATGAGCGGAAACTCGTAGGTCGTGCCCAGCCCCTTGAGGTCGTGGGAGCGCAGATAGAGCGTCTCCATGGCCTCGGCGGTCATGCCTTCGTCGCGGACGCGCTGGCGGGCGGCGTCGAGCTTGACCACTTCGTCGGCCAGCCATTGGGCGNACCACTTCGTCGGCCAGCCATTGGGCGAAGTTGCCCGACAGGCTCTTCAGAGCCGCCTCGGCCTTGGCGATGGCCGCCGGGTCGATGGCGCCGAACCGACCGCCGACCTTCAGGCGAAGGTTGGGGGGCTGGATGACCGGGTTTTGCTGGCTCACAACGCGCCTCCTGGGACTGCGTTCGAAAGCCTAGCCCTCATGCGTTAACAACGCATGATGCGTACAGTTGATTGTAATCAAACGGAAAATTGCTCGGAGAGCACGCGCTCTTCCAGGCTGCGGCCGGCGTCGAACAGCATGTGGAGCGAGACGTCGCGGGTTTCGGCCACCTGGACCTCGACCACGTCGCGCACCTCGAAATTATCCGCCACGGCGCTGACCGGGCGCTTGTCCGCCTCGAGGATCTCGAAGGTGACCGTGGCGGTATGGGCCAGCAGGGCGCCGCGCCAGCGGCGGGGGCGGAAAGCGCTGATCGGGGTGAGGGCCAGCACCTTGGCGTCGAGCGGGATGATCGGGCCGTGCGCCGAGAGATTGTAGGCGGTGGAGCCGGCCGGGGTGGCGACCAGGGCGCCGTCGCAGGAGAGTTCGGCCAGCCGCACCTTGCCGTCGATGGAGATGCGCAGCTTGGCGGTCTGGCGCGTCTGGCGCAGCAGCGAGACCTCGTTGATCGCCAGGGCCTCATGGCGCGCCCCGGCGATGTCGACGGCCCGCATGGACAGCGGATGGATCACCGCCTGTTCGGCCGCGGCGATCCGCTCGAGCAGGCCCTCTTCGCTGTACTCGTTCATCAGGAAGCCGACCGAGCCGCGGTTCATGCCGTAGATCGGCCGGCCGTTCTTGAGGTTCTCGTGCAGGGTCTCGAGCATGAAGCCGTCGCCGCCGAGGGCGACGATGACCTGGGCGTCCTCGGCGCTGGCCTGGCCGTAGCGGGCGATGAGGGCGGCCTTGGCCTCCTGCGCCTCGGGGCGGTCGCTGGCGGCGAAGGCCAGCCGGGTCACGAATGGCTCAGGCTTGAACATTCCGGGCAGAAGTCAGGGAAACGGGCGATCCGTCAACCGGGGTTCACGGTCTGGCGGAACGCGGCGCCGGCGATATTGGCGTCGAACGGCCCGAAGGCCCCGGAGGCCCGGCGCGCGCCTTCGGAGCCGCCGCCGGGGCGTCCGCCGTTGAGATCGCGGACCATGGCCAGGATGGTCGGAAAGGCGCTGCGGTCGATGCCGACGGCCGCGCAGGCCAGGGCCAGCAGTTCGGGGCGGTCGGAATCGAGGGCGCGGCGCACCTGGCTCTCCTCGAAGCGGCCGAGCGCGGCCAGGCCGGCGGCGAAGAGGGGCAGGCGGCCTTCCTTGAGGGCGCGCAGCAGGTAGCCGGCGCGCAGTTGGCCCGCCGCGCTGAGCTTGGCGACCAGCCGCCGTTCCATGTCCTCGCGCTCGTCGTCCCTGGCGAGGGTCCGCCCCTCGCACGCCTCGGCGGCGGCTCCGGCGTGCGCCTCGCGGACGGAGGCGGCGATGGCGGCGTCGAGCGCGACTGGATCGAGGCGGAAGCGTTCGACCAGCGACTGGCGGATCGCCTGCCCGACCCAGAGGTAGAGGCGCGCGGCGAGGTCGCCGGAGAGGGCCGGGTGGCGCGCCAGCGGCGAGCGGATGGCCGCATGGCGCTCGGCCGCCTCGTCGTGCGCGCCGAGGGCGGCGCTGGCGTTGCCCGCCAGGGCGGTGAGCACGGCCGGTTCGCTCTGTTGCAGGATGGCGGCGACCACCGGCGGGCCGATGTCCGGGCGACGGGCCACCTCGATCTGATGCTCGATCGTCGCCTCGACCAGCAGGCGCACCAGATCGTGGTCCTTCAGGACCGGGCTGCCGGCGATCACCGGCCGGGCGATCTCGATGTCGTCCAGGGCCAGGACGTTGATGAGGGCGGGCGGCGCCCAGGCGGCAGCCGAGAGCTTTTCGGAAAGGCGGCGGCGGATGTCACGCTCGGCCTCGACCACCAGGCTCATGAAGATCGAGTTGAGCAGGGCCTGGACCGGCTGGGAGGTCATCAGGCCGACCGCCGCGTCCCCGGCGTCGCACAGGTCGACGATGGCCAGGAGCAGGCGTTCGCGATCGGCCGGCGCGCGGCTGCGCGCCAGGTTCAGCAGTTCGTCGGTCTTGGCGGCGAAGCTCAAGCGCGCATTCCAAAAGGCCGGACCATCGCGGCCGGGCGACCCCGGTGACTCTGCACCGGGCGCATGAAAACATGGTTACAACCGACAAACCATGTCGGCGCGCGAGTCGCGCCGCCGACCAGATCGCAAGGCGCGTAAGATGGGTGAACCCCTGATCCTGGCGCTCGACCAGGGCACGACTTCCACACGGGCGATCCTGTTCGATGCGCGGGGCGCGCAGATCGCGGAAGCCAGCCGTCCTCTCGAACAGTTCTATCCGGCCGACGGCTGGGTGGAGCACGACGCCCAGGAGATCTACGCCGCCTGCGTGGCGGTGCTGCGCGAGGCGGTGGCGAACTCGGGGCGCGCCCTGGAGGACGTCGCGGCCATCGGCGTCACCAACCAGCGCGAGACGGTGGTGATCTGGGACAAGGCCACCGGCGAGCCGATCCACCGGGCCATCGTCTGGCAGGACCGGCGCACGGCGGCGACCTGCGAGCGGCTGCGGGCGGCGGGCAAGGAGCCGCTGGTGACCGCCGTCACCGGCCTGCTGCTGGACCCCTATTTCTCGGGCACCAAGATCGCCTGGCTGCTGGACGAGGTGGAGGGGGCGAGGGCGCGCGCCGAGGCCGGCGAGCTGTTGGCCGGGACGATGGACGCCTGGGTGATCTGGAAGCTGACCGGCGGGGCGGTGCACGCCACGGACGCGACCAACGCCTCGCGCACCCTGTTGTTCGACCTGAAGGCCCAGGACTGGTCGGCGCAGATGCTGGAGATGCTGGCGGTTCCGGCCTCGCTGCTGCCGTGCGTCCTGGATTGCGCCGACGACTATGGGGAGACCGCGCCCGAGGTGCTGGGGCGGCCGGTGCCGATCCGCGGGGTGGCGGGCGACCAGCAGGCGGCGCTGATGGGCCAGGGCTGCGTCCGCGCCGGGGAGATGAAGGCCACCTATGGCACCGGCTGCTTCCTGCTGGTCAACACCGGCGAGCACCTGGCGCCCTCGCGCTCGCGGCTGCTGACCACGGTGGCCGCGCGGCTGGGCGGGCGCACGACCTATGCGCTGGAAGGCTCGATCTTCATCGCCGGCGCCGCCCTGCAGTGGGTGAACCAAGGCCTGGGCGTTCCGGGCGGCGGGGCGGGGGTCGAAAAGCTGGCCATGAGCGCGCGCGAGGATCATGGCGTGGTGCTGGTGCCGGCGTTCACGGGCCTGGGCGCGCCGTGGTGGGACGCCAATGCGCGCGGCGCGCTGTTCGGCATGACCCGCGACACCGGCCTGGCCGAGATCGCCCAGGCGGCCTTCGACGCCTGCGCCCTGCAGACGCGGGACCTGATCGAAGCCATGCGCGCCGACGCGCCCGGCGCCTTCGGCCGCGACGTCGAACTGCGGATCGACGGGGGGATGTCGCGCAGCGCCTGGTTCAGCCGGCGGCTGGCCGACCTGACCGGCGTGGCGGTCGGCCGGGCAAGCTATATGGAGACCACCGCCCTGGGGGCGGCGCTGCTGGCCGGGCTGGGGGCGGGGGTCTATCGCGACCTGGAGGCGGCGGTCGCCGCGCGGCCGACCACCGAGCGTTTCGAGCCGGAAGGCGGGGCTCACGAGCGCGAGGCGGCCTATGCGCGGTGGCTGGATGCGGTGGCGCGGGTGAAGACCACGGCTTGACGCTCGCCGGCCCCGGCGTGACTCTGAGGCCCAGAGATCAGCCAGAGATCAGCAAGATCAGATAATGAGAGGGAGGCCGCCATGGCCGATGGTTCGCTCGCGAGCGTGACGTCTTTGAAGGGCAAGGTGAGCGCCGAGGAGTGGCAGGCGCGGGTGGACCTGGCCGCGCTCTACCGGCTGGTGGCGCTCTATGGCTGGGACGATGCGATCTATACGCACATTTCGGCGCGGCTGCCGGGGCCGGAACACCAGTTCCTGATCAATCCCTATGGCATGTACTTCGCCGAGATGACCGCCTCGTCGCTGGTGAAGATCGACCTGGACGGCAACATCCTCCAGGACACGCCCTATTTCATCAATCCGGCGGGATTCACGATCCACTCGGCGATCCATGCGGCGCGCGAGGACGCCCATTTCGTCATGCACCTGCATTCGGACCAGGGCGTGGCGGTGTCGGCGCAGAAGGACGGGCTGCTGCCGCTGTCGCAGCATGCGCTGATCGTGCGGACCATGCTGGCCTATCACGACTACGAAGGCATCGCCCTGAACCTGGACGAGCGCGAGCGGCTGGTCGCCGACATCGGCGACAAGAAGATGATGCTGCTGCGCAATCACGGCACCCTGACCGTCGGCGCGACGGCGGCTGAGTGCTGGATCAACATGTTCTATCTGGAGCGCGCCTGTAAGCAGCAGGTGATGGCGCTGAGCGCCGGCCGCGACAACGTGCTGATCGCCCCGCAGGAGGCCCAGGACGAGGTGAAGAGCCAGGTTTCGCGCGGGCTGGGCGGGCAGTTGGCCTGGCCTGGCGCCCTTCGCCAGCTCGACCGGGCGCTGCCCGGCTATGATAGCTAGTTGCGGCGCATCTTAAGAGACTGGTAAGCGGGCGCCCCTTCTAGAGGCGCCTGTTTTCTTTGCGATTACCGTTTTGTCCGTAGTTTCCTGATCCAGGGCGCGTCGAACCGCGTTTCAGCGGGGCTCTATTTCAAAGTCGACACGCTCAGCCATCGTTCTGTCACTGGACGGCGCCTAAGTCGTCGCCATAAGTCCCGTTACGATTCAGCGTCATCCCGCCTCGACTGTCGGGCGGTCCGGAGTTCCTTGAGCTTGATACGTCGCCACTTCTTCCTCGTAGGCGCCTTGGTGATCCTCGGCCTCATGGTGGCCGCAGGCGCCTGGAAGCTGACCCTGGGCAAGAAACAGGGGCCGGGAGGGGGCGGCGCGGTCATGGTGCAGGGCGGTCCAGGCACGGGAGGCCCGCGCGCTGGCGGTCCCCGCGCCGGCGGCGGTGGGACGCCCGTAGCGTTGGTCGCCGCCCAGCAAAAGGTCTTCACCGACACCATCGACGTGATCGGCCTGGCCAAGGGCCGCCAGTCGGTGACGCTGACGGCGGCGGCGACGCAACTGGTCGACAAGGTCCGTTTCAGCGACGGGCAATATGTGCCGAAGGGCGCGGTGCTGGTCGAACTGAAGGCGACCGAGCAGAACGCGGCCCTGGTGCAGGCCCAGGCCAAGCTGGTGCAGGCCCAGCGCGACTACGACCGCTGGAAGCAGCTCGCCGCCCAGGGCTTTGCGTCCAAGTCGGCGCTGGACCAGCGCGAGGCGACCTATCTGGCGGCCAAGGCCGATGTCGACGCCGCGCGGGCCCGCGAGGGCGACCGGACGATCCGCGCGCCCTTCGCCGGGGTGGTCGGCCTGACCGACATCGCGCCGGGCGCCCTGATCAATCCCGGCGCGCCGATCGTCACCCTGGACGACGTCAGCGCCATCCGCGTCGATTTCGAGGTGCCGGACCGCTATCTGGCCTCGGTCCGCGAAGGCCAGCCGATCACCGCCAGCATCGACTCCTATGGCGGGGAGAAGATCGCAGGCCGCATCCAGAAGCTGGACACGCGGATCGACGAGAAGACCCGGGCGATCACCGCGCGGGCGGAATTCCCCAATCCCAACGGCCGGCTGAAGCCCGGGATGATGCTGCGCATCGGCATCGCCCGCGGCCAGCGCCAGGTGGTCGCCGCGCCGGAGGCGGCGGTGTCGGTGCAGGGCGCCTCGAACTTCGTCTATGTCCTGACCAAGCAGGGCGAGGCCACCATCGCCGAGCAGCGCCCGGTGCTGACCGGCGCGCGGCAGGACGGCATGGTCGAGATCCGCGACGGGCTGAAGGCCGGCGAGCGGATCGTCGCCGACGGCCTCAACAAGATCCAGCCCGGCCAGCCGGTGACGCCGCTCGCGGCCGGCGCGCGTGAAGCCATGGCGGCCCCCCAGACCGGAGCGCGCGCCGCGCGGCCCGGCGCATGATGCTGTCAGACCTTTCGGTCCGTCGGCCCGTCTTCGCCGCCGTCGCGGCGATCATCCTCTGCGTGGTCGGCCTGGCGGCCTTCGCCTCGCTGACCGTGCGCGAACTGCCCAGCGTCGATCCGCCTGTGGTGTCGATCGCCACGACCTATCGCGGCGCCTCGGCCGAGGTGGTGGAAGAGCGGATCACCGAGGTCATCGAGCGGCAGATCTCCGGCATTCAGGGGATCGACCGCGTGAACTCGTCCTCGCGCGACGGCCGCTCGAACATCAACATCTCGTTCCGGCTCGACCGCAACCTGGACGATGCGGCCAACGACGTGCGCGACGCGGTCAGCCGGGTCGCGGCCAACCTGCCGCTGCAGGCCGACCCGCCGCAGATCGCCAAGGCGAACGCCGACAGTTCGCCGATCATGTTCATTTCGTTCGCGTCCACGACGCTGAACCGGCTGGAGCTGTCGGACTACGCCCAGCGCTACCTGATCGAGCGGTTCTCGACCGTCCCCGGCGTCGCCCAGGTGTTCGTCGGCGGCAGCCAGCTCTATTCGATGCGCATCTGGCTGGACCCGGACCGGATGGCCGCCCGCGGCGTCACCGTCGACGATGTCGAGAACGCGCTGAACAACCAGAACCTGGAACTGCCGGCCGGTTCGCTGGAGGCGCCGGACAAGGATTTCACGATCCGGGTCGGCCGCGGCTATTCCACGCCCGAGGAGTTCGCCCAACTGCCGGTGGTTCCGTCCGGCGGCGCGGCCTCGGCGGCGACCGGCAACACCACCCAGCCTTATGTCACCCGCCTGGGCGACATCGCGCGCGTCGAGGAAGGGCCCGACGAGCACCGGCGGACCTTCCGCTCGAACGGCCGCGACCAGGTCGGCATCGGCATCATGCGCCAGTCCCAGGCCAACGACCTGGAGATTTCCGACGGCGTCCAGAAGCTGCTGCCCGAGCTTAACAAGTCGCTGCCCAAGGGCACGTCGCTAGAGGTCGCGGTCGACTACACGATCTTCACCCGGCACGCGATCGAGGAAGTCTGGATCACCATGGGCATTTCGCTGGCGCTGGTGGCGCTGGTGAACTTCATCTTCCTGGGAACCTGGCGCGCGGCGATGATCCCGTCGATCGTGGCGCCGATCTGCATCCTCTCGACCTTCATCGTCCTGGCGCCGCTCGGATTTTCGCTGAACCTGCTGACGCTGTTGGCGCTGGTTCTGGCCATCGGCCTGGTGGTGGACGACGCGATCGTGGTGGTCGAGAACATCCAGCGCCGGATCGACGACGGCGAGCCGCCGATCGTCGCGGCCCAGCGCGGGGCGCGGCAGGTGTTCTTCGCGGTGGTGGCGACCACCATCGTGCTGATCTCGGTCTTCGCGCCGCTGATGTTCCTGCCGGGCTATATCGGGCGGCTGTTCGTGGAGCTGGCGGTGGCCATCGCCGCGGCGGTGGTGTTCTCGGCGCTGCTGGCGCTCAGCCTGTCGCCGATGCTGGCCTCGAAGCTGCTGCGGCCGGCCCATGGCGAGGGCTTCATCGCCCGCCGCGTCGATGCGGCCATGGACCGGCTGAAGTCCTCCTATCACGCCTCGCTCGACGCCCTGCTGGGCCGGCGCAGCGCGACCATCGCGACCGCCGCGGTGGTGGTGATCCTGGCGGCGGGCGCCGGCGGCCTGTTTGCGGCCCTGCCGCGCGAACTGGTGCCCGACGAGGACCGCGGCCGCATCGACCTGAACATGACGGGCCCGGAAGGCGCCGGCTACGACTATACGCTGAAGGCCGCCGGCCAGGTCGAGGCGCGGCTGCAGGAACTGCTGAAGCAGGGCCTGATCACCCGGTACATCATCGGCGTCCCGCGGTTCAGCGGCACCCAGTTCAACGGCGGCTTCGGCAACGTCAACGTGGCGCAGGGAACCGGCGTCACCTCCAACGAGCTGGCCGCCCAGCTCAACCGCGAGCTTTCCTCGGTGACCGCGGTGCGGGCGATCGCTTCGGTGCGCCCGGCCTTCTCGCGCGGCGGGGGCGGCGGAGGCGGGGGCGGCGTCGACGTGATCGCGGTGGGCGACGACTACGGTCAGATCGCCCAGTGGATCCAGCCGCTGCTGGCGGCGGCCGAGGCCAATCCGGGGCTGTCGCGCGCGCGTCTCGACTACGAGCCGACCAGCCCGCGCGTGCTGGTCAGCATCGACCGCGAGAAGGCCGCCAGCCTGGGCGTGTCGGCCCAGGCGGTCGGCCGGGCGCTGGAAAGCAATTTCGGCACGCGCCGGGTGACGACCTACATCAAGAACGGCCAGGAATACGACGTCCTGCTGCAGACCGACCGCGAAAAGCGCCAGACCGAGCAGGACATCGGCAACCTCTATGTCCGCGCCAGCTCCGGCCAACTGGTGCCGCTGTCGACCGTGACCACGACCGAGGTGCGCGGCGACACGCCCGACCGGTCCCGCGTGGACCGGCTGCGCTCGGTCACCCTGTCGGCGCAGCTCAACCCGGGCTATCCGGTCGGGGAGGCGGTGAAGTTCTTCCAGGCCGAGGTCGCCAAGCTGCCGCCCGGCCCGCAGATCAAGTGGGGCGGCATGGCCCGCGACTATCTGGAGGCCGGCAGCGCGGTGGGGCTGGCCTTCGGGATGGCGCTGCTGCTGGTGTTCCTGGTGCTGGCGGCGCAGTTCGAAAGCTGGATCCACCCGGCGGTGATCATGCTGACCGTGCCGGTGGCGGCGCTGGGGGGGCTGTTCGGCCTGCTGGTGGCCGGGTCCACCGTCAACACCTACAGCCAGATCGGCCTGATCATCCTGATCGGGATCGCGGCGAAGAACGGCATCCTGATCGTGGAGTTCGCCAACCAGTTGCGCGACGAGGGCCTGTCGGTGCGCGAGGCGGTGATAGAAAGCGCCTCGCTGCGCCTGCGCCCGATCATCATGACCTCGATCTCGGCGGCGGCGGGCGCGATCCCGCTGATCCTGTGGGGCGGGGCCGGCGGCGAGAGCCGCAAGACCATCGGGGTGGTCATCTTCTTCGGGGCGATCTTCTCGACCCTGCTGACCCTGTTCATCGTGCCGGTGTTCTACAACATGCTGGCGCGGTACACGAAATCACCGCAGGCGACCGCGCGGCGCATCGAAGCCTTCGAGGAAGCCGAACAGGCGCGCGCGGCCAACGCGGCCGAATAGGCGCGGCCCACCCGGTCATGCGGCGTGTCCGTGCCTTCCCGGAAAGCGCGGCACGCGCTTGTCCGGAATCCATGAACGCCCGATTTCCAGAACATGGCGTCGTGGGCGGTCCGTTCCGAACCGCCTGTGTTCATGGGCCCCGGTCTTGCTTCGCAAACCGGGGTGACACTTGACGGGTGATGCCCCGGGGGCTTGCGTCTTACGGCGCCTTGTAGCCGGTTTCGACCTTGAGATAGGCGATGAGGTCGACGCGGTCCTTTTCGGCCTTCAGGCCTGGGAAGGTCATCTTGGTGCCGGGCAGGAAGGTGCGCGGCTGGGCGAGCCACTTGTCGAGATGCTCGGCGTCCCAGGTGAAGCCGGCGGTCTTCACCGCTTCCGAATAGTTGTAGCCGGGCAGCGAGCCCACCTTGCGGCCAAAGACGCCGTAGAGGTTGGGGCCGGTCAGGTTGGCGCCGCCTTCGACGATGGTATGGCAGGAGCGGCACATGCCGAACTTGGCCTTGCCGTTCGCTAGGTCGCCGGTGTTGTACGGCGCCGGCAGGCTGGCCAGCAGGGCCTGCTTCTCCTCGGCGGTCGGTTCGGGCGGGGCCGCCTGGCTGGCCGCGGCAGGCGCCGAGCTCTGCGTGGCCGAAGTGTCGGCCTCGCCGCTCTTGCCGCAGGCGGCGAGCAGGGCGCAGGCGCCCAGGACGGTCATCAGGGTGGTGTTGCGCATGACAGTGATCCCCTCGATCAAACTTGGCTGCGGGTTGGTTAGGGACGGGGCGGTTGCAAGGCCCGTCGTCGTCGCTCCTTCTGGATGAGCTGGTCGAGCGCCTGCAGGAATCGAGAGCGGTCGTTGCGGTCGAACGGCCGGGGGCCGCCGGTCATTTCGCCGGTCGAGCGCAGATGTTCCATGAGGGCGCGCTGGGCCAGGGCCGCGCCGATGGAATCTGGCGTGAAGGGGCGTCCCTGGGCCGAAAGCGGATGGCCGCCGACCTTCAGCACCCGGTCGGCCAGCGGGATGTCGTTGGTGACCACGACGTCGCCTTCGCCCGCCTGGTCGGCGATCCAGTCGTCGGCGGCGTCCGGGCCGGCGTCGACGATCATCCGCGAGATCAGCGGCGAGGCGGGAATCTGCATGAAGGCGTTGGAGACCACGACGGTCTTCAGGCCATAGCGCTGGGCCACCTTGTAGACCTCGTCCTTCACCGGACAGGCGTCGGCGTCGATGAAGATGGTGGGCGGGGGAGACTCCATGGCCTGTCCATACGCCTCAGGCGTCGCCATGCGAAGGGGCGGGGGCTTGGCATGTCCGCTGCGCCATGGCATCGGTCGCCGCCAGCGGCGCGGTTGCGCCGCCGCGCCGGTTTAGCTCAGTTGGTAGAGCAGCGGTTTTGTAAACCGAAGGTCGCGGGTTCGAGCCCTGCAACCGGCACCAGCAAGGCCGAGCGGCCGCATCTTTTCATGACGCCGCAGCTTCAAGCCCTTAGGTTCGCTCCAGCGAGTCAGGGAGGGACCTTGCATGGCCGAAAGCGCGATGCGCCATCGTCTGCGTTCGATCATCGGCGGTTCGACCGGCAATCTGGTCGAGTGGTACGACTGGTACGTCTATTCGGCCTTCACGCTCTATTTCGCGCCGGTGTTCTTTCCGCAGGGCGACCGCACGGCGCAGTTGCTGAACGCCGCGGCGGTGTTCGCGGTGGGCTTCCTGATGCGGCCCATCGGCGCCTGGATCATGGGCGTCTATTCTGACCGCAAGGGACGCAAGGCGGGGCTCACCCTGTCGGTGGCCCTGATGTGCGGCGGCTCGCTGCTGATCGCGCTGTCGCCCGGCTACGATCAGATCGGCTGGGGCGCGCCGGCCCTGCTGGTGACGGCGCGGCTGATGCAGGGCCTGAGCGTCGGCGGGGAGTACGGGGCCAGCGCCACCTATCTCAGCGAGATGGCCGGCAAGCGGCGGCGCGGCTTCTTCTCCAGTTTCCAGTACGTGACGCTCATCTCCGGCCAGCTCCTGGCGCTGCTGGTGCTGCTGCTCCTGCAGGCGATCCTGCCCGAGACGGAGCTGGAAGCCTGGGGCTGGCGCATCCCGTTCGTGATCGGCGGGGCGCTGGCGGTCGTGGTCTTCTATCTGCGCCGGGGCCTGGCCGAGACGGAATCGTTCAAGAACGCCCAGGCCGAGGGGGCGGGCGCGCCGCGCTCCAGCGGCCTGGCGCTGTTCAAGCTCTATCCGCGGCAGGCCTTGACGGTCATCGCCCTGACGGCCGGCGGCACGCTCGCCTTCTACGCCTACTCGACCTACATGCAGAAGTTCCTGGTCAACACCTCCGGCTTCAGCCGCGAGACGGCGACGGCGATCAGCGCGGCGGCCCTGTTCGTCTATATGCTGATCCAGCCCCTGGCCGGGGCGCTGTCGGACCGGATCGGGCGCAAGCCGCTGATGGTCGGCTTCGGGGTGCTGGGCGTAGCCTTCACCTGGATCATCTTCACCACCCTGGCCAAGACGTCCGACCCGTTCGCCGCCTTCGCCATCGTGCTGGGCGCCCTGATCATCGTGACCGGCTACACCTCGATCAACGCGGTGGTGAAGGCCGAGCTCTTTCCGGCCCATATCCGCGCCCTGGGCGTGGCGCTGCCCTACGCCCTGGCCAACACCATCTTCGGCGGCACGGCCGAGTACGTGGCCCTGTGGTTCAAGCAGCAGGGGATGGAGAGCGGCTTCTACTGGTACGTGACCGCCATGATCGGCGTCTCGCTGATCACCTATCTGCGGATGCGTGATACGCAGAAGCACAGCCTGATCGTCGAGGATTAGCGGCAGGAGGAACGCCGATGAAGTTCGAGGACTATCGCAAGTACGACGCCGTGGGCCTGGCCGGGCTGGTGGCGGGTGGCGAGGTCAGCGCCGCCGAACTGCTGGAGACGGCGGTGACGCGGATGGCGGCGGTCAATCCGAAGATCAACGCCGTGACCATGGACCTGACCGAATGGGGCCGCCAGGACGTGAAGCGGCCGATCTGGAGCGGCCCGCTGGCCGGCGTGCCCTTCCTGCTCAAGGACCTCGGCGCGCAACTGGCCGGGGCCCCGACCAGCGCCGGCTCGGCGGTGTTCAAGGACGCGCTGGCCAGCGCCGACAGCGCGATCACCACCGCCTACAAGGAAAGCGGGCTGGTGATCTTCGGCAAGACCAACACGCCGGAATTCGGCCTGATGCCGGTGACCGAGCCGGCGCTGCTGGGCGCCTGCCGCAACCCCTGGGACCTGGGGCGCACGCCGGGCGGATCGTCGGGCGGCGCGGCGGCGGCCGTGGCGGCGGGCATCGTGCCGGCGGCCCACGCCAGCGACGGCGGCGGCTCGATCCGCACCCCGGCCTCGGCTTGCGGCCTGTTCGGCATGAAACCCTCCCGCGGGCGCGTCTCCTTCTCGCCGGCGGGCGAGGGATGGGGCGGGGCCTCGATCCAGCATGCGGTCACCCGCTCGGTGCGCGACAGCGCCGTGCTGCTCGACGCGGTGTGCGAGCCGCAGCCCGGCGACCCCTATTTCCTGGCCAGGCCCGAGCGGCCGTTCGCCGAGGAGGTCGGGCGCGATCCGGGCAAGCTGTCGATCGGCTTCACCACCGCGGCCCTGGCTTCGGACGCGCTCGATCCCGAATGCGCGCAGGCCGTGCTGGACGCGGCCAAGCTGTGCGAGGGCCTGGGCCACATGGTCGAGGAAGCGACCGTGCCCGGCGACCTGGCCGCCATGCAGCAAGGCGCGGGCGACGTGATCGCCGCCAGCATCGCGGCCCTGCTCGACGCCGAGGGCGAGCGGCGCGGCCGGCCGGTGGCCGAGGGCGAGGTCGAACTGCTGACCTGGCTGATGTACCAGCGCGGCCGGCAGGTCGCAGGTTCGACCTATGTGCGCGGGCTGGCGGCGATCCACGCCTATGGCCGGGCGGTGGCCGGGCTCTTCCAGCGCTATGACGTGCTGCTGCTCTCGACGCTGGGCAGCCCGGCGATCCCGATCGGCCACCTGACCGAGAACCCGGCGGAGTACGCCAAGCGGCTGTTCGCCTTCATGCCCAACACCCAGGCCTTCAACAACACTGGTCAGCCGGCCATGACCGTGCCGCTGGCCTGGAGCGCGCGCGGCGGCCTGCCGATCGGCATCCAGTTCGTCGGCCGGATGGGCGAGGAGGCGCTGCTCTACCGCCTGGCCGGGCAGTTCGAACAGGCGAGGCCCTGGTTCGACCGCGTGGCGCCGCTCTAATCCTCGGCCTTCCGGCCGCGCATCTGGACCAGGTAGACGGCGATGACGCCGGTGGCGACCAGGCCGATCAGCAGGGTCGAGACGGCGTTGATCTCCGGGCTCACCCCCAGGCGGACCTGGCTGTAGATGCGCATCGGCAGGGTGGTGGCGCCGGGGCCGGAGGTGAAGCTGGCGATCACCAGATCGTCCAGCGAGAGGGTGAAGGCCAGCATCCAGGCCGCCGCGACCGCCGGGGCGATATTGGGCAGGGTGACCAGGAAGAAGGTCTGGACCGGCGGGCAGCCGAGGTCCTGGGCCGCCTCCTCGAGCTGGCGGTCGAAGGCGGCCAGCCGAGCCTGAACGACCACGGCGGCGTAGCACATGGTCACGGTCGCGTGGCTGACGGTCACGGTCCAGAAGCCGCGCGGCAGGCCGACGGAGACGAACAATAGCAGCAGCGAAAGGCCGAGGATCACCTCGGGCATCACCAGCGGCGCGAAGATCATGCCCGAGAACAGGGTGCGCCCCCCGAAGCGCCCGGCGCGCACCAGGGCGACGGCGGCCAGGGTTCCGAGGACCGTGGCGATAGTGGCCGAGATCAGCCCGACCCGGAAGGTGACCCAGATCGCGTCCAGAAGCTGCTCGTTGCGGAAGAGGGCGCCGTACCATCGCGTCGAGAAGCCGCCCCAGACCGTGACCAGCCGGCTGGCGTTGAACGAATAGACCACCAGCAGGACGATCGGCAGGTAGAGGAACCCGAACCCGACGACGAGGGCGGCGATGTTGAACCCGGTGAG
>MEEW01000054.1 GCA_001724985.1 Phenylobacterium sp. SCN 69-14
CGAGCGGGCCTGCTTGCCCGACCCGCCGTGGCTCTGCTGGATGACGATGTCCTGGCCGACCTTCTCCTTCCAGTACTTCACATAGGCGGCGTTGATGTCCTTGTAGAGCTCGCGCGTCGGATCGTAGCTGACGTTCAGCAGGGTGACGGGCTTGGCCTTGCTCTGGGCGGCGGCGGGGCCGGCGATCAGGGCCGGCGCGGCTGCGGCCGCGGCGCCGGCGGTCCCGGCGGCGAGGACGCCGCGTCGGGACAGGTCTTGTCGGGTCTGGCTCATGTCGAGGTCCGGTTCTTGAAGACTCGTTGGAGGGGAGGCGAGGCGGAAAGCCCGCGGCCGCTGGAGCGTCCGCCTCGCCGGAGGATCAGAAGGCGTACTGCGTGCGCAGGGAGTAGATCTTGAAGTCCTGCCCGACCTGCGCGCCGGCGGGCGGGGTCAGGGCGCCGGCGCCGAAGGCCGTTCCGCCCGGCGAGAGCCGGTCGACCGAGACGTCCTGATAGGCGGCCTGGAAGCGCAGCACGTTGTTGACGTACCAGTTGAGGCCCAGCGTCCAGATCTCCTGTTCGCCGCCGCGGATCGCCCCGGCTGTCGGCGCCGTGCCCGGCGCGCCCGCGAGGTGGTTGAGGTCCAACCGGGAATAACGCAGGCCGAGCTCCCAGGCTCCCCACTGGCCCTTCTTCAGGTCGAAGGGACGGGCGGGGCGCGGCGCGTCGAACGTGCCGGCGCTATAGCGGCGCGGCTCGCCGGTGATGGTCCAGGCGCCCTGGGCGTACCAGCCGGAGAAGTCGGCGTCGCCGAGCGCGCCCTTGCGGTCGACCTTGATGTCGAAATATTCGGTCTGGACGTAGAGGTTCTTCCACTGAGCGCCGAACTCGCCGCCCCAGACGGTCAGGCCGTCGGCGTCGATATTGCCGGTGTCGATCAGGCGCGCGCCGTCGACGCGGATCTCGGGCCGGTCGCGCAGGCGCACGTTGGTCGCCGCCGGCGCGCCGGCCACGTCCGGGCCGCTGGCGGCCGGATTGATCACGATCGAGGTGTTGACGCCGACATGGACGAGGGCGTCGCCGCGGCGCAGGGGCGCATAGGTCAGGCGCCCCACGAAGGCCGTCTGCTCGTCGAAGCTGGACGTGCCGATGACGTTGCCGGTGATGGCCGCCGTGCCGGTCCAGTTGTCGCCGCCGGCCAGCAGGGCGATGGACGTGCGCCCGTCGCCGGCCGCGATGGCGCGCACCGTCTCGGCCGGAGAGGCGCGCTCGACGAACAGCGAGCCGTTGGTCGAGACCGCTTCGTCCAGGCCCGACGGCGGGGAGAAGGCGCCGATGCGCAGCTTCAGGCCGGCGACCGGGAAGCCGTACTGCACCCAGGCGGCGCTGATCTTGCCGGCCTCCTCCGTGCCCGAGCCGCCGAAGTCGTAGAGGAAGTTGTAGTCGAAGGCGCCGAAGGCCTTGCCCTCGATGCCCAGTCGCGCGCGGCGGAAATTGGCGCCGTCGGACAGGTCGCGGGCATGGTCCGCCTCGCCGGCGTCGCCCAGCGAACCGCGCCGGAAGTCTGCGCCCAGCGGGCCGGCGCCGGCCTGGTCGTAACGGGCCGCGTCGAGCTGGAAGACCCCGCGGATCGAGGCGGTGAAGGCGCCGTCGGCGCTGGAGAGGGTGGGGCGTCCGTTGGCCAGCGACACGGTGGTCGCGGTGGCTTCCTTGCGCACGTCGGCGATGTTGCTGGCGGTCGAGGTCTTCAGGTCCGCCAACTGCGCCTGCAGCGTGGCGAGCTGTTCCTCCAGCGCCCGGATGCGCGCGTCGGTCGCCTCGTCCGCGGCTGCCAGGCCTGGCCAGGCGAAGGCCAGCGCCGCGGCGCCGGTGATGAGTTTGGTTTTCCACGTCATGTGGTGTTTGCCCCTCTTGGTGTTGGAGTTCGTCTCAAACTCGACCGCGAAATGATCCTATAATTCCCATCGAGAAAATAGAGATTGATTTGAAGCGGTCGCAGATTTCCTGACAGCCTGACCTGCGCTACGGCCCCGGCTTGGGCCGGCGTCATCGCGGTGACATAAGGGTCGGGCTTGGTTTGATTTTGTGATCCAGGATCGATTCGCCTTGGCGCTTCCGCCTTCGTCCAATCCCTCGCCGCCTTGGCTCGGCCCGGTCGGGCCGGTCCTGGTCGCGGGCGGCGCGGGGGCGGCGGCCATATTGGGCTTCGGGCTTCTGACCGGAGCTGACGTGAAGGCCGTCTCATGGATGCTGCTGGTGGCCTGCGGCGTCACCGGACTGGCCGCCTGGCATGTGGTCGAACGGCTGGGCGCCGCCGCGCCGCCGGCCACCTTCGCCGAGCGCGCCGCGCACGAGGACGCGCCGCCCTATGCAAGCCTCATCGACGCCTTGCCGGACCCGGTCCTGGTGATTGCCGCCCATGAGCCAGAAGACCTCACAGGCCGGCGTTTCGTGCTGGTTAATGCAGCCGCGCGGGAGACCCTGCGTGTACAATATGACGCAGGCCTGCTGGTCACGGTGATCCGCGATCCGGGCGTGCTGGAAGCGGTGGACGAGGCGCTGTTCGGCGATCGGGAGGCCGAGGCGGTCTACGAGATGGGCGGGGTGCAGGAGCGGGTGATGCGCGCCATCGCCAAGCCGCTCGGCCAGGCGCGGGACGGCGCGCGCCTGGCCCTGCTGGTGCTGCGCGACGAGACCGACATCCGCCGCGCCGAGCGGACGCGAGCCGATTTCCTGGCCAACGCCAGCCACGAACTGCGCACCCCGCTCGCCTCGCTGTCGGGGTTCATCGAGACCCTGCGTGGACACGCCCGCGACGACGCCGGCGCGCGCGAGAAGTTCCTGTCGATCATGCAGGCCCAGGCCGGGCGGATGTCGCGGCTGATCGACGACCTGCTTTCGCTCAGCCGGATCGAGCTCAACGAGCACATCGCCCCGCACGGCGAGGTCGACCTCGTCCAGGTCGTGATGGACGTGGTCGATTCCCTGGGACCCCTGGCGCGCGACCGGGGCGTGCGCCTCGAGCCGGTGGGCCTGCCGGCCTGCGGCCAGGTGATGGCGCCCGGCGACCGCGACCAGATCATCCAGGTGATCCAGAACCTGGTCGACAATGCGGTGAAGTACACGCCCAGCGGCGCGGCCGTGCGGATCGCCATGCGGCCCGACGTGTCGGCGGCCGAGGCGGCCGCCCCGGGCGATCCGCGCGCGGCGCGCTTCTCGCTGCTGACGCCGGACCGCGCCGACGATCGTTATTGCGCCATCCGCGTGGCCGACGCCGGGGTCGGGCTGGCGCGCGCGCACCTGCCGCGCCTGACCGAGCGTTTCTACCGGGTCGAGGGCCAGAAGAGCGGCGAGCGCTTGGGCACCGGCCTTGGCCTGGCCATCGTCAAGCACATCGTCAACCGCCACCGCGGCGGCCTGGCGGTCGAGAGCGTGCAGGGGGAAGGCGCCGCCTTCACCGCCTATTTCCCTTTGGTCCGCGCCGAGGCGGGGGCAGTCTAGGACCTGGCCGGCGACCGCCGTTTCAGTCGCCAGGTTTCCGATGGGATCTCGTGATGACTGAGCCGCCCGGGGCCATTTCGCCGATACCGCCGGCGCTCCGCGACCTGGCGCGGCGGCTGGGCGCATGTGAGGGGCCGGCGGGCGAAACGGTCCGGCTGGTCCAGGCCGGCGCGATGCGGGCCGAGGGCGACGAGGCGTTCCGGGCCTTCTCCGCGACCCAGACCATTCGGTTGGATCGATGCGGGTTTCGCTGGCGGGCCAAGACCGGCCCTCTTGGCCTGGTCAGCGTCACCGATGCCTATGCGGATGGCGTCCCGACGCTCGAGGTAAGGGCGCTGGGCGTCATCCCGCTCGCCCGCGGGCCGAACGACGCCGATGCGGCCAAGGGTGAGATCATGCGCTATCTGGCCGAGCTGGCCTGGGCTCCGGACGCCCTTTTGCGAAACCGCACCCTCGACTGGGATATGCTCGACGAGCGCAGACTGACGGTGCGCCATGGCGAAGGCGCCCGCCGTGCGGAGGTCGAACTGCGGCTCGACGATCAAGGCCGGATCGGAGCCATCTTCGCGCCCGACCGCCCCCGTTACGAAGGCTCGTGCTTCGTCGCCCGGCCATGGCATGGCCGGTTCTTCGACTATCGCCAGTACGCGGGCCGGTGGCTGCCCTTCCAGGCCGAGGTCGCGTGGGGCCTCGATGGTCGCCAGGTGACGGTCTGGCGCGGAAAGATCGTCGGCTGGCGGCTGGGATAGGGCGGCGCGGAGCATCGTAGCGAAACTGTCACGCAACTGTCGCAAGCCGGCGGCATAGGGCGGGCAGTTTCCGGCCTGGGCGGGGAGGGGCGTTCGCAGCCTGCTCCCGGCCCGCCGCGCAACGGCATGGACCTCCGATGCTCACCTGGATCGCCCTGACGGCGCTGCTGCTGTTCTCCGTCGCCACCTACATGGCCGGCCGTCGCCGGGCGGTGGCGGCGACCGGGGGCAAGCCGGCGCAGCTTCATTCCCTTCCCGGCTATTACGGGGGCTATGCGGCCCTCTGGGTCGGCGCGCCCGCGGCCCTGCTCATCCTGCTGTTCGCCATGTTCGGCGGCCGGCTCGAAGCGGGGCTGCTGCGGGCCGAGACGCCGGCCGCCGTCGCCCAACTGACCGCGCCGCAGCAGAACGTGTTCTACGACGACGCGCGCGCCATCGCGCGTGGCGGCGCGCCCAGCGAAACCATCTATGACGGCGCGCTCAGGGCCGCCCTCGACGCCAAGGTCGCCAAATCGCGCCAGATCAACGGCCTGATCGAATACGGCTCCATCGCGCTGGGCACGGTCCTCGCCCTGGCCGGGGTCTTCGTCGCCTACCGGCGCATTTCCCCGCAGTTCCGGGCCCGCAACAAGGTGGAAGGCTGGATCGCGGGCCTGTTCATCGCCTGCTCGGTCACCGCCATCCTGACGACGGTCGGCATCGTCGCCTCGCTGGTCTGGGAAAGCTGGCGCTTCTTCCAGGCGGTGCCGATCCACGAGTTCCTGTTCGGGACCGAGTGGAACCCGCAGATCGCCATGCGCGCCGACCAGTTCGCCGGGGCCGGCGCCTTCGGGGCCGTGCCGCTGTTCGTCGGCACCTTCCTCGTCATGCTGATCGCCATGCTGGTGGCCGCCCCGATCGGGCTCTACTCGGCGATCTACCTGTCCGAATACGCCGGCAGGACGACGCGCGCGGTGGTCAAGCCGCTGCTGGAGATCCTGGCCGGGGTGCCGACCGTGGTCTACGGCTTCTTCGCGGCCCTGACCGTCGGCCCGCTGTTCCGCGCCTTCTTCAACTGGATCGGCGCCCAGCTCGCCGGCGGCTCGCTGGACGGCCTCGCCCAATACCTGATGCAGGTGCAGAACCAGATGGCCCTGGTCGCCGGCGCGGTGATGGGGATCATGCTGATCCCCTTCGTCTCCTCGCTCAGCGACGACATCATCAACGCCGTGCCCCAGTCGCTGCGCGACGGCTCGCTGGCCATGGGCGCCACCCGCTCCGAGACGGTGAAGAAGGTGGTCCTGCCCGCCGCCCTGCCAGGCATCATGGCCGCCCTGCTGCTGGCCGTCTCGCGCGCGGTGGGCGAGACCATGATCGTCACCATGGCCGCCGGGCTTCAGGCCAAGACCACGCTCAACCCGCTCGACACGGTCACGACCGTCACGGTCCAGATCGTCACCCTGCTCACCGGCGACCAGGAGTTCGACAGCCCCAAGACGCTGTCGGCCTTCGGCCTGGGCCTCACCCTCTTCCTGGTGACCCTGGCGCTGAACATCGTCGCCCTGCGCATCGTCCAGAAATACCGGGAACAGTATGACTGACGCCGCCATTCCCGCCGCCAGCCTGCGCCAGGCCGTCGAGGCGCGGCTGAAGAAACGCCACGCCCAGGAGATGCGCTTCCGGCTCTATGGGCGGATGGCGATCGTCGTCGCCCTGTCGTTCCTGGCCCTCCTGATCGGCCGGATCGTCCACCAGGGCTATACGACCTTCGTCGACTACCAGATCAGCGTGCCGGTGACGCTGGACGCCAGCCGCATCGACGCGGCCGACCCCGTCGGGGCCAATTACGACCTGATGGTCGCGCAGTCGGTCCTCGCCAAGCTGGGCGAGACTGACGACGAGTTCGGCGGCAAGTCCGGCAAGGTCATGGGGCTGATGTCCAACGACCTCGGCTTCCAGCTTCTGAAGATGGTGCGCGAGGATCCCTCGCTGACCGGCCGCACCATCACCGTCACCGGCCCGCTGAAGTCGGACGCGGCCCTCTATTTCAAGGGCGAGATCAAGCGCGTCACCGCCGAGGACGAACGCAAGCTGGACGACCAGCAGCTCGACTGGCTGGACAAGCTCAAGGCGTCCGGCGCGGTGACCAGCGGCTTCAACACCGGCTTCCTCACCCGCTCGGACTCCACCGAACCGGAGCAGGCCGGCGTGCTGGGCGCCGTGGTCGGCTCGCTGATGATGCTGCTGGTCACCGCGGTCCTGGCCATTCCGGTCGGGGTGCTGGCGGCGACCTATCTGGAAGAGTTCGCGCCCAAGAACCGCTGGACCGACCTGATCGAGGTCAACATCAACAACCTCGCCGCCGTGCCCTCCATCGTCTACGGTCTGCTCGGCCTGGCGGTGTTCATCAACTGGCTGGCCGTGCCGCGCTCCTCGCCGCTGGTCGGGGGGCTGGTGCTGGCCCTGATGGCCCTGCCGACCGTCATCATCGCCACGCGTTCGGCGCTGAAGGCGGTGCCGCCCTCGATCCGCGAGGCCGCGCTCGGGGTCGGCGCCTCGCGCACCCAGACCGTCTTCCACCACGTCCTGCCGCTGGCCATGCCCGGCGTCATGACCGGCGCCATCCTGTCGCTCGCCCACGCCCTGGGCGAGACCGCGCCGCTGCTGATGATCGGCATGGTCTCGTTCGTGCCCGGCGTGCCCGAGGGCTTCACCGGCGCGGCCACCGTGCTGCCGGTCCAGGTGTTCATCTGGGAGAACGCCTCGGAGCGCGGTTTCCATGAACGCACCGCCGCGGCCATCATCGTGCTGCTGGTGTTCATGATCGTGATGAACCTGGCCGCGATCCTGCTGCGCCGCCGCTTCGAGCGCCGGTGGTGACGCCGATGCGCCCGTTTTCGAGGACTTCCATGCCCAGCCAGCGAGACGACGCCATGGCTCATGACGCCACCGCCCCGGTCCACATCGCGGTCGACCGCCCGCCCCCCGTCCAGGCCACCGCGCCGGCGAAGATCCGCGCCCGCGACGGCTGCGTCNGCGTCTTCTACGGCGAGAAACAGGCCCTGTTCGACGTCTCGCTCGACGTGCCCGAAAACGCCGTCACCGCCCTGATCGGCCCGTCGGGTTGCGGCAAGTCGACCTTCCTGCGCTCGATCAACCGCATGAACGACACCATCCCCGGCGCCCGCGTCACCGGCCGCATCGAGCTGGACGGCGAGGACGTGAACGACCGCGGCATCGACCCGGTGGTGCTGCGCGCCCGGGTCGGCATGGTGTTCCAGAAGCCGAACCCGTTTCCCAAGACCATCTTCGAGAACGTCGCCTACGGCCCGCGCATCCACGGCGTCGCCGGCTCCAGGAGCGAACTCGAAGGCATCGTCGAATCCTCGCTCAAGCGCGCGGGCCTGTGGGCCGAGGTCGCCGACCGCCTGCACCAGCCGGGCACGGGCCTCTCCGGCGGCCAGCAGCAGCGCCTGGTCATCGCCCGCGCCATCGCCGTCAGCCCGGAGGTGATCCTGATGGACGAGCCCTGCTCGGCCCTCGACCCCATCGCCACGGCGCGGATCGAGGAACTGATCGACGAGCTGCGCAATCAGTACTGCATCGTCATCGTCACCCACTCGATGGCCCAGGCCGCGCGCGTCTCGCAGAAGACCGCCTTCTTCCACATGGGTAAGCTGGTGGAAGCCGGCCCGACCGACGAGATCTTCACCAATCCGCGCGACAGCCGCACCCAGGACTACATCACCGGCCGGTTCGGCTAGGGGGCCTTCCGATGAACGAGCACATCGTCAAATCCTACGAAGACGAGCTGAACACGCTCACCGCCGACTGCGCCCGCATGGGCGGCATCGCCGAGGCCCAGGTCCACGACGCCCTGGAGGCCGTCGTCAAGCGCGACCAGGCGCTGGCCGAGGCCGTCGTCTCACGCGACGAGCGCCTGGACGTTCTCGAACGCGACATCGAGCGCAAGGCCATCCGCCTGATCGCCCTGCGCCAGCCCCTGGCCAACGACCTGCGCAAGACCGTGGCGGCCATGAAGATCGCCGGCAATCTTGAGCGGTGCGGGGACCTCGCCAAGAACATCGCCAAGCGCACCCTGATCCTCAACGCCGGCGAGCCGATCGGCCCCCTGACCCGCTCCATTGAGCGCATGGGCCGGCTGGTGGCCGGGCGCATGAAGGACGTGCTGGACGCCTATACCGGCTCGGACCTCGACCGCGCCATGGCCGTCTGGTCGCGCGACGACGAGGTGGACGAGCACTACAACAGCCTGTTCCGCGAGTTGCTCACCTACTTGATGGGCGACCCGCGCACGATCACCGCCTGCGCCCACCTGCTGTTCGTGGCCAAGAACCTGGAGCGGATCGGCGACCATGCGACCAACATCGCCGAGATCATCCACTACGAAGTCACCGGCGAGGAGATGATCTCCGCCGACCGGCCGAAGACCGACGCCCTGCAGGCGTGAGCCGCCCGCGTTCGTTGAAGGAGCTGCCCGAATTTGACCCCCTATATTCTCGTGGTCGAGGATGAGGACGCCCTCTCGACCCTGCTGCAGTACAATCTCGACAAGGAAGGCTACGACGTGGCCGTGGCCGCCGACGGCGAGGAGGCCCTGACCCTGGTCTCCGAGCGCCTGCCCGACATCGTCATCCTCGACTGGATGCTGCCCAAGGTTTCCGGGATCGAGGTCTGTCGCCGCCTGCGCCAGCGCGCCGAAAGCCGCAACGTGCCGATCATCATGCTCACCGCCCGCGGCGAGGAGAGCGACCGCATCCGCGGCCTCGACACCGGCGCCGACGACTACATCGTCAAGCCCTTCGCCATGAGCGAGCTGTCGGCCCGCATCCGCGCGGTGCTGCGCCGCATCCGTCCGGGCCTGGCCGAGGACCGCGTGCATATCGGCGACCTCACCATCGACCGCGTCGCCCATCGGGTGAAGCGCGCCGGCAAGGAGATCCACCTCGGCCCCACAGAGTTCCGGCTGCTCGACTACCTGATGCAGCATCCGGGGCGGGTGTTCAGCCGCGAGCAGTTGCTGGACGCGGTCTGGGGCTCGGACGTCTATGTCGAGGCCCGCACCGTCGACGTCCATGTCGGGCGCCTGCGCAAGGCCCTCAACCGCGACGAGGCCCTGACCGACCCGATCCGCACCGTCCGCTCGGCCGGCTATTCGCTGGACATGGACGCCTGATGCAATGGCGAGCCGCCTCCTTGAGGGGTGGGCTTAAGCTTCCTCGCGCTTGTAGATCGACCGCTTCGGCCGCTCCAGCACCCGCCGCACCATGGGCTCGAACGCCTCCAGCGGCATCGACTCGAACTTCGGGTCGAAGCTGTTCTGGTCGTAGAGGTGGCAGAACTGGGCGGTGTATTCGAAGTCCGGATGACCGCGGTATTGCTCGCGCATGTCGCGGTCCAGGCCCAGGTGGTGGAAGAAGTAATAGCCCTGGAAGACGCCGTGCTTGTCGAGCATCCAGTGGTTCCGCTCCGAGACGTAGGGCTTGAGGATCACCGCCCCGATCTCGGCATGGTTGGTCGGCCCCAGCAGGTCGCCGATGTCGTGCAGCAGGGCGCAGACCACGTATTCCTCGTCGCGGCCGTCCTGGAACGCCCGGGTCGCCGTCTGCAGCGAGTGCTCCAGCCGGTCCACCGGATAGCCGCCGAAGTCGCCGCCCAGCATCTTCAGATGCGACAGCAGCCGGTCGGGAAGCTCGCGGTTGAACGGGCCGGCCGCGCGCATGATGGCCATCCAGTCGTCCTGGGTGCCCTCGGTCATGGCGGTGAACTTCGCCTGGGCCTGAACCTCGCCGTCGGCCATCGCAACCTCCCGTCGAACGATTGTTTTGCGCATCGTGCGGCGGCGGGCGACGCAGGTCAACGAACGCTTGGCGCGCCGCCCAGCTCCGTCTATGTTCCGCGCCCCAGCCGCCGCGTGCGGCCAGAGCGCGGGCGTAGCTCAGGGGTAGAGCGTCAGCTTCCCAAGCTGAATGTCGTGGGTTCGAATCCCATCGCCCGCTCCAGTTTCAAATCCTCGACATCCTGCCGTCCGCGAGGCTTCCGCCTCTGCCGGGTCTTGTAATGTAATCGATTGTATGGACACTGGCGTCCAGATGCGACGGCTGCGCCGGGAACCGCCGGAGCGTAGCTGCAGGGCGGAAGCGATGGCCAAGGTGGAGACGAGGAGCGGACGCGCCGCCCGTCGCTGGACGGGAGGCGCCGGCTGATGCGTCAGAGCTTTGCCTGGTGGTCGTTCACGGCGGGGCGCGAGGTCGAGCCGGCCGCGTTTCTGAAACAGGCGGCCGCCGTCGGCGTGCAAGGCGTCGAGATGCTGCCGCAGGCCCATTGGCCCATCGCGCGCGACCTCGGGCTCGACATCGTCACGGTCACCGGCCACAGGCTGGAGGAAGGGTTCAACGATCCCGCGCGGCATGCGGCGCTTCAGGGCGAGGTGCGGCGGGGGCTCGACGAGGCCGCCCGGGGCGGGGCCCAGGCCCTGATCGTATTTGCGGGAAACCGCTTCGGCGACGGGGACGACGAGCGCGCTATCGCCGCCTGCGTGGAGGGCTTGAGGCCGCTGGCCGCGCACGCCGCCGATCTGGGCGTGCGGCTGCTCATGGAGCTTCTCAACAGCAAGGTCGATCATCCGGGCCAGCAGTGCGACCGGACGGCCTTCGGCGCGGCGGTCGCGCGCGGGGTCGGCTCCCCGGCGCTGAAACTGCTCTACGACGGCTACCATATGCAGTTGATGGAGGGCGATCTCAGCCGCACCATCAAGGCGAACTTCGACCTCATCGGCCATGTCCATACGGCCGGGGCGCCCGGCCGGCGCGACCTGGACGACCGGCAGGAGATCAACTGGCGCGCCATCGCCGGTCTGCTCCGCCATCTCGGCTACGACCAGTGGGTCGGACACGAGTTCATTCCGCGCGGCGAGCCCATCGCCGCGCTCAGACAGGCCGTTGCGCTGTTCGATGCGCGCCAAGGCGAGGCTTAAGGGTGACCATGCAGTTCGACGCAATCGTGGTGGGATCGGGCATCAGCGGCGGCTGGGTCGCCAAGGAGCTGTGCGAACGCGGCCTGAAAGTGCTGATGCTGGAGCGCGGGCCGCATATCGAGCATGGCCCCGACTACAGCCACGAGACGGCCGGGCGGCTGCGGCCGCACGAGGATCAGGTTCCGCTCGAGGAGCGGGAACTGCACTACCCGTACTATGAGGGCGTCAGCTACGCCCTGTTCAATTCGAACAAGAAGTTCTGGGCCAGCGACCACGACTATCCGTACGAGACCGTGCCCGGAAAACCCTATCGCTGGATCCGCGGTTATCATCTCGGCGGCCGCTCGCTCACCTGGGCGCGGCAGTCCTATCGCTGGGCGCCGGACGACTTCGAATCCAACCTGAAGGATGGGCACGGCGTCGACTGGCCGATCCGCTACGAAGACCTGGAGCCCTGGTACGACCACGTCGAGGCCTTCGCAGGCGTCAGCGGCGGCTATGACGAGGTTCCGCAACTGCCCGACGGCGACTTCCTGCCGCCGTTTCCGTTCAACTGCGTCGAGGAAGAGGCCAAGGCGCGCATCGAGGCGGCCTTCCCGACCCGCCGGTTCATCATGGGGCGCACCGCCAATCTGAGCCGGGTCGCCAAGGCGCAGATGGACCAGGGCCGCAAGCGCTGCGAAGGCTATGTGCGCTGCCATCACGGCTGCCCGCTCGGCGCCTATTTCTCCTCGCTCGCCGCGACGCTGCCGGCGGCCCGTGCGACCGGCAACCTGACCGTGCTGACTGACACCATCGTGGAAAGCGTGACCTACGATCCGGTCCGCAACCGCGCCACCGGCGTGCGGGCGGTCGACCGCCTGACCAAGCAGGGCGTGACCTACGAGGCGCGCCTGGTGTTCCTCAACGCCTCGGCGATCAACACCGCGGCCCTGCTGCTCAACTCGCGGTCCGACGCCTTCCCCCGCGGCCTCGCCAACGGCAGCGACCAGGTCGGCCGCAACCTCATGGACCACGTCAGTTGCAAGCCGCTGCTCGGGACCTATCCCGGCTTCGACGACCAGCCCTACCAGGCCGACCGGCCCACTGGCATCTATATCCCCCGCTATTCCAACGTCACCGAGGACAAGGACTATCTGCGCGGCTTCGGCATGCAGGGCGGCGCGCGGCGCATGCGGCGGCCGGGCGGGGAACTGGACGAGACGGGCCGCCCCAAGCGGGTCTGGGTGATGTCGCTGGGGCCGTTCGGCGAGGTGCTGCCCGACCCGAACAACCGCGTCACCCTGACCACCTCGCGCGTCGATTCCTGGGGAATCCCGCTGCCGGTCATCGATGCGGAGCATGGAGCCAACGAGCGGGCGATGATGCGCGAGGCCGCGCGCGACGCGGCCGCCATGCTCGCCGCCGCGGGCTGCGTCGACATCACCCCCTGGGAGGAGGCCGGCGCCTATCTGACGCCGCCCGGCGACCGCATCCACGAGATGGGCACCGCCCGCATGGGACGCGATCCGGCCACCTCGGTGTTCAACGGCTGGGGCCAGGCCCATGAGGTCCCCAACCTCTTCGCCTCCGACGGGGCGGTGATGACCTCCAGCGCCTCGATGAACCCCTCGCTCACCTACATGGCGCTCTCGGCCCGCACCGCCAATCACGCGGCCGACCTGCTGGAGCAGGGGGCGCTGTAGGGGCGGGACGGACTATCAAGCGGGTGTCATCCCGGCTTCGGCGAAGCCGAAGGCCGGGATCCATTCACGCCCGATCTCGAAGAATAGGGCTCGATCCAGCCGGTGTTCATGGATCCCGGTCTTGCTTCGCAAACCGGGACGACATCGATCAGGTCGGGTCTTTGCGGGCACACACGCCACGGCCTTCCCGCAAGCCCGGAAAAATTCGAATATGAATTCGGATTCGACAAATTGGTTCGGCCATGCGATGCCAAGAAACCGAACTTGAATTCGAGTTCATGAAAAGGGAGGCGTGGTCATGCGCTGGATACTGGGTTTGGCGTCGGCGCTGGCGATGGCTGCGCCGGCCGGGGCGGCCGATGTCGGGTCGCGGGCGACGTGGCTGTCGCCCGAGCACAATGCGGCCGCCTTCCAGGGCATGGAGGAGCTGTTCCCCTCGCGGCGGGTGCAGGCCGGGCCGCAGGCCCTGCCGCTGTCGGTGGCGCCCCGCTCCATCGCCCCGACCTATCGGTTCGAGGGCCGCACGCTCGGCCTCGACGACTTCATCGCCCGCAACCATGTGAGCGGCCTGCTGGTGCTGAAAGGCCAGGACATCCTGCTCGAACGCTACGCCCTCGGCGCGGACCCCGACACCCGGTTCGTCTCGTTCTCGATGGGCAAGTCGGTGGTCTCGACCCTGGTCGGCCTGGCCCTGGCCGACGGCAAGATCGTCAGCCTCAAGGACCCCGTCGCGAAGTATCTGCCCGAGGTGAAGGGCGGCGCCTATGAGACCGCCTCCATCGAGGACGTGCTCAACATGTCCTCGGGAACCAGCTTCCAGGAGGCCTATGCCGAGGCCGGTTCCGGCATCGTCCGGTTCATCGGCGTGTTCTCGGCCAACCAAGGGGGCCTCTACGACTTCGCGCGGCAGATCCCGTCCGCGCGGCCGCCCGGCCAGATCTTCAACTACGCCAGCGCCGACACCGAGGTGCTGGGCATGCTGGTCCGGCGGGCCGTCGGCGAGCCGCTGGCCGACTACCTGTCGCGCAAGGTGTGGGCGCCGATGGGGGCCGAGGCCGACGCGCGCTGGATGCTGGACGCCCCGGGCGCGGCGGGCCAGGAGGTCGCCGCCGGCGGCGTGCTGGCGCGGCTGCGCGATTATGGGCGCTTTGGTCTGCTGTTCGCCCGCGGCGGGGAACTGGACGGCCGGCGGATCGTGCCCGCCGACTGGTCGGTGGAGGCCGTCCGGCCGCATCGGCCGAACCTGGCGCCTGGCAAGCTGGGCGGCCGTTCGCAACTGGGCTATGGCTACCAGTGGTGGCTGGCGCCTGACCGGCCCGGCCGGGAGGGGCTGTTCATGGCGATCGGAATCCACGGGCAGTACATCCTGGTCGATCGCAAGCGGGACCTGGTCATCGTCAAGACCGCCGCCTGGCCGACCGCCAGCGCCCCGGCCCTGGCCGAGGAGACCTTCGCCTTCTTCGACGGCGTCATCGACGCGGTGGACCGCGAGGCGGCGCGTTGAGGGCGGCCGCGGCCTCCGGCGGCGACGCCCTGGCGCTGCGCAACACCCCCTCGCAGCGCCGGGCGCATCAGCGCATGGCCGCCATCCTGGAGGCCGCCCACGCGGTTCTTCGCCGGGACGGGGCGGAGGCGGCCACCGCCACCGCCATCGCCCAGGAGGCCGGCGTCGCGGTCGGCTCCTTCTATCACTACTTCCCCAACAAGGAGGCGGCGTTCCTCGCCCTCTATGAAGGCAAGCTGGCCGAGCTGCGGGCCTTCGCCGCCGCCACGCCGCTCGCGGCCGGCGATCGGCGCCAGGCCCTGCGGACCTGGGTGATCGCCTTGAAGGAAGAGGAGCTGCGGATCGGCTTCGACTTCGCGCTGTTCGACGCGGTCCATCATTATGGCAAGCTCTCGCCCATCGCCTCGCGCCATGCCGAGGCCATGGCCCTGGCGACGGCCGCGCGGGCGCGCCAGCTCGGCTCGGCCTGGTCGGATGCGGCGCTGTTCGACATCTGCCTCAGCGCCTTCTTCATGAACGGCAGCTCGTGGCTCTACTGGCGCGCCTCGGGCGGCTATGCGCCCCGCGCCATCACCCGCCTGGCCGACGCGGTCGTCGCGGTGCTGGAGCCGGCCCTGGACGGCTCGCCCGAACCGCCCGGCCCGCACCTGACGCCGCAGGGCGAGGACGGGCTTCTCGACGGCGCCTGAAGAACAAGGGAGGAAGACATGCGGCGACTGGAGCCGGCGCGTCCGCAGGACGTGGGACTTTCCATCGAGGGGCTGGAGCGGGTCGACGCCGCTGTCCAGGCCTGCGTCGACCAGGGCGTCCTGGCCGGCGCCGTCACCCTGGTCGCCCGCGGCGGGCGGCTGGTGCGCCAGACGGCCATGGGGCTGAAGGACATCGAGAGCGGTGAGCCGCTGGCGCCCGACACCATCTTCCGGGTGTTCTCGATGACCAAGCCGGTCACGGCCAGCGCCATGATGATCCTGCACGATCAGGGGCTCTGGGACCTGGACGATCCGGTCTCCCGGCATCTGCCGGAATTCGCCGACCTGCGCGTCTTCGTCGAGCGCCGCCCCGATGGCGAGATCGTCACCGCCCCGGCCGAGCGCTGTCCCACCATGCGCGAGCTGATGACCCACACCGCCGGCCTCGGCTACGGCCTGCAGCCCGGCGCGCCGGTCGACGACCTCTATCGCGAGGCGAGGGTCTGGAAGTCGGCGAGCCTCGCCGAACTCAGCGCCCGCGTCGCCGGCCTGCCGCTGGCCTATGCGCCGGGCGAGGCCTGGGCCTATAGCATCGGCATGGACATCCAGGGCGCGATCATCGAGCGCCTCAGCGGCCGGTCCCTGCCCGACTTCATGCGCGAGAAGATCTTCGGCCCGCTGGGCATGGTCGACACCGACTTCCACACCCCGCCGGAAAAGAGCCGCCGGTTGGCGACCCTCTATTTCGACGACGGCTCCAGCGGCCTGAAGCCGATCGCCAATCCCCTGAAGCGCGACGACAGCGCGCCTCCCGTCCTGGCCTCGGGCGGCGGGGGCCTGGTCTCGACCGCCGGCGACTACGCCCGCTATGCTCAGATGCTGCTGAACGAGGGCGAGTGGGACGGCCGCCGGATCCTGAGTCCCCAGGCCGTGCGGCTGCAGATGACCAACCACCTGCCGGACTGGATGATGCAGAAGGGCTTCGGGATCGGGAAGCAGCAGATTCGTCCGGGCTTCGGGATCGGGCTGAACGGCGTGGTCTTCACCGACCCGGCCGCCGCCGGCGTGCCGGTGGGCCGAGGGACCTATCACTGGGACGGCGCGGCCGGCACCTGGTTCTGGGCCGATCCGGAGAACGACCTGCTGTTCGTCGGCATGATCCAGTTGATGTCGCAGAACGCCCCGCCGCTCCAGGCCCGCACCCAGACCCTGATGGCAGGCGCCATCGTCGGCCCGGCCCGCACCTGACGCCTTACGGAGAAGCCGCATGAGCGAGCCGTCGCTTTTCGTTCCGCCGATCTACGCCGCCGAGCGGCCCGCCGAGATCGTCGACCAGCACCCCTTCGCCCTGCTGGTCACGGCGGGGGCGGGCGGGGTCCACGCCACCTCCACCCCGATCTTCTTCGCGCGCGACGACGGGCAGGAGAGGCTGGTCGGCCACATGGCGCGCCGCAATCCGCACGCCGCCGCCCTGGAGGACGGGCAACCGGCCCTGGCGGTGTTCTGGGGGCCGCACGCCTACATCTCCTCGCGCTGGTACGAGGAGAAGCCGGAGGTCCCGACCTGGAACTACGTCCAGGCCCATGTGCGCGGGCGGCTGACCCCCATCGACGATCCGGAGGGCCAACTGGCGGTCCTGCGGCGCAGCGCCGAGATCCTCGAACGCAAGGGCGAGCCCCCCTGGACGCTGGAGACCGCGCGCGAGCGGGTCGACTTCCTGCTGCCCTACATCCGCTCCTTTGCGATCGAGGTCGAGAAGATCGAGGGCGTGACCAAGCTCAGCCAGACCCATCCGCCCGCCGACCGCACGCGCGTCCACGACGCCCTGCTGGCCGAGGGCGAAGCCGGCGGCGTGGAGATCGCCAATCTGATGCGGGCTTTCGGCCTGGCCTAACCCTTCAGCACCAGCGGCAGGCCCGCCGTCACCAGCACCACG
This sequence comes from Phenylobacterium sp. SCN 69-14, assembly GCA_001724985.1. Taxonomy (GTDB): domain Bacteria; phylum Pseudomonadota; class Alphaproteobacteria; order Caulobacterales; family Caulobacteraceae; genus Phenylobacterium. Next base: position 17,019 of record MEEW01000054.1, read on the forward strand.
CGGCCGGCCGCCGCCGCCATGGCCTGGTTCATCCAGCCGGCCTCGTCGCGGAACCGGCGGGCCAGGGCGTTGTCCGGCACGATCCCCTGGCCGACCTCGTTGGTGACCACCAGGACCTCGGCCGGGCTGGCGGCCAGGGCCTGCGCCGTCCCGGCGACGGCCGTGGCGACATCCAGGTCGCCCAGCATCAGGTTGCTGAGCCACAGGGTCAGGCAATCGACCACCGCCGCCTCGCCGGCCTTCAGCCGCTCCACCGCCCCGGCCAGGTCCAGCGGCGCCTCCACCGTCGCCCAGGCCGCGCCCCGTTCGGCCCGGTGGCGGGCGATCCGCTGGGCCATCTCCTCGTCCAGCGCCTGCGCCGTGGCGATCATCACGCGGCGGGAGGCGCCGCGCGCCTGCGCCTGCTCCAGCGCGTATCGCGTCTTGCCCGAGCGCGCGCCGCCGATCACCAGGGTGAAGCTCATCTGTTGACGCTCCGCTTGCGGCGGCCTAGTCCAGGCCACGCATCAGGTTCCCCGCGAGGGGAATAATAGGGAACTCAGGTGGAAGACCTGGGCTGCCCCCGCAACTGTAAGCGGCGAGCCCGCGCGTCATAGGCCACTGGACGAAAGTCTGGGAAGGCGGCGCGCACCGGCTGTGACCCGTGAGCCAGGAGACCTGCCTGACGCGGTCGTCCTTCGCGTGCTCGGTGGGAGCCTGCGGACGGGGAGTTCTCCCGAGAGACGACGTTCGTCGGACCTGAGCGCCAGCCCAGGTCCAAGTCGTCACGCGTCAAGGGGATCGCCCTATGAAGACCATTCTATTGTCCACCGCCGCCGCGCTTTGCGGCCTGTCCACCACCGCCTGGGCCGAGAGCGCCAGCCCGGTCGCCATCGCCAGCGTCAGCGAGCTGGTCGTCACAGCCAACCGTTCGCCCCAGGCCGCCGACAGGGTCGGCCAGTCGATCAGCGTCGTCACCGAAAAGGACATCAAGGCCGCCCAGGCGACCGACGTCTCCACCCTGCTGGCGACGACCCCCGGGGTCTCCTTCTCGCGCAACGGCGGGGTCGGCGGCTCCACCGCCCTGCGTATCCGCGGCGCCGAGACCGACCAGACGGTGGTCATCATCGACGGCGTGAAGCTCAACGATCCGTCCTCGACCGGGGGCGGCTACAATTTCTCCAACCTGCTCGCCGGCGACATCGCGCGCATCGAGATCCTGCGCGGCGCCCAGTCGACCCTGTGGGGCAGCCAAGCCATCGGCGGGGTGGTCAACATCGTCACCGCCTCGGCTGACTCCCCGTTCGACGGTGAGCTGTCGGCCGAAGGCGGCTCGATGGGCACGAGCTATTTCCGCGCCGGCGTCGGCGGCAAGACCGAACGCCTGACCTGGCGCCTGGCCGCCGGCCGCTACGAGACGGGCGGCGTCTCGTCCTATCGCCTGGGCTCGGAAAAGGACGGCTATGAGAACACCGGCGTCAGCGGCCGGGCGCTGCTGGCCGTGACCGAAGCGCTGTCGTTCGACGTCCGCGGCGTCTATTCCAAGGGCCGCAACGACTTCGACGGCTTCCTGACCGACAGCCGCGACTATGGCGAGACCGAGGAGTTCGTCGGCTATCTCGGCGTCAATCTCGACCTCTTCGACGGCGCGCTGAAGAACCGCCTCGCCTACGGCTACACCCGCACCGACCGCCAGAACTTCAATCCCGACCAGGCGGTCACCACGACCACCTTCGACGCCCGCGGCGAGAACAAGCGCTGGGAATACCAAGGCGTCTGGGCGATCAGCGACGCCTGGACCGCGACCTTCGGCGGCGAGATCGAAGACTCCAAGATGCGCACGGTTTCGCCCAGCGCCTTCAACCCGACCCCGCCCGTCGCCCGCGCCAAGGCCGGCCTCGACGGCCTCTACGCCCAGGTCCAGGGCGAGGTGGTTCCCGGCCTGACCCTGACCGCCGGCTTGCGCCGCGACAGCCACGACACCTTCGGCGACAAGACCCTCGGCCAGCTCGCCGCGGCCTGGTCGCTGAACGAGGGGAACACCATCCTGCGCGCCAGCTTCGGCCAGGGCTTCAAGGCCCCCAGCCTCTATCAGCTCTATTCCGAGTACGGGAACACCACGCTGGAGGCCGAGGAGGCCGACGCCTGGGACTTCGGCGTCGAACAGCGGCTGATGGATCGTTTCGTCCTGCGCGCCACCTGGTTCCAGCGCGAGACGACCAACCAGATCGACTACGTCTCCTGCAGCTCCGCGGCCGATCCGATGTGCGTGGTCGCCGGCGGCGCCATCCGCTGGGGCTATTACGACAACACAGCCCGCACCAAGGCCAAGGGCGTCGAGCTCGAAGGTTCGGCCGACCTCGGCCCGCTGCAGGTGGCGGCCAACTACACCTGGACGGACGCGCAGAACGACGTGGCGGGCGGGGCCAACCGCGGCAAGGCGCTGGCGCGGCGGCCCGAGCACCAGGCCAACATCCAGGCGACCTACACCTGGGCGAACGGCGCCAGCTTCGGCGGGGCGGTCCGCTATGTGGGCAAGAGCTTCGACAATGCGGCCAACACCACGACGCTCCAGCCCTACACCCTGCTGGACCTTCGGGCCGCCTATCCGGTAAACGAGACCTTCGAGCTCTATGGCCGGGTCGAAAACGCCTTCGACGACGACTACGAGACCACCCGCAACTACGGCTCGCCGGGCCGTGGCCTCTATGCCGGCGTCCGTGCGAAGTTCTGACCCGGCGCTGGCGGAGTTCCTCCGCCACGGCGGGCGGCTGGCTGCGGCCCGGGCGGCGTTTCCGGACGCGCCCGGGCCGTGGCTCGACCTGTCGACCGGGATCAATC
>MEEW01000055.1 GCA_001724985.1 Phenylobacterium sp. SCN 69-14
ATTGAAAAGGCCCAACTCTCCCGCGTGCTCGATCAGCCATTCCTGCAAGGCTTGCTTGGGCGATTTCCCGCGCATCCGGGTCGGGTCCTTGGTGACCGCGTTCCAGGCCGCATTGGCCGCGTAGAGCTTTTTCGAGAAGTAGGCATCGCCGGGTCCCATCGCGCCGTCTGTGGGCGCGACGCGGGGCTCGAAGAACTCACAGACATGTCCTCTGGAGCGCATGAACCGATCAAGCTCGGCGATGGAAACCAGGGTAAGGCGAGTGTCCAAGCCCAAATCATTGCCGTAGTCGTCATATTCGTTGAACGTCTTGATGGGGCTCAATGTCCCGGCTGCGATGGCGCTACAAAGGACTGTGTTCGCCGCATGATACCCGGGACATGCGGTCCGAAGGTCGTAGGAGCTGTATCTCTCGGCTTCGTCCGGACTGTGACCAGCGATCAACAGGGCCGCGTGACAGACGGAGTATTCGGTCGCGAGCTTCCAAAGGTCGATTGCCGGCATCGCCCACGCCCATGATTCGGTTGCGTGACCTTAAAGTTGCACTCGACGGGATGGTTGTGAACGGGCGCGGGAGTGCGCCAGCGATTAGCTGGCGGCCCTGCGTATCGGAATGACCCTACCGCCGTCACGCAGCCGGTCGAGATAGTCGCTCCACCACTGCGCCATCCGCACCCGCTCGTCCCAATGGGCGCCCCGGTGATAGGCGCCGCGCACGCCGTCTGTATCGCCGTGCGCCAAGGCGCGCTCAATGGCGTCCACGCTCCACTTGCCGGACTCGTTCAACAGCGTGCTGGCCGTCGAGCGGAAGCCATGCGCCGTCATCTCGTCGGCGCCGTAGCCCAGCCGCCGGAGCGCCGCGTTCAGGGTGTTTTCCGACAAGGGCCGATGGGGCGTGCGCTGGCCCGGAAAGACCAGCCGCCCCGATCCGGTCAGGCCGCGCGCCTCGGTCAGGATCGCCACTCCTTGCGTCGATAGCGGGACGGCGTGTTCGCGCTTCATCTTCATGCGGCTGGCGGGGATGCGCCACACGGCCGCGTCCAGGTCGATCTCCGTCCACTCGGCCTGCCGCAGTTCGCCCGGCCGGACGAAGACGTGCGGGGCCAGCCTCAGCGCCCACAGCGTCACCGGCTGGCCCTCAAACCCGTCGATGGCGCGCAGCAGGGCGCCAACGCCTTCGGGGTCGATGATCGCCGCGTGGTGCTTCACCTTGGGCGCCACCAGCGCGCCTTGCAGGTCGGCGGCGATATTGCGCTGGGCGCGGGCGGTGGCGACGGCGTAGCGGAAGACCCGGCTGGAGAAGGCCAGCAGTCGCTTGGCGGTTTCCAGCCGGCCCGAAGCCTCTACCTTCTTCAGCGCCTCCAGCAGCTCGTAGGGCTCGATCTCGGCGACGGGGCGCTGGCCCAGCTCCGGCTCCAGCAGGGACAGCAGCCAGCGCGCCTTGCCCGTGGTGATGTCCTTCAGCCCCTCGCGCTCGCGCTTGTCGATCAGCTCCAGCGCGATGGCGGAAAAGGTGTTCGCCACGCTGATCGAGGCGGCGACGGCGGCGCGCTTCTTCTCGAACGCCGGATCGCCGCCGCCGGCGATGACCTTGCGCGCCTCGTCGCGACGTTCGCGGGCCTCCTTCAGGCCCACCTCCGGATAGCGGCCGATGCTCAGCTGCTGTTCCTTGCCGTGGTGACGGTATTTCAGCCGCCACAGCTTCCCGCCCGACGGCCGCACGATCAGGAACAGGCCGCCCCCGTCGAAGAGCTTGAACTGCGCCGCAGCCGGCTTGGCCGCTCGGATCGCCGCGTCTGTGAGAGCCATCTGGGGGTCACTTCCTTGGGGGTCATGCGCGTGACCCCCAAAGTGACCCCCAAATCGCGCCGATCATCGGCGAACGTGGGCGGGCGTCGGTGGCCGAACCGCACCCGAATATGACTGATTTTATGGGATTTTTCTAGCTGTCAGCGCACGTTGGCAACCATGCGCTTGGTGCCCAGGAGAGGACTCGAACCTCCACGACCTTTCGGCCACTGGCACCTGAAGCCAGTGCGTCTACCAATTCCGCCACCTGGGCCCGTTCCCTTCGGATCGGGAGGGCGCTCTTTAGGGCGCCGGCCTGGATCGGTCAACGGCCTCGATGACAGATATTCGAGTCACGTTGCGGCGCGGGGCGGCTTCGTCTATCCGGGCGGCTGCAAACCCTTTGTTTTTCTTCGCGGGCGGACGGCATGCAGGATCTGGTCACGGTCTTCGGCGGATCGGGCTTCATCGGAACCCAGATTGTGCGGGCGCTGGCCCGGCAGGGGCTGCGCATCCGCGTGGCGGTGCGCCAGCCGCACCTGGCCCACACCATGCGGCTGATGGGCGATGTCGGCCAGGTCGAGGTGGTGCAGGCCAATATCCGCGACCAGGCCTCGGTCCGCCGCGCCCTGGCCGGCGCCCAGGCCTGCGTCAACGCCGTCGGCATCCATCACGAGACCGGCCGCCAGAAGTTCGCCGGCGTGCATGTCGAAGGCGCCGCCAATGTCGCTCGCATGGCGCGCGAGCTGGGCGTCGCGCGGCTGGTGCTGATCTCGGGCATCGGGGCCGATGCGGCCGCCGAGGGCTATATCGGCTCCAAGGGCCAGGGCGAGCAGGTCACGCGCGAGGCCTTCCCCGAGGCGACCATCCTGCGGCCGTCGGTGGTGTTCGGCCAGGGCGACAAGGTGCTGAACAGCTTTGCGGAGATGGCGGTGTTCAGTCCGGTCCTGCCGCTGATCGGCGCCGAGACGAAGCTGCAGCCCGTGTTCGTCGGCGACCTGGGCCGCGCCGCGGCCAACGCCGTGCTCGATCCCGAAGCGGCCGGCCGCACCTACGAACTGGGCGGGCCGGGCGTCTACACCATGCGCGAGCTGCTGGACTACGTGATCGCCCAGACGGGGCGTCGCCGTTCGCTGGTCGCCCTGCCGTTCCCGGCGGCCGGCCTGATCTCCAGGCTCTGCAAGCCGATCGGCCTGCTGACCCCGGTGGCCCCGCCGATCACGCCTGGCCAGGTCGACCTGCTGAAGAGCGACAACCTGGCCAATCCCGAGCTTCCGGGCCTGGCCGAATTGGGCGTGGCCGCGCCGACCACGCTGGAAGCGATCGCGCCGACCTATCTCTATCGCTTCCGCAAGGGCGGCCAGTTCGCCGACCAGGCGCTGACGGCGGCCTGAGCTTAGGCTATCTGCTCGCGTGTCTTCCCGGTTTCGGCGCAGCCGAAGACCGGGACCCATTCGCGTCTGAATCTCAAGACTGAGACGCGGCCGAGCCACATCCTGCCCCATCTGGTGTTCATGGATCCCGGTCTTGCTTCGCAAACCGGGACGACAACAGCGGCTCAGTGGCCGATGTACAGCACGCCCAGGCCGATCAGGCCCGCGGCGATGCGCCACCAGCCGTAGGGGGCCAGGCCGAAGCGGTTGATGAAGTCGAGCATGGTCTTCACCACGACCAGGCCCGAGACGAAGCTGACCACGAAGCCGATGGCGATGATCCCGAGGTTGTCGGAGGTCAGCACGTCCTTGTTCTCCCAGAAATCCAGGACGAAGGCGCCGAGCATGGTCGGGATGGCCATGAAGAACGAGAACTCGGCCGCCGCGCGGCGATCGACACCGATCAGCACCCCGCCGACGATGGTCGCGCCCGAGCGCGAGACGCCCGGCACCATGGCCAGGCACTGGAAGAGGCCCATGCCCAGGGCGCGCTTCCACGACATCTGCATGGCGTCGTGCTCCTTGGGCGCCGGGGCCCAGCGGTCGATGGCCAGCAGGACGATCCCGCCCAGGATCAGCATGACGCAGATCAGGCCGATGCTCTCGAACAGCACGGTCTTGATGAAATCGTGGGCGAGGAAGGCGACCCCCATGGAGGGGATGATCGACAGGATCACGCTGGCGGCGAACCAGCGCGCCGCCGGATCGCTGGGCAGGCGCACGAACACCCCCCACAGCCGTTGGAAATAGAGCACCACCACCGCCAGGATCGCGCCGAGCTGGATCATGACGCTGAAGGTGTCCCAGAAGCCGCTGGGCAGGCCGAGCAGCTTCTTGGCCAGCAGCAGGTGCCCCGTGGAGGAGACCGGAATGAACTCCGTCAAGCCTTCGATCAGGCCGAGGATGACGGCTGCGATCCAGTCCGACACGGGGCGACTCCCTGGGATGAGGTTGGAGGATCAAGGGCGACGAACAGGGTAAATTTCCAGTTCATCCATTTTTAGGACTAAAATGGAGAAGAGCAGCGCTAGCCTCTGTGGGCGCAAAGGTTATTCCCCATAATTGGTCTAGTTATAGGACCATGAACTTTCGGGCCTGATATTTCACCGCTAAAGCGGTCGCCGCCTGGCGTGCAGGCGGAGGATGCGGCCATGGCCGAGCGGATGCTGAAGTTCATCACGGTCGAGCGGACCACGCCCGCCAAGCGGGCGGCCAAGGCGCGTTCCGGCGATTTCCATGAAATCTACGCCGACTTCATCGACGCCAAGGCGGCCGAGCAGGCCTCGCGCTGTTCGCAATGCGGCGTCCCGTTCTGTCAAACGCACTGCCCGCTGCACAACAATATCCCCGACTGGCTGCGGATGACCGCCGAGGGGCGGCTGCAGGAAGCCTATGAGCTCAGCCAGGCGACCAACTCCATGCCGGAGATCTGCGGCCGCATCTGCCCGCAGGACCGCCTGTGCGAAGGCTCCTGCACCATCGAGCAGTCGGGCCACGGCACCGTCACCATCGGCGCGGTCGAGCGCTACCTGACCGACAAGGCCTGGGAGGAAGGCTGGGTCGAGCCGCTGCGCCCCGGTCCCGACCGCGGCGCCTCGGTGGGGATCGTCGGCGCGGGGCCAGCGGGGCTGGCGGCGGCCGAGCGGCTGCGTGAGGCCGGTTATGCGGTGACCGTCTACGATCGCCACGACCGGGCCGGCGGCCTGCTGATCTACGGCATTCCCGGCTTCAAGCTGGAGAAGGAGGTGGTCGAGCGCCGCACCCGCCGCCTGGCCGAAGGCGGCGTGGTCTTCAGGCTCGGCTTCGAGGTCGGGCGCGACGCCAGCCTCGCCGACCTGCGCGCGCGGCACGACAGCGTGCTGATCGCCACCGGCGTCTATGCGGCGCGCGAACTGACCGCGCCCGGCTCGGGATCGGCCGGGGTGACGGCGGCGCTCGACTATCTGATCGCCTCCAACCGCGTCGGCCTGGGCGACAGCGTCCCGGCCTATGACAGCGGCGAACTCGATGCGGCCGGGCGCGACGTGGTGGTGGTCGGCGGCGGCGACACGGCCATGGACTGCGTGCGCACGGCGGTCCGACAGGGCGCCAAGTCCGTCACCTGCCTCTATCGCCGCGACCGCGCCAACATGCCCGGCTCGGTGCGCGAGGTCGCCCACGCCGAGGAGGAAGGCGTGGTGTTCGAATGGCTGGCCGCCCCGCGCGCGGTGCTGGGCGAGGCGGGTGCGGCCGCCGGCCTGCGCGCCGCGCGCATAGGGCGGCGATTTCGACCTCCCGGCGGGCCTGGTCATCAAGGCGCTGGGCTTCGATCCGGAGGACCTGCCGGCCCTGTTCGGCGCGCCCGACCTGGCCGTTTCGCGCTGGGGCACGGTGAAGGCCGATTTCCGCACCCAGATGACCAGCCTCGAAGGCGTCTTCGCCGCCGGCGACATCGTGCGCGGCGCCTCGCTGGTGGTCTGGGCCATCCGCGACGGCCGCGACGCCGCCGACGCCATCCATCAATACCTCTCGCAGCGCGCGCTGCTGGCCGCGGAGTAGCAATCATGAGCGACCATTTCCCTCCCGCTCATCCCGGCGAAGGCCGGGACCCAAGCGGCCGCGAACCCCCGCAGGCGATGCGGAACCAGACCTCGGCTTGGACCCCGGCCTTCGCCGGGGTGAGCGCTGAGCTGGACCGTTACGCCGCCAACCGCGCCGCCCTGACCGCCGCCCACGCCTATTCCCCCGCCGACGAGCGCGACGCCTGCGGGGTGGGCCTGGTCTGCGCGGTGGACGGCAAGCCGCGGCGCGAGGTGGTCGAACTGGCCATCACCGCCCTCAAGAGCGTCTGGCACCGCGGCGCGGTCGATGCGGACGGCAAGACCGGCGACGGCGCCGGCGTGCTGCTGTCTGTCCCGCAGGACTTCTTCGCCGACCAGGTGACGCGGATCGGCCACACCCTGCGCCCCGGCCCGATCGCGGTCGGCCAGGTGTTCCTGCCGCGCAACGACCTCGGCGGCCAGGAAGCGGCGCGGACCATCGTGGAGGCCGAGGCCCTGCGCTTCGGCTTCTATATCTATGGCTGGCGCCAGGTGCCGGTGGACACCTCGGTGATCGGCGAGAAGGCCAACGCCACCCGGCCCGAGATCGAGCAGATCATGCTCTCGCCGCCCGCGGGCCTCACCGGAGAGGCGCTGGAGCGGGCGCTCTTCCTCTGCCGCAAGCGGATCGAGAAGCGCGTGGCCGCCGCCGGCATCTCGCACTTCTACCTGTGCTCGTTCTCGGCCCGGCAACTGATCTACAAGGGCATGTTCCTGGCCCAGCACATCGACGAGTTCTATCCCGACCTGCGGGATGAGCGCTTCGCCGCGGCGGTGGCGATCTTCCACCAGCGCTACTCGACCAACACCTTCCCCGAATGGCGCTTGGCCCAGCCCTTCCGGATGCTCGCCCACAACGGCGAGATCAACACCAAGAAGGGCAACGTCAACTGGATGAAGTCGCACGAGATCCGGATGGCGGCCGACGCCTTCGGCGAGATGGGCGACGACGTGAAGCCGGTCATCCAGGACCCGCACGGCTCGGACTCCATGGCCCTGGACAACACCTTCGAGGTGCTGGTCCGCGCCGGGCGCGACGCGCCCATGGCCAAGGCGCTGCTGATCCCCGAGGCGTGGAACGCCCGCTCGGACGAGCAGATCAAGCCGGCGCACAAGGCGCTCTATGCCTATTGCAACGCGGTGATGGAGCCGTGGGACGGCCCGGCCGCCATCTGCGCCAGCGACGGCCGCTGGGTGGTGGCGGGCAAGGACCGTAACGGCCTGCGCCCGCTGCGCGTGGCCTATACCGATGACGGCCTGCTGATCATGGGCTCGGAGGCCGGCATGTGCCGCGTCGACGAGGCGCGCATCGTGCGCAAGTCCCACATCTCGCCCGGCCGCATGCTGGCGGTCGACCTGGCCGAGGGCCGGCTCTACGGCGAGGACGAGATCATCGACCGCCTGGCCCAGCGCCACCCCTACGACCAGTGGCTGGGCAACATGGTCAATCTGGAAGGCGTGATCGGCGAGGGGCCGGAGCCCCGCGCCTATGGCCGCGAGGAGCTGGCGCGCCGCCAAGTCGCCGCCGGCCTCAGCCTCGAAGACCTGGAGCTGATCCTGGCCCCCATGGTCGAGGACGCCAAGGAGGCGGTCGGCTCGATGGGCGACGACACGCCGCTGGCGGTGCTGTCGCAGACCTACCGGCCGCTGTCGCACTTCTTCCGGCAGAACTTCAGCCAGGTGACCAATCCGCCGATCGACTCGCTGCGCGAGACCTCGGTGATGAGCCTGAAGACGAGGTTCAAGAACCTGGGCAACATCCTGGCCCAGGACGAGGCCCAGACCGACGTCTTCGTGATGGAAAGCCCGGTGCTCACCACCGGCATGTACCAGCGCGTGATCGAGGTGATCGGCGAGAAGAACGTCGCGATCATCGACTGCACCATGCCGCCGCCGGCCCCGGACGGGCGGCCCGGCGACGCCCTGCGGGCCAATCTCGACCGCATCCGCGCCGAGGCGGAGGACGCGGCCCTGCGCGGCTGCGCCACCATCGTCCTGACCGACGAGGGGGCCGGTCCCGAGCGCGTCGCCCTGCCGATGATCCTGGCCACCGGCGGGGTGCATTCCTCGCTGGTCGCCAAGGGGCTGCGGTCCTACGTCTCGATCGTCGTCCGCTCGGCCGAGTGCCTGGACACCCACTATTTCGCGGTGCTGGTCGGGGTGGGGGCGACGGCGGTCAACGCCTATCTGGCCCAGGAAAGCTTCATGGACCGCATGGAGCGGGGCCTGACCGGCGACCTGTCGCTGCGCCAGGTGTGCCTGAACTTCAAGCACGCCATCGAGGGCGGCCTTCTGAAGATCATCGCCAAGATGGGGATCGCGGTGATCTCGTCCTATCGCGGCGGCTACAACTTCGAGGCGCTGGGCCTGTCGCGGGCGCTGGTGGCCGAGTTCTTCCCCGGCATGCCGTCGCGCATCTCCGGCATCGGCCTGGCCGGCCTGGAGGCCAAGGCCGTGGAACTGCACCGCAAGGCCTGGGACGGCGGGGCGATCTCACTGCCGGTCGGCGGCTTCTACAAGGCCCGGCGCGCCGGCGAGGCCCACGCCTTCGAGGCGCGGATGATCCATACCCTGCAACGGGCCTGCGACACCGGCAGCTACGCCGCCTACAAGGCGTTCTCGGAGGGGATGCGGCGGATGCCGACCATCCAGCTCCGCGACCTGCTGGACCTGCGCTCGACCGAGCGGCCGGTCAGCCTGGACGAGGTCGAGAGCGTCAACGAGATCCGCAAGCGCTTCCTGACGCCCGGCATGAGCATGGGCGCGTTGAGCCCCGAGGCGCATGGCGTGCTCAACATCGCCATGAACCGGATCGGCGCGAAGAGCGTGTCGGGCGAGGGCGGCGAGGACCCGGCGCGCTACACGCCGCTGCCCAACGGCGACAATCCGAACTCGGCGGTCAAGCAGATCGCCTCGGGCCGGTTCGGCGTGACGGCGCAGTACCTGAACGAGTGCCGCGAAATCGAGATCAAGGTCAGCCAGGGCGCCAAGCCCGGCGAGGGCGGCCAGCTTCCCGGCTTCAAGGTCACCGAACTGATCGCCAAGCTGCGGCACTCCACCCCCGGCGTGATGCTGATCTCGCCGCCGCCGCATCACGACATCTATTCGATCGAGGACCTGGCCCAGCTCATCTACGACCTCAAGCAGATCAACCCGGAGGCGCGGGTCTGCGTGAAGCTGGTGGCCATGACCGGCATCGGCGCCATCGCCGCGGGCGTGGCCAAGGCCAAGGCCGACGTGATCCTGATCTCCGGCAATGTCGGGGGCACCGGCGCCTCGCCCCAGACCTCGATCAAGTACGCCGGCGGGCCGTGGGAGATGGGGCTTTCCGAGGCCAACCAGGTCCTGACCTTGAACAACCTGCGCCATTCGGTGCGGCTGCGGGCGGACGGGGGCATGCGCACCGGCCGCGACGTGGTGATCGCCGCCATGCTGGGCGCCGAGGAGTTCGGCATCGGCACGGCCAGCCTGATCGCCATGGGCTGCATCATGGTCCGCCAGTGTCATTCCAACACCTGCCCGGTGGGGATCTGCACCCAGGACGAGGCCCTGCGCGCCAAGTTCTCCGGCAGCCCGGAGAAGGTCATCAACCTCTTCACCTTCATCGCCGAGGAGGTGCGCGAGATCCTCAGCGGCCTGGGCTTCCGCAGCCTGAACGAGATTGTCGGCCGCACCGACCTCCTGCAACAGGTCAGCCGCGGGGGCGAACACCTCGACGACCTCGACCTCAACCCGCTCCTGGTGCGCGCCGACCCAGGCCCGCACGCGCCGTTCTGCACGGTGGAAGGGCGCAACGAGGTTCCCGACACCCTCGATGCGCAGATCGTCCGTGACGCGGCCCCGCTGCTGGAGCGCGGCGAGAAGATGCAACTGACCTACACCGTGCGGAATACCGCCCGGGCGATCGGCTCGCGCACCTCCTCGCATATCGTGCGCCGGTTCGGCATGGACGGCCTGCCGCCCGGCCACCTGACGGTGCAGCTCAAGGGCTCGGCCGGCCAGAGCCTGGGCGCCTTCGCCGTCCAGGGCCTGAGAATCGAGCTGACCGGCGAGGCGAACGACTATGTCGGCAAGGGGCTCTCGGGGGCGACCCTGGCGATCCGCCCCTCGCCGGGCCTGGCGGCGGCGCAGGCCAACGCCATCCTCGGCAACACCGTCCTCTACGGCGCGACCAGCGGCCGGCTGTTCGCCGCCGGCCTGGCGGGCGAGCGGTTCGGGGTGCGCAATTCCGGCGCGGTGACGGTGGTCGAGGGCTGCGGCGCCAACGGGCTGGAATACATGACCGGCGGCGTCGCCGTGGTGCTGGGGCCGGTGGGCTTCAACTTCGCCGCCGGCATGACCGGCGGCATGGCCTATGTGCTGGACCTGAACGACCGCTTCCTGACCATGCTGAACAAGGACAGCGTCGTGGTCGAACCGATCGGGACCCGGCATTGGGAAGCCGAGCTCAAGGCCCTGGTCGAGGAGCATGCCCGCGAGACCGGCTCGGTCTTCGCCGAGGAGATCCTGCGCGGCTGGGACCGCTATCTTCCGAAGTTCTGGCAGGTGGTTCCCAAGGAGATGGTCCACCGTCTCGACCAGCCGCTCGCCGAGGAAGAGGCCGCGCACCGCCGGGCGTGAGCCCGGCGGTGAAGGGATGCGGACGATCGGCCCCGCATCCCCCGTTCCGGTTCAACGCGCGACGGCTTCGGCGATCTGGACGGCGTTGAGGGCCGCGCCCTTCAGGAGCTGGTCGCCGACCACGAAGAGGCTGAGGGTCCGCCCCGTCGGGTCGGAAAGGTCGGTGCGGATGCGGCCGACCAGCACGTCGTCGCCGCCCGAGGCCTCGTTCGGCATCGGGAAGTGGTTGCGCAGGGCGTCGTTGACCAGCCTGACGCCCGGAGCGGCGGCCAGCCATTCCTCGGCCTGGGCCGGCGTGATCGGGTTTTCGAACTCCACGGTGAGCGCCATGGAGTGGGCGCGCAGGACCGGCACGCGCACGCAGGTCAGCGACAGGCGCAGATCGGGCGCCGACATGATCTTGCGGATTTCCTCCATCGCCTTCAGCTCCTCGCCGTTGTAGCCGCTCTGCGCGTCGATCCCGGCGTTGTGGCTGAACAGGTTGAAGGCGTAGGGGTGCGGCAGCACCTTCGGCTCGAAGGCCTCGCCGGCGAGATAGGCGGCGGTCGACTGGCGCAGCTCCTCCATGGCCGCGGCCCCGGCGCCCGACGCTGACTGATAGGTGGCGCCGATCACCCGCTGGATCGGGTTCTGGGCGTGCAGCGGCTGCAGGGCCATGACCGCGATGGCCGCCACGCAGTTCGGATTGGCGACGATGCGCGGGTGCTCGCCCATGGCCGCGGCGTTCACCTCCGGCACCACCAGCGGGATTTCCGGCTGCATGCGGAAGGCCGAGGAGTTGTCGACCACCACGCAGCCCTTGGCGGCGGCGATCGGGGCGTATTCGCGGCTGATCGTGGCGCCGGCCGAGAACAGGGCGATGTCGACCCCGGCGAAGGATTCGGCGGTCAGCGCCTCGACGGCGATCTGGCGGCCCTGGAAGGTGTAGGTGCGCCCAGCCGAGCGCGGCGAGGCCAGCAGCTTCAGCGAGCGGACCGGGAAGTTGCGGCGCTCGAGGCATTCCATGAGTTCGACGCCCACGGCGCCGGTGGCGCCGACGATGGCGACGTTGAACAGGCGCTGGCCGGCGGGGCGGGCGGCTTGGGTGGAAAGCATGACTCTATCGTCTCCGGTGATTTGGGTCCGGAAGGCCGAGGTCTTTCGCTTTCGATGATCGCGACCCCAGCCTTCCGGCGGGGTCCTGGGGTCTTACGCGGCGTGCGCGCACGAAACCCCACGCCCCGCAGGCATGGTGGTTTTAATCGCGCTTTTAATGGTCGAACGACGCATGGCGCTCCGATATGGCAAAGACGCCCTGCTTGTAAATGGACGATTTCGGGCAAGATCGAATTTCCCGCCCCGGCGTTGAAGCGAGAGCATGGGCAAAGAGACCGACGCAGGCTGAATGGACGACGACGGCGACTTCCCTTCGATTTCGCAGATCATCCGCGACCTGGCCGCGCGCGAGAGCGTGAGCATCGGCGAGATCGTCGAGGTGTTCGGCACCCGCGCCTTCGGGGCGCTGCTGTTCTTCTTCGCCCTGCCGAACCTGCTGCCGCTGCCGCCCGGCTCCTCGACCATCCTGGGGGCGCCGCTGCTGTTGCTCGCCCCGCAGGTGGCGATGGGCGTGGCCGCGCCCTGGTTGCCGCGGGCGGTGGACGATCGCAGGCTGGCGGGCGCCGATCTTTCGCGGGCCTTCGGGCGGCTGTTGCCCTGGATCGAGCGGTTCGAGAAGATTTCGCGGCCGCGGATGGCGCCCCTGTTCAGTCCGTGGGGCGAGAGGGTCATCGGCGTCCTCTGCGCGGCGCTGGCTTTCGTGCTGATTCTGCCCATCCCGCTGGGCAACCTGCTGCCCGCCCTGACCATCGGCGTGTTCGGGTTTTCGCTGTTCCAGCGGGACGGTCTGTTCGCCGTGGCGGGCTATGTTCTGGCCGGTTTCAGCGGGTTTCTGCTGTACCTCGCCGCGGACGTCGTGATCGGCGGCGTTCGCCTTCTGTTGAACTGGCTAAGTGGTGCTTGACACCTCTGCCGGCCTGGCGCGTTGATAGGGCATGCAAGTCTTGGTGTCTGGCAAGCACGTCGACGTTGGCGAGGCCCTGCGGGAGCGGGTCACCGACGAAATCACCGGTTCCATCGGCAAGTACTTCGAGCGTGGCGGAGACGCCGACGTCGTGGTCAGCCGCGAGGGCCATTCCTTCAGAGTCGATTGCGCGGTGAAGCTGGCTTCGGGCCAGTCGCTCCAGTCGCATGGCCTGGGCAGCGACGCCCATGGCGCGTTCGATGCGGCCCTGGCCAAGATCGAAACGCGCATCCGCCGCTACAAGCGCCGGCTGAAGAGCCATTCGCCGGCGGCCAACGCCCGGCAGGCGGAAACCGCGTCCTATTTCGTGATCCGCGCCCCGGAGGGCGAGGAGGATGTCGACTGGGACGACGGCGAAAGCGCCCGCAGCGACCATGCGCCGCCCTCGGGGATGATCATCGCCGAGACCGAGAAGCCGATCCGCGAGATGACCGTTTCCATGGCGGTCATGGAGTTGGACTTGACGGAATCTCAGACAATCGTGTTTAGGAACGCCGCTCACGGAGGGTTGTCCGTGGTCTACCGCCGGCCGGACGGAAATATCGGCTGGGTCGATCCCGAACGCACGAAACCGCTCGACGGGAATGGCGTGAACGGAACCATCGTCTGACGACGGGGTTTCAGGCGTCCTTCCCGGAGCCGGACGCGCCTTCGGGGCTGTATTCGAGTTTGGGCGTCACGAGATCATGCAGATTGGCGACATACTGGATCGCGGCGCGATCGCCGCGCGTGCGAGTGCGCCGAGCAAGCGCCAGGCCTTGACCGCCGTGGCGGACATTGCGGCGCGCAATTTCGGGATCGACGTCGCGGTCATTCTGGAAGCCTTGAGCGAGCGCGAAGCCGCCGG
Source organism: Phenylobacterium sp. SCN 69-14 (assembly GCA_001724985.1). Lineage (GTDB taxonomy): Bacteria > Pseudomonadota > Alphaproteobacteria > Caulobacterales > Caulobacteraceae > Phenylobacterium. The sequence goes on from MEEW01000055.1 coordinate 13,327, forward strand.
CTCGACTGGGGTCGGCTACGGCGTGGCCGTGCCGCATGCGCGTCTGCCGGGCCTGGACCGCATGCGCGGCGTCTTCGTGCGCCTGGACCAGCCGGTGGAGTTCGAATCGGTCGACGAGCAGCCGGTCGACCTGATCTTCGCCCTGTTCGCCCCGCCCAACGCCAGCTCCGAGCATCTGCGGGCGCTGGCGCGGGTGTCGCGGATGCTGCGGCAGGGCGACCTGCGCGAACACCTGCGCAACGCCCGCACCCCCGACGCCATCCATGCGCTGCTGGTCCAGGATCAGCCGTCCGCGGCGGCCTGAAAGCCTCTCTGAGCTTCGGACGGAAACGGCCGCCCATCGCAGGGCGGCCGTTTTGTCATGGGATCGAAGGATGGTCGGCGGTCAGTGGACCGAGACCGGCGCCAGTTCGTGCGCCAGGGCCGCGGCTACGGCGGAATCCTTGTCGGTCAGCACGGCCAGACGTTCGCCGTCGGCGCGGTGCACGGCGTAGAGGACTTGTTCGGGATCGAGCTGAAAGCCCTCGATCTGGGCCGCCGGGGTGCTGGCGATGATCTCCGCCGCCTTGATCGGGCGGACATAGACGAGATCGGGCGCCCCGAGGGCGGCGAAAGCTTCAGTCGTAAGATTGGGCGTCATCAGGACCACCTCCGTAAACTCAACGCGTCGGACGGCCGCCGGTTCAGCCGGCCGTCTTGATGGGGATTCGCTGGACCAGGCGCTCCGGCTCGGGCCGGGCCAGATCGATGTGCAGCAGGCCGTGGGCGAGGATGGCGCCTTCGACCTTCATGCCGTCGGCCAGGATGAAGGTGCGGACGAAGCCGCGCGCGGCGATGCCGCGGTGCAGGTACGCCTCGTCCGACGCGCCCTCGCGCTTGCCGGCCACGATGAGCTGGCGGTCCTCCACGGTCACCGCAAGCTGGTCCGGGGTGAAGCCGGCGACCGCCAGGGTGATGCGCAGGGCGCCCTCGCCGCGATCCTCCACATTGTAAGGGGGATAGCTCTCGGCCGCGGCCTTGGCCGCGCGCTCGATCAGGCTGCGGGTATGATCGAAACCCAGCAGGAAAGGGCTGTCGAAGACAAGCGTCCGGTTCATTCCAGAGTCCTCAGGTTCAAGCGACTCCCCGGCCCGGAGCCCTGGATCAGGCGCGCCGGGCCGGTTGGATCACATGTGGCGATGGGCGGGCTCGATTTCAACGGCGCGGGATCTGGAGGAAGGTCCCAGGCCTTGACCACGATCAAATCGGCGGCCGGCGGCCTGGCCCTAAGGTCGGCCGTGGCGGCCGTGCGCGACCGCTTCCACGACCTGCGACAGGAGTTCCGATGCCCACGACCCATCTTGACCAGGCCCTGGCCGAAGAGTTCGCGGACAAGGCCGAGGCCATTCACGCGCTGAAGGCGTCGGACGCCGGCTTCCAGGCCCTGCTCGAACAGAACCACGACCTCTGGAAACAGATCCAGCAGATCCAGAAGGGCATAGCGCCGGCCGACGACGCCGTGCTCGAAGACCTTGAAAAGCGGCGCCTGGCGCTCCTCGATCAGATCGGCGCCCGCCTGCGCTGATCGCCTGGAACGCCTGGCGCGGCGGTCGAGGAGGACCGCCCATGGATGAACTGACCCTTGCCCGCGTGCTGCATGTTCTCGGCGTCGTCGTCTGGATCGGCGGCGTCTCCATGGTCACCACCGTCGTCCTGCCGGCGGTCCGGCGCGGCGCGCTGGGCGAGGATCGCCTCAAGGCGTTCGAGGCGTTCGAGCGGCGCTTCATCTGGCAGGCGCGGGCCGCGGTGATCGTGGTGGGGCTGAGCGGCCTCTACATGACCGCGCGCCTGGGGTTATGGGATCGGTTCGCCGACCCTCGCTACTGGTGGATGCACGCCATGGTCGGCGTGTGGCTGCTGTTCGCCCTCATCCTGTTCGTCGGCGAGCCCCTGGTGCTTCACCGCATCTTCCCGGCCTGGGCGCGCCGCGATCCAGAGCGCGCCTTTTCCGTGTTCCAGCGGATGCACGTCGCGCTGCTGGTCCTCAGCCTCGTGACCGTCTTCGGCGCGGTGGCCGGAAGCCACGGCTGGCTCTTCCCCTGAGCTGGGCGCGCCGACCGTCCAGCGGCCCGATCCCTGCGATGTCCGGAAATGGAGAACCCCGCCAGCGGCGGCCGGCGGGGTTCATGGTGGAGCTAAGCGGAGTCGAACCGCTGACCTCTTGAATGCCATTCAAGCGCTCTACCAACTGAGCTATAGCCCCGAGGTCTCGGGTCTCTTCGACAGGTCGCCCCCCGAAGAGGCGCGGAACCTAGTCTGAGAGTTTGGCGCGATCAACCCACCCGAAAAGATTTTTTTGGGTGGGTCGCCGCACCCCGGATTTACCGGTCGTCGTCGCTGCCTTCGCCAGGCAGGCCTTCGATTTCGGCGTCGTCGAAATCGTCCTCGTCCTCGTCCTCCAGGAACGGAACGTCGTCGCCTTCCTCGTCCTCGAGATCGTCCTCGGAGAACTCCGAAAGCTGGTCCTCGGGCGTGGCGTCGGGCGCCTCGTCGTCGTCGTCGGAGACGAGCGGCGGCTCGTCCGCGACCTCGTCGAGTTCCGGGGTCGCGCTGTCCTCGTCCTCCTCGTCCTCGTCTTCCGTGGACTTGTCGCGGACCTGATCCTCGGCTTCCTCATGGTCGACCGGGGAGGTGCGGGCGCGGACGCGGCGGTTGCGGACGGCTTCGTCCGGATCGAACTCCGTGCCGCACTTGGGACAGACGGCGGGCCGGCGGGTCAGATCGTAGAACTTCGCCTGGCAGTTGGGGCAAATCTGCTTTGCGCCCAGTTCGGGATTGGCCAAGGAGCTGAGCCTCTTAGAGAGGGTTTGGAATTGAAGCGGGCTCACTTGCCATGCGCGAAGACCGCTGTCAAAAGCAAACCCCTTTCTTGAAAACAGCAGGCCCAAGGAGGCTTGGTTATTCCATGACGTCGGCAGGACTGACCGCGAAACGCGGCGGCCCGCTGCGTGGGCGCGTGCGCGCCCCAGGCGACAAATCGATCTCCCACCGTTCGCTGATCCTGGGCGCCCTGGCGCGCGGGACCACGGAGATCGAAGGGCTGTTGGAAGGGGACGATGTGCTGCGCACCGCCGCGGCCATGCGCAGCTTCGGCGCGCAGGTCGAACGGCTGGGCGAGGGGCGCTGGCGCGTCGAGGGCGAGGGCGGCTTTTCCGAACCTTCGGACGTGATCGACTGCGGCAACGCCGGGACCGGCGTGCGGCTCATCATGGGGGCGATGGCGGGCTTCCCGTTCGCGGCCACCTTCACGGGCGACGAATCGCTGCGCAGCCGGCCCATGCGCCGGGTGCTGAACCCGCTGGCCCAGATGGGGGCGAGCTTCATGGGCCGCTCGAACGGGCGCCTGCCGCTGACCCTGCAGGGCGGATCGTTGCAGCACCTGGCCTATCGCCTGCCCGAGCCCTCGGCCCAGGTGAAGTCGGCGGTGCTGCTGGCCGGGCTGCACGCGCAGGGCGGCGCCCAGGTGATCGAGCCGGAAGCTACCCGCGACCATACCGAACGGATGCTGCGGGCCTTCGGCGCCAGCCTCACGGTCGAGGACCGGGCGGACGGGCGCTGGATCACCCTGCCGGGCGGCCAGAGCCTGACCGGGACCCGCGTGCGCGTGCCGGGCGATCCGTCCTCGGCCGCCTTCCCGCTGGTCGCGGCCCTGGTGACGCCGGGCTCGGAGGTGACGGTCGAGGGCGTTCTGCTCAACGAGCTGCGCGCGGGCCTGTTCGTCACCCTGCAGGAGATGGGCGCGGACCTGACGATCTCGAACCAGCGCGAGGAGAGCGGCGAGCTGGTCGGCGACGTCACCGCCCGCCATTCGGCGCTGAAGGGCGTGGCGGTTCCGCCGGAACGGGCGCCGTCGATGATCGACGAGTATCCGATCCTGGCGGTGGCCGCGGCCTTCGCCGACGGCCCCACGGCGATGCGCGGCATCGGCGAGATGCGGGTCAAGGAAAGCGACCGCATCGCCCTGATGGCGGCGGGCCTGGCCTCCTGCGGGGTCGGGGTCGAGGAGGAGCCCGAAGGCCTGATCGTGGTCGGCGCCGCCCGCGGCAACCATCCGGTCCGCGGCGGCGGGCGGGTGACGACCAAGGGCGATCACCGCATCGCCATGTCGCACCTGGTCATGGGCCTGGCCTCGGACGACGCGGTGGCGGTGGACGAACCCGGCATGATCGCCACCAGCTTCCCCGGCTTCGTGGAGCTGATGCGCGGCCTGGGCGCGGATATCGCGTGACCGCGTCGTTCTTCAGATCCTCCCCTCTTGGGAGAAGACTGTCGCATTGCTCCATTTTCCTCCCCTGCGAAGCGGGGGAGGGGGACCACGCGACAGC
>MEEW01000056.1 GCA_001724985.1 Phenylobacterium sp. SCN 69-14
GGAACCGGCGACGAGATCGAGAAGATCATCAGGGCCAAGCGGCCGGACGCCCAGTTCGCCGTGGTCTCCAATCCCGAGTTCCTGCGCGAAGGCGCGGCGATCGAGGACTTCAAGCGCCCCGACCGCGTGGTGGTCGGGGTCGAGGACGAGCGCGCCCGCCCGGTGATGACCGAGCTCTATCGCCCGCTGTTCCTCAACGAGACGCCGATCCTGTTCACCGGCCGGCGCACCAGCGAGCTCATCAAGTATGCGGCCAACGCCTTCCTGGCCATGAAGATCACCTTCATCAACGAGATGGCCGATCTGTGCGAAGCGGTCGGCGCCGACGTGCAGCAGGTGGCCCGCGGCATCGGCCTCGACAAGCGGATCGGCGGCAAGTTCCTCCATGCCGGCCCCGGCTATGGCGGCTCGTGCTTTCCGAAGGACACCCTGGCCCTGGTGCGCACGGCCAGCGACGCCGGCTCGCCGGTGCGGCTGATCGAGACCACCGTCGAGGTGAACGACGACCGCAAGAAGGCCATGGCCGGCAAGGTGTCGGCCGCCCTCGACGGCGACCTGGCCGGCAAGACCGTGGGGGTGCTGGGCCTGACCTTCAAGCCGAACACCGACGACATGCGCGATGCGCCGAGCCTGGACATCGTGCCGGCCCTGCAGGCCCTGGGCGCGAAAATCCAGGCCTTCGATCCGGAGGGCGCGCACGAGGCGCGCCAGTTGCTGCCCGACGTGGACTTCAAGGACGATCCCTATGGCGCCGCCCAGGGCGCCGACGTGCTGGTGATCATCACCGAATGGGACCAGTTCCGCGCCCTCGACCTCCACCGCGTCAAGGAGATCATGAAGGCCCCGGTCCTGGTCGACCTGCGTAACATCTACCGGCCCGACGAGGTCCGCAGCCGCGGCTTCAAATACGCCTCCATCGGGCGCGCCTGACCCGAACCCTACGTCTCCGCCGACCGGGCGGAGGGACGCAGTTCGATGGCGAACAGCCCAAAGCCGATGTCATGCGTCCCGGCGACCGCCAGGCCGGCGCCGCTGGCAAGATCGCCGAACTCGGCGAGCGTCCGTTCCTTTGCGCCGAACAGCACCAGCATGAAGAGGTCGGAGGCGAGTTGGTCGGCGGTCGGGGCCTGGCCCATGACCCGTTCGACGATCAGCACCTTGCCCTCAGGGCCGGCCGCCGCCGCGCAGCGCCGCAGGATGGCCAGGGCCGCTTCGTCAGGCCAGTCGTGAAGCACCTGGGCGAGGATGTAGAGATCGCCATGCCTGGGCAGTTCGTCGAAGAAGCTGGCCTCGAAAACCTGGGCGCGGCTTGCCAGCCCAGCGTCGGCAAAGGCCTTGCGGGCGCGCTCGGCGGCGGCCGGCAGGTCGACCACGCTGCCCTCCAGCGTCGGATTCGCCCGCAGCAGGGCGCCCACAAACTGACCCGCCCCGCCGCCGACATCGACGATATGACCGTCGGCCCGCCAATCGCGGGCCGTCACGGCTGCGGGAATCCATCGTTCCCCCCAGTGCTCCATGTAGCGGTCGAAGGATGCGGAGAGGGCCGGATCGCCGGAAAGCGTGCTCCAGAAGTCGTGGCCGAAGAGCGCCTCGTAGCCTGACGCTCCGGTTCTCACCGCATGGGTCAGCCCTGGCCAGGCGCGGTGCAAGTGGTCGGCTGCGCCGCCGGTCGAGAGCATGATCCTGGACTGTTCGAACAAGAGCAATTGTCCGACCGGCGTCAGGGAAAGGCCTTCTTCCGTTTCAAGGAAGATTCCCTTGCGCGCCAGGTAAGCCGCCAGGCTGGCCAGAGCCCGTGGATCGGCGCCGCAATGCTCGGCCAGGGCCGCCGGCGTGCGGACGCCTTCGGCCACCAGCCGAGGCAGGTCGAGGCTGACCGCCGCGCGTATCGCGTAGGGCGTCAATAGATCCGTCATCGCCAGCAAGGTCGAGATCGGGTCGGCCTGTGTCGGGCTTTGCGTGCTCATGCGTCGAAATCTCCTTGGCGCAGGCCGGTGCGGCGAGAGGGTCGATGGACGTCACGAGGCTGGCCGCCGGCCCATCGGCGGCGCCAGCCGGCCGCTGCGCGCGACATAGGCGTCCCAAGTCGCGCCGAAACGCTCGCGCATCATCGCCTCTTCCCGGGGCACGCGGATGAACCACATGGCGGCGAAGGCGGGGATGACGGCGAAGCCGCCGATCCAGTTCTGGATGAGCAGCGCCTGGGCGAAGGCGCCCAGCCAAATCGCCGCATACATGGGGTTGCGGATCCGCGCATAGACGCCGCGCGTGATCAGTTCGTGTTCGGTCCGCACCTCCAGCCCAGGGCTCCAGTTGCGGCCGAGATCGGCGTGAGAGCGCCAGAACAGCCAAAGGTAGGGAACCAGCAACGCCACGCCGATCCAGACCGCGATTTCGGGCAAGCGGTAGTCGAAGGCGTCGAACCACGGCGTCGCGATCACCAGGAACGGCAGCACCATGCTCGCCAACCACATGGCTCCCAACAGGACCCGCTCGGAAACGTCGTGGGCGTCGGCTTCGACAGCGTTCTTCTGGTTGCGGGAATGATGCGGGATGCGGATGGCCAACATGCCGGCGAAACCGGCCAGCCAGGCGACGTGGCCGATGGAGAGCGGCTTGCCGAAGCGCCACCAGGCTATGGCCGCGAACGGAACGATGAGCATCATGGCGATGCGCAACGGCGAACGGTGAAGATTCTCCCGGGCCATGGCGTCTTCCCCGGCTGCTTCTAGATGCGATTGACTCGCAGAAGCGCACCAGGGTATTTGCGAGTCAATCGCAAATCTTGCGGCCAGGCTCGGCTATATCGCGGAAATCGAGCCTCTAGCGGGCGAGGAGATGGATCATGGCGCTGCCGATCCATAGCGCGCCAGCCCAGAAGGCGACGGCCAAGGCTGCGACGAAGGCGAGGCAGGCGATCGAGGTCAGGCCTCTCGCCGCTCCCCGCGAAGCGCCCCCGAAGGCGACGTTTCGTGGCATGTTTCGCTCCCAGTCTCTCTTTTACGCCGCACCGGTCGAGCGGTGCGATCCAGAGGAGGCTGACACGAATTAACCGACCTGCAAAGTCCTGTCGCCTCCTGAGGTGAATACGCGCAAGAACAGACTTCGATCCGTACTTGCCCTTTCATTGAACCCTTTTGCCAGGGGCATGGTCTTGCGTGATTGCGGCGCGGCCGGGCCTCGCTAGAGTTCACGTTGCGCCTGCGAGAGGCGGCGAAGGGGGCCAGATGCTTTCGCTGATCGGCATAGTCGTCGTGGTGATCGGGTTCATGGCCCGGCTCAATCCGCTGCTGGTGGTGACGCTCGCGGCCTTGGTCACCGGCCTGGCCGGCGGGATGGGGCCGATCGAGGTGGTCGAGACCTTCGGCAAGGCCTTCAAGGAAAACCGTTATGTCAGCGTGGTCTGGGTGGTGCTGCCGGTCATCGGCCTGCTCGAACGCGCCGGCCTGCAGGAGCGCGCCAAGACCCTGATCGGCCAGATCGAGGCGGCGACGACCGGGCGCCTGCTCCTGCTCTATCTGGTGCTGCGCCAGGCGACGGCGGCGCTCGGCCTCACCTCGCTGGGCGGCCACGCCCAGATGGTGCGCCCGCTGATCGCGCCGATGGCCGAGGCCGCCGCGGAGAGCCGCCACGGCGCCCTGCCCGACCCGGTCCGCCAGTTCATCCGCGCCCACAGCGCGGCCGCCGACAATATCGGCCTGTTCTTCGGCGAGGACATCTTCATCGCCATCGCCTCCATCCTGCTCATCAAGGGCTTCCTCGAGCAGAACGGCATTTTCGTCGAGCCCCTCCACCTGTCGGTCTGGGCGATCCCGACCGCGCTCGTCGCCCTGCTGATCCACGGAAGCCGGCTGCTGATGCTGGACCGGCGGATCGACCGCGCCCTGGCCGAGGCGCGCCCGTGATCGGCCTGGAGGTCCTCTACGTCATCGGCGGGGCGTTCTTCGCGGCGATCTCGGTGCTGAGCGCCCGCGACGCGAGCAATCCCAAGCGCTGGAAGAACACCGCCTTCTGGGGCCTGTTCTCGGCGAGCTTCCTGTTCGGCTCGCACCTGCCGGACCTCGCCAACGGCCTCATCGTGATCGCCATGGTCCTGGTCGCCGGCGTCGGCGGCCTGGGCCGCGGGGAGCCGCGCACGACGACGCCGCAGGAACGAGCGGAAAGCGCCGCACGGCTGGGCAACCGCCTGTTCCTGCCGGCCCTGGCCATCCCGCTGACCGCACTGGCCGGGACCTTCGCCTTCAAGCGGCCGGAGCTGGGCGGGCTGGTCGATCCCAAGCAGGCGACGCTGGTCTCGCTGATCCTCGGGGTGTTCGTCGCCCTGGCCATCGCCTTGCCGATGCTGCGGGCGCGGCCGGCCGCACCGCTGCAGGAGGGCCGGCGACTGCTCGACACGGTCGGCTGGGCGGCGGTGCTGCCGCAGATGCTGGCGGCCCTGGGCGCGGTGTTCGCCGCCGCCGGGGTCGGCGCCGCCATCGGCCAGATCGCCAGCGACTGGCTGCCGGGCGGCAGCCGACTGGCGGCGGTCGCGGCCTACACCTTCGGCATGGCGATCTTCACCATGGTCATGGGCAATGCGTTCGCCGCCTTCCCGGTCATGGCCGCCGGGATCGGGCTTCCCCTGATCGTTCAGAGGTTTGGCGGCGACCCGGCGATCATGGGCGCCATCGGAATGCTCTCGGGGTTCTGCGGAACGCTGATGACGCCGATGGCCGCCAACTTCAACATCGTCCCGGCCGCCCTGCTCGAACTGTCGGACCGCAACGGGGTGATCCGCGCCCAGGTCCCGACCGCCCTCCTCCTTCTCCTGGCCAATACGGCGCTGATGTATGTCCTTGTCTTCCGCTTCTAGGCTCGACCCGGAGCTTGCCGAAAAATTCGCCCGGCTGGCGCTGGGCCATGTGCGCCGGCCCTATCCCTACAAGCTCGACCAGGTGCTGGCCGGGGACGAGGACGTGCTGCCGCCGCGCCTGCTGCACCCGATCTTCCACGGCAGCTTCGACTGGCACTCCTGCGTTCACGGCTACTGGCTGCTGGCGAGCCTCCATCGGCAGGTCGAAGGCCTGCCTGCCGATAGGGAAATCGTCAGCCTGTTCAACGAGATGCTGACACCGGAGAAGGTCGCCGGCGAGCTCGCCTATCTTCAGCGCCCGACCAGCGGGGGGTTCGAGCGGCCCTATGGCTGGGCCTGGCTGCTGATGCTGGCGGCCGAGCTGGAGCGTCACGGCGGCGCGCCGTGGGCGGCGAACCTGCGCCCCCTGGCCCAGGCCTTCGCCGATCGCTTCAAGGCCTTCCTGCCCAAGGCGACCTACCCGATCCGCACCGGAACCCATTACAATACGGCGTTCGCCCTGGCCCTGGCCCAGGAATACGCCGCCCAGGTCGGCGACGGCGACCTGGCCCGATTGATCGAGACGACGGCCCGCCGCTGGTACCTGGACGACGCCGGGGCGGCGGCCTGGGAGCCCAGCGGCGACGACTTCCTCTCGCCCACCCTGATCGAAGCCGAATGCCTGCGCAGGCTGCTGCCACCGGCAGGTTTTCGCCTGTGGTTCTCCAGGTTCCTGCCGGATGCGGCGCGGGGGCGGCCGGCGAGCCTCTTCACCCCCGCCAGGGTCAGCGACCGCAGCGACGGGAAGATCGCCCATCTCGACGGCCTGAACCTCAGCCGGGCCTGGTGCTGGCGCACCATCGCCGCAAGCCTGGCCCCGGACGACCCGGCCCGCCCGGCGGCCCTGGCCGCCGCCGAGGAACACCTGGCGGCCGGGCTTGAGCACGTCGCCGGGGACTATATGGGCGAACACTGGCTGGCGACCTTCGCCCTGCTGGCGCTGACGGCCTAGGTCAGTTCGCCGCGTAGTCGTCGATGGCGGCGAGGTGGCGGGCGATTTCGTCGGGGGCGAGGAAGGAGCCGGTGAAGCTGTTCTTCGCCAGGGTGACCAGTTCCGCGCGGGTGAGGCCGAGCGCCTGGGCGGTTTCGATCCAGTTGCGGCCGAGATAGCCGCCGAAATAGGCCGGGTCGTCGGAATTCACCGTGGCGCGCAGGCCAAGGTCCAGCATCCGCTTGAGCGGGTGGGCCGCAAGGTCGTCCACCACGCAGAGCTTGAGGTTGGAGAGCGGGCAGACGGTCAGGGTCATGCCCTCGCGGACCAGCCGCTCGGTCAGGGCGTCGTCCTCCAGGGCGCGGTTGCCGTGGTCGATGCGGTCGACTTCCAGCAGGTCGAGGGCTTCGTAGACATAGGCGGGCGGCCCCTCCTCGCCGGCATGGGCGACGACCTTGAGGCCGAGCTTGCGGGCGGCGGCGAAGACGCGGGCGAACTTGGCCGGCGGATGGCCGACCTCGGAGGAGTCGAGGCCGACGCCAGCGATGCGCTCCAGCCAAGGCCTAGCCTGCTCCAGGGTCTCGAACGCCGCCTCTTCGGAAAGGTGGCGCAGGAAGCAGAGGATCAGCTTGGAGGTGATCCCCAGCGTCTGCTCAGCCTCGTCCATGGCCGAGAACAGGCCTTTCGCCACCGTCTCGAACGCCACGCCGCGGTCGGTGTGGGTCTGGGGATCGAAGAATATCTCGGCATGACGCGCGCCGTCGGCGGCGACCCGGCGGAAATAGGCCATGGCCAGGTCGTGGAAGTCCGCCTCCTTCAGCAGCACCTGGGCGCCCTGGTAATAGATGTCGAGGAAGTCCTGGAGGTTGGAGAAGGCGTAGGCGGCGCGCACCGCCTCCACGGTCGCGAACGGCAGGGCCACGCCGTTGCGGCGGGCGAACTCGAACATCTGCTCGGGCTCCAGGCTGCCTTCGATGTGCAGGTGAAGCTCGGCCTTGGGCAGGCCGCGGATGAAGGCGGCCAGGTCGTCCATCAGGCGGCGACCTTCTTCACCGCCCCGACGATGTCCTTGACCACCTGGCTGACCAGTTTTTCGTCGTCGCCCTCGGCCATCACGCGGATCAGGGGTTCGGTGCCCGAGGCGCGGACCACGATGCGGCCCGACCCGTTCAGCCGCTGCTCGGCGTCGGCCAGCACGCCCTTCACCGCGGCGGTCTCCAGCGGCTTGCCGCCGGCGAAGCGGACGTTTTCGAGGATCTGCGGCACCGGCTCGAACTGGCGCGCCAGCTCGCTCATCGGCTTGCCCGCGTCCTTCAGCACCGCCAGCACCTGCAGGGCGGCCAGCAGGCCGTCGCCCGTGGTCGAGAAATCCGAGAGGATCATGTGGCCCGACTGCTCGCCGCCGAAGTTGAAGCCGCCCTCGCGCATGCGGGCCATGACGTAGCGGTCGCCGACCTGGGTGCGTTCCAGCTTCAGGTTGCGGGCGGCCAGGAAGCGTTCGAGGCCGAGGTTCGACATCACCGTGGCGACCACGCCGCCGCCGCGCAGGCGGTCGCGCCTGGCCCAATGGTCGGCGATGAGGGCCATGATCTGGTCGCCGTCGACCACGTGGCCCTTCTCGTCGCAGATCACGACGCGGTCGGCGTCGCCGTCGAGGGCGATCCCGATGTCGGCGCGGAACTCCTTGACCGCGCGGGCCACCGCCTCCGGGTGGGTCGAGCCGCAGTCCTCGTTGATGTTGGCGCCATCGGGGCTGACCCCGATCTTGATGACCTCGGCGCCCAGTTCGTAGAGCACCACCGGGGCGACCTTGTAGGCCGCGCCGTTGGCGCAATCGATGACGATGCGCAGGCCCGACAGCGACAGGCGGCGCGGAAAGGTCGCCTTGGCGATCTCGACATAGCGGGCCTGGCTGTCGTCGACGCGGGCGACGCGGCCCAGTTCGGTCGGCGCGGCCAGGCCTTCGCCGAGGCCGGCGTCCATCAGGGCCTCGATCTCGAGCTCGCGCGCATCGGAAAGCTTGTAGCCGTCCGGGCCGAACAGCTTGATGCCGTTGTCGGTGTAGGGATTGTGCGAGGCCGAGATCATCACGCCCAGGTCGGCGCGCAGGGAGCGGGTCATCATCGCCACGCCCGGGGTCGGCATCGGCCCCAGCAGGCGCACGTCCATGCCGACGCTGGCGAAGCCGGCGACCAGGGCCGGCTCGACCATGTAGCCGGACAGGCGCGTATCCTTGCCGATCACCACCAGATGACGGCGCTCGTCCTGGGACATGAACAGCTTGCCGGCCGCCAGGCCCACGCGCAGGGCCACCTCGGCGGTCATCGGGTGGCTGTTGGCCTGGCCGCGGATGCCGTCGGTTCCGAAATAGGCGCGTTTGGTCATCAGATTTCCCGAAACGATACGAAACTCAGATTTAGTCGACGCCGCGTTTGCGAATGCTAAAGGCGGTCGAGGATTATCACGCCTTCAAACGGCAAAGGAACTGCGACGGCATGTGCGGCATCATCGGAATCGTCGGCAAGTCCCCCGTGGCGGGTCGCCTGGTCGAGAGCCTCAAGCGCCTCGAATACCGGGGCTATGACAGCGCCGGCGTCGCCGCCCAGGTGGACGGCGTACTGCAGCGCCGCCGCGCGCCGGGCAAGCTGCGCGAACTGGAGGCGGTGCTGGAGCGCGAGCCTCTGAGCGCCAAGACCGGCATCGGCCACACCCGCTGGGCCACCCACGGCGCCCCGACCGAACGCAACGCCCACCCGCACATCGCCGGCCGTGTGGCGGTGGTGCACAACGGCATCATCGAGAACTTCGCCGAGCTGAAGGCCGAACTGCAGGCCAAGGGCCGGGTGTTCGCCAGCGACACCGACAGCGAGGTGGTCGCCCACCTGATCGACGAGAACCTGAAGAGCGGGCTCGATCCGCTGGCGGCGTTCAAGGCGACGCTGGACCGGCTGAGCGGGGCCTACGCCCTGGCCGTGCTGGTCGGCGGCGACACCGACGTGATCCTGGGCGCGCGCAACGGCCCGCCCCTGGCCGTCGGCTATGGGAACGGCGAGATGTTCGTCGGCTCGGACGGCATGGCGCTGGGCCCGTTCACCAACCGCGTCGCCTATCTGGACGACGGCGACTACGTCATCATCGACCATGACGGGGCGCAGATCTTCGACTCCAGCGGCGCGCCGGCCGATCGGCCGATCAAGACGCTCGCCGCCTCGGCCGCGGTCATGGAGAAGGGCAACTACCGCCACTTCATGGAAAAGGAGATCCACGACCAGCCCGAAGGGTGCCAGCGCACCATATCGGCCTATGTGGACGCCCTGACCGCCCGCACCGCGATCCCCGGCGAGCTGGACTTCGCCAAGCTGGAGCGCATCCAGATCGTCGCCTGCGGCACCGCCTATATCGCCGGCCTGCTGGGCAAGTACCTGATCGAGCAGATGGCCGACCTGCCGGTCGACGTCGAGGTCGCCTCGGAATTCCGCTATCGCGAGCCGGCCCTGCGGCCCGGATCGCTGGCCATCGCCATCTCGCAGTCGGGCGAGACCGCCGACACCCTGGCGGCCCTGCGCTACTGCCAGGCCAAGGGCATGGCGAGCGCGGCCCTGGTCAATACGGTGGAATCGACCATCGCCCGCGAGGCCGACGTGATCTGGCCGATCCATTGCGGGCCGGAGATCGGGGTCGCCTCGACCAAGGCCTTCACCGCCCAGGTCAGCATGCTGACCGCCCTGGCCGTCGCCGCCGCCCGCGCGCGCGGCAGGATCGACGCGGCCGAGGAAGGCCGGCTGGTGCGGGTGCTGCTGGAAGCGCCGCGCCTGATCGCCGAGTCGATCAATCTGGAAGACGCCGTGCGGGCCATCGCCGTCGAGGTCGCCAAGGCGCGCGACGTGCTCTATCTGGGCCGCGGCCCGATGTATCCGCTGGCCCTGGAAGGGGCGTTGAAGCTGAAGGAAATCAGCTATATCCACGCCGAGGGCTATGCCGCCGGCGAACTGAAGCACGGCCCTATCGCCCTGGTCGACGAGGCGACGCCGATCGTGATCCTGGCGCCCTTCGACAGCTATTTCGAAAAATCCGCCTCGAACATGAGCGAGGTCATGGCCCGAGGCGGACAGGTGGTGTTCATCACCGACCCGGAGGGCGAGCAGAGCGCCCCGGCCGGCGCCCGCGTGGTGGTGACCGCTCCGCGGTGCGACCCGCTGATCGCGCCGCTGGTCTTCTCCGCGCCGATCCAGTTGCTGGCCTATCACGTGGCCGTCCAGAAGGGCGCGGATGTCGACCAGCCGCGCAACCTGGCCAAGTCGGTGACCGTCGAATAGGCGGCTATTTCGCCGGCGACCGTTCACGCCCTCGTGAGATTCTGAGAGCCGCCACGAAACCGGCTGGAAACGCCTTTCAGGTTTCTGGACGATCGGAATCGTCCGGCGGGATCAATCGAGGGGGCTGAATGTCCAGACGCGTGCGCAAGGCGGTGCTGCCGGTGGCGGGCCTCGGAACCCGGATGCTGCCGGTGGCGCGGGCGACGCCGAAGAATCTGCTCAACGTCTTCGACCGGCCCATCCTGTCCTATGTGATCGAGGAGGCGCGGGCCGCCGGGATCGAGCACTTCGTCTTCATCACCAGCCGCGGCCAGGGGCCGGTCGAGGACTATTTCGACGGCAATCCCGAGATCGAGGAGGCGCTGGCCGCCAAGGGCAAGGACGACCTGCTGGCCCAGATGCGCCGCGACCTGCTCCCTCCGGGTTCGATGAGCTTCGTGCGCCAGATGGCGCCGCTGGGCCTGGGTCACGCGGTCTGGTGCGCGCGCGACATCGTCGGCGACGAGCCGTTCGCAGTGATCCTGTCCGACATGCTGATGCAGGCGAAGACCCCGGCCCTGGCCCAGGCCGTCGCGGCCCATGAGCAGGTCGGCGGCAACATCGTGGTGGTCGAGCCGGTGCCGGAAAGCGAAACCCACAAATACGGCATCGTCGCCCTGGACGGGCAGGACGGCCGGCTGAACCGGATGACCGCCATGGTCGAGAAGCCCGCGCCCGGCACCGCGCCGTCGAACCTGATCATCTCGGGCCGCTACATCCTGCAGCCGGAGATCTTCGCCCTGCTGGAAAAGCAGGGGAAGGGCTCGGGCGGGGAGATCCAGCTTACCGACGCCATGGCCGAACTGATGAAGGCTCAGGACTTCCACGCCCTGGAATACGAGGGGACCACCTTCGATTGCGGCGACAAGATCGGGCTGCTGCGGGCCAATGTCGCCTTCGCGCTCGACCGGCCCGAGTTCGCGCAGGCGGCGCGGACGGCGGTCGGCGACCTGCTCAAGAGCTAGAGGGCGGGCGTCTTGCGGCTGCTGATCTACGGTTACGGCTTTGCGGGACGGGCCCTGGCCCGCCGGATGCGGGCCGCCGGCTGGGAGGCGGCGGCCACCTGGCGCGATCCCGCATCCGCCGAGGCGATGCGCGCCGACGGGGTCGAGCCCCTGCCGGCCGAGGACAAGGCGGCCATCGCCCGGGCGCTGGACGGAGTGCAGGCGGTGCTGGTGACGCCGCCGCCGGGGCCGGAAGGCTGCCCGGCCCTGCAGGTGCTGGTCCCGGCCCTGGCGCGCGCGGGGGCCTTTCCCGACTGGATCGGCTATCTCTCCACCACCGGGGTCTATGGCGACCGGCAGGGCGGCTGGATGTTCGAAGCCAGCCGGCTGGCGGCGCAGTCGCCGGAGGGCGCGCGGCGGGTGGCGGCCGAGCGCGACTGGCTGGAGGTCGGGCGCGGCATGGGCCTGACGGTGACGATCCACCGCCTGCCCGGCATCTACGGCCCCGGCCGCTCGGCGTTCGACCGGCTGCGCGAGGGGCGGGCGAGGCGCTACGCCGCGCCCGGACATCTGTTCAGCCGCATCCATGTGGACGACCTGGCCGCCGAGCTGGCCGCCTCCATCGTCCGGCCGCGGGCTGGCGGAATCTACAATGTCTGCGACGACGAGCCGGCGGCCAACAGCGATGTGGTGGCCCATGCGGCGGCGCTGCTGGGGCTCGAGCCGCCGCCGGAGACGCCGCTGGACCTTGCCGCCCTGGCCCCGGCGGCGCGGCGGTTCTACGCCGAGAGCAAGCGCGTCTCGAACGCCCGCGCCAAGGCCGAACTCGGCTGGCGCCCGGCCTATCCAACCTATCGCGAGGGTTTGGCGGCGGTGCTGGAGGCGGGCGGCTGACCGGCGTTATCCCCCGATGTCGTCCCGGTTTGCGAAGCAAGACCGGAATCCATGAACATCGGATGGGTCGAGCCCTATTTTGCAAGATCGGGTGTTCATGGGTCCCGGCCTTCGGCTTCGCCGAAGCCGGGATGACAGCGGCTTGAGGGACCCCGGCGGGGAAGATCAAG
>MEEW01000057.1 GCA_001724985.1 Phenylobacterium sp. SCN 69-14
CTATGTCGACGCCAGGTCCTATGACGGCGGCACCTTCTTCCGCGCCGCCCGCACGCCGGGCCAGCCGAGGGACGGCACTATCGTCGGCGCGCCCGACGCGAAGGTCCGTCCCTTCCCGCCCATCCGGCACGAGAGCACGGCCAAGACCGGCCTCAGGCACCTGAACGGGACCTTGTCGCTCGGCCGCTTCGCGCCGGGCACGGCGACCAGCAATTTCTTCATCTGCGTCGGCGACCAGCCCTATCTCGACGCCCATCCCGGGGCGCCGGGCGACAATCTCGGCTACGCCGCGTTCGGCAAGGTGGTCGAGGGGATGGCCGTGGTGGAGAAGATCCTCTCCCTGCCCACCAATGGCGAGACCAAGTTCGCCGACCAGCGCGGCCAGTGGCTGAAGCCGCCGGTGGCGATCGTCAGCATGCGCCGTCTCTAGCCGGCCGGCGATTTCTCGCGGCGCTAATCATTCGCAAACCGCGACCACCTAGGATGGCCCCAGGCAGAATGCTCGCGGCCTGCGCGCCGCACCTTGGAACGGGGCCTCGTTATGTCGCTGAACAGCGTCAATACGAATGTCGGCGCGATGATCGCGCTGCAGAGCCTCAATGCGATCAACAAGGAATATGCGCAGGTCCAGAATCGCATCTCGACCGGCCTGAAGGTCGCCAGCGCCAAGGACAATCCCGCCGTCTGGGCCATCGCCCAGAACATGCGCGCCGAATCCAAGTCGCTCGACGCGGTCATGGCCTCGCTGCAACGGGGCCAGTCGATCGTGGACACCGCCCTGTCGGCCGGAGACTCGATCTCCGACATCCTGGTCCAGATGAAGGAAAAGGCCCTGGCCGCGACCGAGGCCGGCCTCAGCACCGCCAGCAAGCAGGCCTTGAGCGACGAATATGTGGCCCTGCGCAAGCAGATCGACACCATCGCCGCCACGGCCAGTTTCGACGGCGTGAACCTGATCTCCGCGGGCGGAACCGGGAAGATTCGCGCCCTGGCCAACACCAAGGCGTCCGCCACCATCGATGTCGACCATGTCGACCTTTCGACCAGCGGGGCCGTCATTTCGCCGATCCTCGCCAATCTGACCGGCGGCGTGGCCAGCGCCGACATCGACGCGATCGACGCGGCGATCCAGGGCGTCTCCTCGGCGCTTTCCAAGCTGGGCGTGGGCTCGAAATCGCTCGACCGCCACCTGGAGATGACGTCGAAGCTTCAGGACACCTTCGAGGCTGGGATCGGCAACCTCGTCGACGCCGACCTCGCCAAGGAAAGCGCGCGCCTCCAGGCCCTGCAGGTGAAGCAGCAACTGGCGATCATGGCGCTGCGGATCGCCAACCAGGGGCCGTCCCTGCTGCTCGGCCTGTTTCGATAACCCCTCGCGCGATCGCGCGAAGCGCCTATATCGACGGCCATGGTTGCTCTCTCGGTCCTCGACCTCTCGCCCATCGTCGAAGGCGGCGACGCCGCCCAGTCGCTGCGCAACACCCGCGATCTGGCCCAGCACGCCGAACGGCTGGGCTATCGGCGCTATTGGCTGGCCGAGCATCACAACATGCCCGGCGTGGCCAGCGCCGCGACGGCGGTGGTCATCGGCCATGTCGCCCAGGCGACCTCCACCATCCGGGTCGGGGCCGGCGGGATCATGCTGCCCAACCACGCCCCGCTGGTGATCGCCGAGCAGTTCGGCACCCTGGCCGCGCTCCATCCCGGCCGCATCGATCTTGGACTGGGGCGCGCGCCCGGCTCGGACCAGGTCACCGCCCGCGCCCTGCGCCGCACACTGGCCGGCGACATCGACGACTTCCCGCGCGATGTCGTCGAGCTGATGGCCTATTTCGAGCCGGTCAAGCCCGGCCAACTCATTCAGGCCGTTCCCGGCGCCGGGCAGGAGGTCGAGGTCTGGATGCTGGGGTCGAGCACCTATGGCGCGCAACTGGCGGCCGCCCTGGGCCTGCCCTACGCCTTCGCCTCGCACTTCGCCCCGGCCCAGCTCGAACTGGCGCTCTCGGTCTATCGCAGCCAGTTCCGGCCGTCCGAGCGCCTGGACAAGCCCTATGTCATGCTCGGCGTGAACGTCACGGCGGCGGAAACCGACGCCGAGGCGCAGCGTCTCTTCACCTCGGTGAAGCAGGCCTTCGTCAATCTGGGGCTGGGGCGTCCCGGCAAGCTGCCGGCTCCGATCGACGATCCGGCCGGCGATCTGGACGCCATGGGCGGCGCGCACCTGCGCCAGGCGCTGAGCTGCTCGATCGTCGGCGGCCCCGAGCGCGTGCGCCAGGGGCTGGAGGATTTCGCCCGCCGCCACGGCGCGGACGAACTGATGGTCACCGCGCAGATCCACGATCACGCGGCGCGGGTCCGCTCCTTCGAGATCACCGCCCAGGCGCGCGACGGGATCGCGCGCCGGACGGCCGCCGCCTCTTAGGAGTTGTCCTCGGTCGGAGCTTCCGGGCCGTTCTTCTTGATCGATTCGATCGCGTTCTGGGCGCTGGACTTCGAAGCATAGCCCTCGGTCGAGAACATCACTTCGTTGTTGTACTTGAAGCGAACCCGGTACTCGCCCGCCTTGTCCTTGTAGATCTCAAACTTGTGCGCCACAGGTCATCTCCGTTTGACCGTTGAACTTTCTAACGCCCGCTACCGGGATGGGCAGACTTGGGCGCCGTCCGCTCCAGGTCAAGCGCCAAGGCGCGGCGCGCCCGCGCAGGATGCGCCAGCGCGCCTTACTGAAGCCATGCTCGACTCGCAGCTTTGCAGCCTCGGCATGCCGTTCCCATCTTCGGTGTGACGACGCCTCGTCGGAATTTCAGGAGGCCGCCATGCGCGCCCTGCTCTTCGCTGTTTTCGCCGCCGGGCTTGCCGGAACGGCCCTGGCCGAGCCGGCGGACCCCGTCGCCAGGGTCGAGGTGACCCTCAGCCCCGAACTCCAGCAGAAGGCCGTCGAGGAGTATGGCCTGAAGGACGTTCAACGCCTGGCCGAAGACCTGCGAAAGGACGTCGCGCGGCAGATCGAGCGCGCCGGAGTCCTGGCCGGCGGGCGCCTGGAACTGACCCTGGTGGACGTGAAGCCCAATCGCCCGACCTTCAAGCAGCTTGGCGACAAGCCGGGCCTGTCGATGGAGAGCTTCGGGGTCGGCGGCGCGGCCATCGAAGGGCGCGCCATCTCGATGGACGGGGTGGTCACGCCCGTCCGCTACAAATGGTACGAAACCGACATCCGCCAGGCGCGGTTCTCCAGCACCTGGTCCGACGCCCAGCATGCGATCGACCGCTTTGCGGCCCAGCTTGGGCACGGGAACCTCTACGCTCGGCGATAGCGCCGTTATGCCTTGCATCCCCTCCCCTCCGAGGTTCAAAACGCCCCGCCAGCCGGACGCGTCGGAGATCCGGAGGCGCGAGGGGATGAGTGAATGACCGCTCAGGCGGAACGGCGATCCAACTGGACATTGGCGGCCCTGGCCGCGCCCTGTCTTCCCATGGCGGGCCTTGGCCTGCCCCTGGTGGTCTATCTTCCGGAATACTACGCTAGCGAACTTGGCCTCAGCCTGGCGGCGGTCGGGACGGCCTTCATGGCGGTCCGCTTCCTCGACATGGCCTTCGATCCGCTGATCGGCGGGATCATGGACCGCACCCAGTCCCGGTTCGGGCGCTTCAAGCTTTGGTTCGCCATCGGCGCGCCTCTGCTGATGCTGTCCTCCTACATGCTGTTCATGGCCAAGCCCGGGGTGACCACGGTCTATCTGTGGGCCTGGCTGCTGGTGGTCTATGCCGGGGTCTCCATCGCCAGCCTGTCGCAGCTCGCCTGGGCGGCGGTGCTTTCGCCGCAATACGATCAGAGATCGCGAATCTATGCCTGGTGGCAGGCGGGCAACGTCGTCGGGATGATCCTGGTCCTGACCTTGCCGGCCCTGCTGCCGACCATCCTGCCGTCCATGAAGGCCAACGGCCACGTGCTCGGGGTCCAGGCCATGGGCTGGTTCATCATCATCCTGATGCCGCTTACGGTCGGCCTGGCCCTCTGGAAGGTGCCCGAGCCGCAGGTGAAGTCGGAAGACAAGCATTCCGGCATCCGGGAATACCTGGCGCTTTTCAAGCGTCCGACGGTCGTCCGCATCCTGGTGGCCGACCTCCTGGTCGGAACCGGGCCTGCGATCACCGGCGCCCTGTTCTTCTTCTTTTTCGAGCGGGTTAAGGGCTTCGACAAAAGCCAGGCCAGCCTGCTGCTGCTGATCTACTTCATTGGCGGCCTGGTCGGCGCGCCGATCTGGACCTGGCTCTCCCACCGCATCTCAAAGCACAAGGCCCTGGCCGTCTCGGGCGTCGTCTATGCGGCCATGACCATGTGCTCGCTGCTGATCCCGCAAGGCTCCATGCCGGTGGCTTCGCTGCTGATGTTCCTGATCGGCGTGCCCTATGCGGCCGGCGCCTTCCTGCTGCGCGCCATGATGGCCGACATCGGCGACGAGGAGCGGCTGTTGAGCGGGGTCGACCGCACCGGCCTCCTCTATGCGATCCTGGCCGGGACCGTGAAGATCGGCTCGGCCGCCGCGGTGGGCGTCACCTTCCCGTTGCTGCAACTGCTGGGCTTCGATCCCCAGGGCAAGGGCATCGACAACGGCCTGGACAGCCTGGCGGTGCTGTTCGCCGCCGTGCCGGCGCTGATGGCGATCGCCGCCAGCCTGCTGGTCTGGCGCTTCCCCCTTACCCCAGAGCGGCATGCCGAGATTCGCGCCGCCCTGGCCGCCCGCGATGTGAAGGAGCCCAGCCTCGCCGAGGCCGGGCCGGCGATTGGCTCCGAACCCAGGCTGAGCGAGGAAATCCATGTCCCAGCACGCCCCGCCGAGTAACCAACGGCCCATCGACCGCCTGATCGGCATCATGGCGCGGCTGCGCGATCCCGACGGCGGCTGCGCCTGGGACCTGGAACAGACCTTCGCGACCATCGCGCCCTACACGGTCGAGGAAGCCTACGAGGTCGCCGACGCCATCGAGCGCGGCGATCTTTCGGACCTGCGCGAGGAACTCGGCGACCTGCTGCTGCAGGTCGTGTTCCACAGCCGCATGGCCCAGGAACAGGGCGCCTTCGCCTTTGATGACGTAGCGAACGCCATCTCGGAGAAGATGATCCGCCGCCATCCGCATGTCTTCGGCGAGGACGAACAACGCACCAGCACCGAGCAGACCCGCGCCTGGGAGGTCATCAAGGCCCAGGAGCGGGCGAAGAAAGGCCGCAACGCCAGCCTGCTGGACGACGTGCCGGTCGGCCTGCCGGGGCTGACCCGCGCGGTGAAGCTCACCGCCCGCGCCGCGCGCGTGGGC
The DNA here is from genome assembly GCA_001724985.1 of Phenylobacterium sp. SCN 69-14. GTDB lineage: Bacteria > Pseudomonadota > Alphaproteobacteria > Caulobacterales > Caulobacteraceae > Phenylobacterium. Next base: position 5,317 of record MEEW01000057.1, read on the forward strand.
TTCGACTGGCCCGATGCGCCGCGCGTGCTGGAAAAGCTGCGCGAGGAGACCGCCGAGCTGGAAACCGAGATCCTCGCCGGGGCGGACAAGGCGCGCCTGCGCGATGAACTGGGCGACATCCTCTTCGTCTGCGCGAACCTCGCCCGCAAGCTCGACCTGGAGCCGGAAGACGCCCTGCGGTCCACCAACGCCAAGTTCGCCCGGCGCTTCCAGTTCATCGAGGCCGAACTGGCTAAACGCGGCAAGACTCCCGACCAGTCCGATCTCGAAGAAATGGACGGCCTCTGGGATGCGGCCAAGGCGGCCGAGCGCGCCTAAAGCGGCGTCAGGTCCGCGCGCGGGAACAACTGCTCGAACTGTCCCAGCGCCTGGGCGCTGAGGCGCACGGCTAGGCGCGAGCCGCCTTCATCGTCGTCGATCCGGTCCATGACCCGGCCGTGACGATAGAGCCAGGCCACGGCCGCGCCCTCGGCCGCGCTCAGGTGGACCGAGACCGGCGGGGCGTCGTCCACCAGCCTGGCGATCGCCGCCAGCAGATCGTTGAGCCCCGCCCCGCTCGCCGCCGAGACCAGCACGGCCTGGGGGTGATGGCGCCGCGCGTCGCCGGCCAGCTCCTCGCGGGCCTCCGGCTCCAGCAGGTCGGCCTTGTTCCAGACCTCGATGAGGTTGCGCTCCTCGATGTCGATCCCCAGCCGATCGAGCACCGCGCGGACGTCTTCGGCTTCGGCGTCGGTCTCCTCGCTGGCGATGTCGCGGACATGCAGGATGACGTCGGCCTCCTTCACCTCCTCCAGGGTGGCGCGGAAGGATTCGACCAGTTCGTGCGGCAGGTCGGAGATGAAGCCCACCGTGTCCGAGAGGATCGCCGGCCGCCCGTCGGGCAGGTTCAGCATCCGCAAGGTCGGGTCCAGGGTCGCGAACAGCATGTCCGCCGCCACCACGTCCGAGCGCGTCAGGCGGTTGAACAGGGTCGACTTGCCGGCGTTGGTGTAGCCGACCAGGGCGACGGCGGGGAACGGGTGGCGCTGGCGAGCGCCGCGTTGCAGGTTGCGGGTGCGCCGCACTTCCGCCAGTTCCCGCTTCAGCTTGCCGATCTTCTCGGCCAGCAGCCGCCGGTCGGTCTCGATCTGGGTCTCGCCGGGGCCGCCCATCACCCCGAACCCGCCGCGCTGGCGTTCCAGGTGGGTCCAGGTCCGCACCAGGCGCGAGCGCTCATAGGACAGCCGGGCCAGTTCGACCTGCAGGCGGCCTTCGCGAGTGCGCGCGCGGCGGGCGAAGATCTCGAGGATCAGGCCGGTGCGGTCGATGACCTTCACCTTCCAGGCCTTTTCCAGATTGCGCTGCTGGACCGGCGTCAGGGCGTCGTCGACCACGGCGACCTCGGCGTCCAGCTCGTGGCAGAGCGCGCCGATCTCATCGACCTTGCCGCTGCCGAACAGGGTCGCGGGCGTGCGTTTGCGCAAGGGCGCGATGATCGCGTCCCGGACCTCCAGATCGAGGGCCAGGGCGAGGCCGACCGCTTCCTCCAGGCGCGCGTCTGCGCTGCGCGAGGATTCGCGGCCGTCTCTTTGCGGATGGATGACAAGCGCCCCTTGCGGAGGCGCTTCGCGTTCGATGGGCTTGGAGGTCAATCGCCCTCGTCTTCCGCCGGCTCATAGAGCTGAACGGGCTGAGCCGGCATGATGGTGGAAATGGCGTGCTTGTAGACCAGTTGCGACTGGCCGTCGCGGCGCAGCAGCACGCAGAAATTGTCGAACCAGCTCACGACGCCCTGCAGCTTCACGCCGTTCACCAGGAAGATCGTCAGCGGCGTCTTCGACTTGCGCACGCTGTTCAGGAACGTGTCCTGGAGGTTCTGTTTCTTGTCGTTGCCGGACATGGCTTTTCGCTCTTTTCTCTGTTTCGGAGGGCAAGACGCCCCCCACACACATGCGCAAGGCTATCGCGCCGATGATGACGGGCGCAATCGCGCCCGCGCAGGATCAGACGGCTGTGGCGCGCGCCCGCTCGATATAGAGACGACGGAGCTTCATCGCCACCGGTCCCACCTCGCCATTTCCGACCGGCTTGCCGTCGACGGCGACGACCGGCAGCACCAGGCTGCCCGCGCCGGTGATGAAGGCCTCCTGCGCATCCAGCGCTTCCTGCGGGGTGAACGGCCGTTCCTCGACCTTCATCCCCTCGCCCGCCAGCACGTCCAGCAGGGTGCGGCGGGTGACGCCGCGCAGGATGTTGGCGTTGGTGTCGCGGGTGCGCAGCACGCCGTCGGCGTCGATGATCCAGGCGTTGGAGGACGCGCCCTCGGTGACGAAGCCCAGCTCGTCCACGAACCAGGCCTCGCCCGCCCCCTTCTCCTTGGCCGCCTGCTTGGCCAGGGCGTTGGGCAGCAGGCCGACGGTCTTGATGTCGCAGCGCCCCCAGCGGTTCTCCGGCGTGGTGATGACCGTGACGCCCTTGGCCGCCTTGGCTTCGAGCGCCGGGCGATCGACGGCCGAGACGGTGATCACCACGCTGGGCGCGGTCGGCTGGTCGGGAAAGGCGTGGCCTCGCGGCGCGACGCCGCGGCCGACCTGCAGATAGACCAGGCCGTCGCGCACCCGGTTCTGGCGCACCGCCTCCTTCAGCACGATGGTCAGGGCCGCGCGGCTCATGGGCGTGGGGATGCTCAGTTCCGACAGGCTGCGCTCCAGGCGGGCGAAATGCCCCTCGGCGTCGGCCAGCTTGCCGTCGAACAGCGCCCAGACCTCGTAGACCGCATCGGCCAGTTGATAGCCGCGGTCCTCGATATGGACCACGGCGTCTCCATGCCGCACGAACTGGCCGTTCACATAGGCGATACGCCCCACCTTACGCTTCCTCTTCTTCCATGGGCCGGGCGCCCGAAAGGCCCAGCGACTTCAGCTTCCTGTGCAGCGCCGAGCGCTCCATGCCGATGAAGGCGGCCGTGCGCGAGATATTGCCGGAGAACCGCATCATCTGGGCGTTCAGGTATTCGCGCTCGAACACCTCGCGCGCCTCGCGCAGCGGCAGGGCGATGATCTTCTCCGCGCCCAGGGTCATCGACTGGTCGGTCACCACCTGGTCGGCGGGCAGCATGTCCGCGGTGATCGGCTCGCTGGGATCGCCGGCGGCGAGGATCAGCATCCGTTCCACATTGTTGCGAAGCTGGCTGAGATTGCCGGGCCAGGCGCGGACCTGGAGGGCGGCGACCGCGTCGTCCGCCAACCGCCGCTTGGGCATGCCGGTCGCCTCGCAGATGCGGTTGATGAAGTAATCGACCAGTTCGGGGATGTCCTCCCGCCGCTCCGACAGCCCCGGCACCGACACCGGCACTACGTTCAGCCGGTGGAACAGGTCCTCGCGGAAGCGGCCGGCGTTGATCTCTTCGCGCAGGTCCCGGCTGGTCGAGGAGACGACCCGCACGTCCACCTGCACGTCCTGTTCGCCGCTGACCCGCCGGAAGCGCTGCTCGACCAGGACCCGCAGGATGCGGCTCTGGGTCTCGCGCGGCATGTCGGCGACCTCGTCCAGATAGAGCGTGCCGCCATGGGCGCGCTCGAACACCCCGATCTTGGCGGGGCGGCCGCCTTCCAGCTCTTCGCCGAACAGCTCGGTGTCGACCCGTTCCGGCGTCATGCCGGCGGCGCTGATGACCACGAACTCGCCGCGGGCGCGCGGGCTCGCGCCATGGATCATGCGCGCCACGGTCTCCTTGCCCGAGCCCGGCGGGCCGGCGATCAGCACCCGGCTGTTGGCCGAGGCCAGCTTGGCGATCAGGCCGCGAAGCTGCTGGGTCGCCACCGACTTGCCGATCAGCCCGTCCGGCTGGATCGTCTGGGCGCGCAGGCGCCGGTTCTCGCGCTTCAGGTTGCTGGTCTCCAGCGCCCGTTCGACGCAGAGCAGCAGGCGGTCGGACTTGAAGGGCTTTTCCAGGAACTCGTAGGCGCCGCGCTTGATGGCGCTGACCGCGGTTTCGATATTGCCGTGGCCGGAGATCATGATGACCGGCAGGTCGGGGTCCAGGGTCTTGACCAGGTCGAGCAGCTCCAGCCCGTCCATGCCGCCGCCCTGCATCCAGATGTCCAGGATCAGCAGGGCCGGCTTGCGCGACTTGATCGCCGCCAGCGCGCTTTCCGAATCGTTGGCCGTGCGGACGGCGTAGCCCTCGTCCGACAGGATGCCGGCGACGAGCTCGCGGATGTCCGCCTCGTCGTCGACCACCAGAACGTCAGCCGCCATCACATCACTCCTGCGTCTTGAGTCGGTTCAGGCTGACGGCGCGCGGGCCTGATGCGCGCCGTCGGTGGAAGCTTCAGCACCGCCTGGGCGCCCTGGCCGCCCGGCGCGTCGCCGAGCACCAGCTCCCCGCCGTGATCTTCCAGAATTCGCTTTACGATGGCCAGGCCCAGGCCCGTGCCCTTCTCGCGCGTCGTCACATAGGGCTCGGTCAGCCGGTCGCGGTCCTTGGCCGGCAGGCCCACGCCGTTGTCCTCGACGATCACCTGCACGCCCTCGTCGTCGCTGACCAGGCGGGTGACGATCCGTCCCTTCGGCTCCGGCTCCGCGGCCGTGCGCGCGGCCACCGCCTCGCTGGCGTTCTTCAGGATGTTGGTCAGGGCCTGGGCGAGCATCCGGGCGTCCGCCAGCAGGGTCACCTGCGGCGTCGGCTCCAGCAGCTCCACGTCGATGTCGGGGCTGGCCACCCGCTGGGCGAAGACCGCCGCACGGACCAGCTCGGTCCCGTCATGCTCGGCGAACTTCGGCGCCGGCATCCGGGCGAAGGCGGAGAATTCGTCGACCATCCGGCCGATGCCGTCGACCTGGCGCACGATCGTGTCGGTGCAGCGGTCGAAGGTCTCCAGATCGTCCGGCGCGACGTCCTTGCGGAACTTGCGGCGCAGGCGCTCGGCCGAAAGCTGGATGGGGGTCAGCGGGTTCTTGATCTCGTGGGCGATGCGCCGCGCCACGTCGCGCCAGGCGGCGTTGCGCTGGGCCGAGACCAGGCGGGTGATGTCGTCGAAGGTCAGCACCAGCCCGCCCTCTGACCGGCTGGCCCGCACGCGCAGCCGGTGGGTCTCCTTGCCGCGCGACAGGTCGACCTCCTCCTCGGCCTCGCCCACGGCGTCGGCCCGCTGGGCGATCGCCACGAATTCGGGCGCGACCTTGGCCAGGCTGTCGCCGACGCCGCCCTGGGGCAGGTCGAGCAGCGAGCGGGCCTGGCGATTGACCGCCGAGATGGTGTCGGCGCCGTCCAGGCCGATCACCCCGGCCGACACCTCGGCCAACACCGTCTCGATGAACTGGCGGCGTTCCTCGGCCTCGTCCCCGGCCCGCTTCAGAGCCGCCTGCTGAACTTGAAGATCATGCGTCATGCTATTGAAAGCACGGGATAAGACGGCGATCTCTTCAGGATCTTTCGAGGCGTCCACCCGCGCGTCGAGGTCGCCGCCCGCCACCCGCCCGGCCGCCTGGACCAGCCGCCCGACCGGCGCCGAGATGGCGCTGGCCGCGCCCATGCCCAGCCAGACCGCGCCGACCAGCACCAGCAGCGCCGTTTCGATGTAGGAAAGCGCGAAAACCCTTTGAATTCGCGCGCGGCTTTCGGCGGCTTCGCGATAGGCGGTCACGGCGCGGTCGGCGTCGTGGAGCTGGCTGACGATGCCGGCCTGCACCGGCCGCGTCACATAGAGATAGGCGTCGGGATAGGACGACAGCTTGAACAGCGCCCGGGTCAGGTTGGTCGACAGATAGATCACGCCCTCGTCGGCCGCGGCGAAGCCGGCCGGCGGCGGCGCCAGGAACGAGGGCGCGTCGACCGCCTCGGCCCGCGCCAGGATGCGCCCCTCGCGGTCGATCAGATAGACGGCCGGAAACGCATGGTACGACGCCTGATAGGCGAGGAAATGGCTGAAGGTGACCGGGCTGGTCTGCAAGGCCGGGGCCGCCCGGTTCAGGTCCTCGGCCATGGACGAGACGTGCTTGTCGACGAAGCTGGTCTGGTCCTCGACATAGGACCGCATCACTGTCGCCGAATTCTCGACCACGGTCTGCACCCGCTCGGAAAACCAGTTCTCCACGCCCCGGTTGACCAGCACGGTGTAGAACAGCGCCACCACCATCGCCGGGGCCATCGCCGCCAGGGCGAACAGGGTCACGAAGCGCACGTGCAGCCGCGCGGCCGGGTCGGTGGAGCGCGCGCGCAGCAGGATCGCCACCCGCAAGCCGACCTGGGCCGCCAGCGCCAGGATCAGCACCAGGTTCAGGCCGAGGATGACCAGGATGTTCTTCGACGCCGGCGCCAGGGGCCCGGTCTCGGGCGGCGAGGCCGCCAGCAGGATGGCCACGGCCGCCAGGAAGGCAGCTATGGCGTAGCCGCCGCCGAGCAGGTAGCGCGATTGCAGCGCCCGCCATAGCCGCGCGGCGGGCGTTGCATGACCTCCGCCATCGTGACTCAGGACCGCCATTACGAAGCGAATCTAGCTGGCTGTACCCCGAATTCAACAGTCATGTTGCAGCAAAGCTGCACCATAATCGGCGCGTGACAGCGCCTCGGACCTGGGTTATCCGGTTGAGCGATGATCCTCGCCGCCTACACCTTTTGGTATTTTGGCTATTCCGATGCCGCTGGCGGAGGAAGGGGATCGCGCGACGGGACGACGTCCTAGACCGCAAGACCTACCCAGCCGCCAGCTTCTGGCGGCTTTTCTTTTGCGCCGCCGGAGCCCAGCCCACCGGAGCGCAATGTGACTTCTCCCTCCACCGACGACCTACGCATCCTCGACATCAAGCCGCTGGCCACGCCGGCGGAGGTGATGAGCGAGCTTCCCACCGGCGAGCGCGCCCGCGCCACCGTCGC
>MEEW01000058.1 GCA_001724985.1 Phenylobacterium sp. SCN 69-14
GCCGGTTCCGCATGGCCCAATGCAAGTGCAGCTTTGTCCGGACACGCGTCGGGGCGCCGTCCGGCGCCCTCAGGCCGCCAGCGGCCCGCCGGCGATGGTGATCCGGTGCATCAGCCGGCGATGGCCCTGATAGTCGTTCATCGCCAGGTGCCAGGTGGCGCGGTTGTCCCAGATGGCGATCGAGCCGGGTTTCCAGGAAAACCGCGTCGTGAACTGCGGCTTGATCGCGTGCTGGTAGAGGAAGCCCAGCAGCGGCCGGCTCTCCTCCACGCTCCAGCCGTCGAACCGCACCGTGAAGGCGGGGTTCACATAGAGCGCCTTCTTGCCGCTGCCCGGATGGGTGATGACCACTGGATGCACCGCGCTGGGCGTATCGGTCTTGCCGGCCAGATGCGCCTGGTCGGTCTTTCCATAGACGCCGTCGACGCCATAGATGTGCTCGCTGGCGTGCAGCGCCCGCAACGACCCCAGCGTCTCCTTCAGCCCGTCCGACAGCGCCTCGTAGGCGGCGTACATGTTGGCGAACTGGGTGTCGCCGCCGCTCGGCGGGGTCTCCACTGCCAGCAGCACCGAGCCCATGGCCGGCGCCTGGTCGTAGCTGTGATCGGTGTGCCAGCCGCCGCCGATATTGGTGGTCTGTTCCTCGGTCTTCTCGACCTTGGCGATCTGCGGATACTTTTCCGAGGGCGGGAAGTAGCGGTTGACCACGATCGGCCCGATCTTCTCGGCGAAGGCGATCTGCTCCTCGGGCGTCAGGTCCTGGCCGTGCAGGAAGGCGACGCCCCGGTCGAACACCGCCTGGCGGATCAGGTCGATCTCGGCCGCGCTGGCGCGGGGAACCGAAACGCCGGTGATCTCGGCGCCGCAGCCGTCGGTCTCGCGAATGCTCGCGCTCATCGTCGCCTCCCTGGCGGTCTCTTGTCCGGCCTCAGACTGACGTCTCCTCTGGCTGCGGATTGTCACCAGGGTTACAATCCTGCCCATGACGGACGATGAGGCCCGCGCGCTCGCCCTGCTGGACTCCGTGCGCTGGCTGGCGCCCTACGGGCCGGACCTGGCCCGCGCCCTGGTGGCCCAGGGCGCGCTCGCCCGGCTCGGCGCCGGCCGCTGGGCCCAGGCCGAGGGCGACGAGGAGACCGGCCTGCTGGTCGTGGTCGAAGGGGCGCTCGATCTCTACTGCCAGGCGCCGGGCGACCGGGAGGTGCGCATCGGCCACATCGGGCCGGGGGCGGCGATCGGCCAGACCATGCGCTTCGGCGGCGGCCCGCGCCTGGTCACCGCGGTCTGCGCCGCGCCCAGCCTGGTGCTGCGGGTCTCCGACGCCGGCCTGGCCCGCATCGCCCGCGACCGGCCGCAGGTGTGGCAGGCCGTGGCCGCCGTGGTCTATCTCCAGCTCCGCAGCGCCCTGCAGATGGCGGCCGAGGCCCTGGCCCTGCCGCCGCGCGCGCGCATCGCCGCGCGCCTGGTCGCCCTGTCGCGCGCCCGCGCCGCCCCGGCGGAACTGGCCCTCAGCCAGCAGGCCCTGGCCGAGCTCACCGGCCTCAGCCGCAAGACGGTCAACGCCGTCCTCGCCGAGTTCCAGCGCCAGGGCCTGGTGCGCCGCGACTACGCCCGCCTGGACATCCTCGACCTGCGCGGCCTGGAGCGGGTCGCCGGCGCCTGACACGCCATAGCCCACTCACATATGTCGCCCCGGAAAGCGCGCAGCGGCGGCCTGACGATTTCTGCGGTCACCCTGTCGGATCGTCCCCGCCTTGTTCGTTCTTGGGAAAGACGGGGCGCAAGGCCCCACCCGATGGAGGAAAGACGATGCGCGTGATGGTGTTCGTAAAGGCGACGACCGACAGCGAGGCGGGCTTCCCGGCCTCCAGCGAACTGCTCGAAGCCATGGGCCGCTACAACGAGGAGCTGATCGCCGCCGGGATCATGCAGGGCGGCGACGGCCTCAAGCCGTCCTCGCTCGGCAAGCGGGTGGCCTTCGACGGCGACGCCCGCGTGGTCATCGACGGCCCCTTCGCCGAGACCAAGGAGCTGGTCGCCGGCTACTGGCTCTGGCAGGTCAAGGACATGGACGAGGCGGTGGCCTGGGTGAAGCGCTGCCCCAACCCCATGCCCGGCCCCAGCGAGATCGAGATCCGCCCGCTCTACGAGCTGGAAGACTTCGACGACGCCATGACCCCCGAGGCCGACGCCATCCACGCCCGCAACAAGGCCGCCATGGAAGGCCGCTGATCCCGGCCGGCTTGTGTCTTCCCGGAAAGCGCGGCGCGCGCTTGTCCGGGATCCATGGACACCTGATCTTTCAGAACCTGGCGCCGCGAGCGGCGTAACCCGATCCGCCTGTGTTCATGGGCCCCGGTCTTGCTTCGCAAACCGGGGTGACACCTATATGCGATCGCCCTGCGCCTTAAGGCGGGTCTCGCGCAGAGCCGGCCGTCAGGGCTGGCGCAGGCTCTCCCACGAACGCCCCGCGGCGCCGGCGCTGGAGGCCGGCAGGGTCGCCGCGCGCAGCCAGGCCAGGTTGTTCTCGACTTCCTGCGGCGGCAGGTCCTGGCGGGCCAGGCGCTCGGCCTCGGCCATGCGGCCTTGCAGGCCCAGCACCAGGGCCAGGTTCTGGCGGACCGCGATGGTGGCGTCCGGCAGGGCGGCCGCCTGGCGCAGCATCGCCTCGGCCTGGCTCGTCTCTCCGCGGCCGGCGCGGAACAGGGCGTAGTTGCTGAGCGCGGTGGCGTTGTGCGGCGCCAGGGCCAGCGCCTGCTCGTGCGCGGCGCGCGCCTCCTCGAACCGGCTGGCCTGCTCGTAGGCGATCCCCAGCAGCGAGGGGATGCGCCAGTCGCGGGGGCTGAGGGCCTGGGCGGTTCGCGCCGGCTCGATGGCGTAGAAGCCCTGGCCGCGGGCGATGTGCGTGCGGGCCAGCTCCAGCATCGCCTCGACATCCTTCGGGTGTACGGCCAGCACCTGGTTCGCCGCCTCGACGGCCTGGGGGTAGTTGCCCATCTGGCGCAGGGCGAGCGCCATCTGCACCCCGGCCTCGGCGTCCGTGGGGTCGATGTGCGTCTCGTTGGTCCAGAACGCGGCCCGCGACAGCGGATCGAGCCGAGCGACCCGCGCGCGCTCCTCGGCGGTCGCCTTGCGCGGGGCGGGAGCCTGGGCCTGGGCCTGGGATTGAGCCGGCGGCGGCGCCTCGGCCTTGGCCGGCTCGCGCTTGCCGAAGGCCAGGGCGGGCGAGGCGACCAGCAGAAGGCCCACGGCGGTTGCGGCGAGCGGCGACATGCGACACATGGAGTGACGGCTCCGGAGGATGGCTGCCCCAAGCATCCCCCGCCCGTTTAAAGGAAGCGTTAAGCATAATTTTCCGCCGCCGGCGGAGCGGGAGAGCGTCATGACCGAAGTCGTCGTCGACCATGCAGCGGGGGCGGCCATCCCGGTCCATGCCCTGCTGGAGCGCGAGACCGCCGCTTTCCTCGAAGGCCGCGCCGCCTTCGTGAAGGCCTTCGCCGAGCTTTCCGACTTCAAGGGCAAGGCCGGCCAATTGCTGGTCGTGCCCGACACCGCCGGGGCGGTCGACCGCGTGCTCTACGGCCTGGGCGAGCGCGCCGAGGCCCAGGGCTTCCGCGCCCTGGCCGCCAAGCTTCCGGCCGGCGACTACAAGATCGCCTCGGCCCCGTCCGGCCTCGCCCCGGACGAGATCGCCCTGGCCTTCGCCCTGGGGAGCTATCGCTTCGACCGTTACAAGAAGAAGCGCGAGACGCAGCCGCGTCTGGTGGTCGAGGGGATCGACCTCGCCCGCGTGCGCGACATCGCCCATGCCTGCGCCCTGGCCCGCGACATGGTCAACACCCCGCCCAACGACATGGGGCCGCTGCAGATCGAGACCATAGCCCGCGAGATCGCCGAGCAGTTCGGCGCGACCATCACCGTCACCACCGGCGAGGGCCTGCTGGAGGCGAACTATCCGGCCGTCCATGCGGTCGGGCGCGCCGCGGTCCCCGAACGCGGGCCGCGGATGATCGAGATCCAGTGGGGCGAGGCCAGCAAGCCGCTGGTCGCCCTGGTCGGCAAGGGCGTGGTGTTCGACACCGGCGGCCTCGACATCAAGCCGGCCGCCGGCATGCGGCTGATGAAGAAGGACATGGGCGGGGCGGCCCACGCCCTGGCGCTCGGGCGGATGATCATGGCCGCGCGCCTGCCGGTGCGCCTGGCCGTCCTCGTGCCGGCGGTGGAGAACGCCATCAGCGGCGACGCCATGCGGCCCGGCGACGTGCTGGACAGCCGCAAGGGCCTTTCCATCGAGGTCGGCAACACCGACGCCGAGGGGCGGCTGATCCTGGCCGACGCCCTGACCCGCGCCGGCGAGCTGGAGCCGGCCCTGACCCTCGACCTCGCCACCCTCACCGGCGCGGCGCGCATGGCGCTCGGGCCGCAACTGCCGCCGTTCTACACCGACGACGAGGAACTGGCCGGGCAGATCGAGGCGGCGATGGACGCCGTGGGCGATCCCATGTGGCGGATGCCGCTCTGGAAGGGCTATGTCGACAGCCTCGATTCCGACGTCGCCGACGTGAAGAACGATTCCGACGCCTGGGCCCAGGCCGGTTCGATCACCGCGGCCCTGTTCCTCCAGAAGTTCGCGCCCTCCGGTCCGTGGGCGCATTTCGACATCTTCGCCTGGAACCCGCGCGGCCGGCCCGGCTGGCCCTCGGGCGGCGAGGTCCAGGCGATCCGCGCCCTCTTCCGGATGATCGAGGCGCGGTTCGGATGAGCCGCGACCCGCGCGTGACCCTGGCGCGCCCCGACCTCGCCGCGCGGGACTTGGAGGCTATCGTCACCGCCGCGCAATATGCCGATAGGCGCCGATTGGCCTGCGCCGCGCCCGCCGCCGCCATCCGGCGCGATTCCTCGCCCGAGGCCGAGCAGGTGGACCAACTCCTTTTCGGAGAAGGGTTTGACGTCCTCGACATGCGGGACGGCTTCGCCTGGGGCCAGGCCCGCCGCGACGGTTATGTCGGGTTTGTGGAAGTTTCGGCGCTTAAACCTGCCGATGGCGCCCCGAATATGAAGGTTTCCGCGATCCGCACCTACGCCTTCGCCGAGCCCTCCATCAAGAGCCGCGCGCTTGGCCCCTACAGCCTCGGAAGCCTGCTGCGGATCGAGGCGCGACAGGGCCGCTTCGCCCGCGCCGCCGGCGCCGGCTGGTTCGTCGAGGATCATCTGGCCCCGGTCGGCGCCTTCGAGACCGACCCGGCCGCGGTCGCTGAGCGCTATCTCGGCGCGCCCTATCTCTGGGGCGGCCGCGAGAGCCTGGGCCTCGACTGCTCGGGCCTGACCTTGCAGGCCTTCGGCGCCTGCGGGATCGCGCTCGCCCGCGACACCGACCAGCAGGCCCTGGGCGGAACCGCCGTGGCCGAAGGCGACCTGCGCCGCGGCGACCTGGTGTTCTGGCAAGGCCATGTGGCGATCATGCTGGACGGAGCGGCGATCATCCACGCCAACGCCCACCACATGGCGACAGCAAAAGAGCCCTTGTCGCAGACAAGGGCTCGATACCTCGCGGCGGAGGTGGGCGAACCCACCGCTTTCCGCCGATATTAGAAGGGCTTAGTGCGCTGCGGCCGGGGCGGCGGCGGGTGCGGCCGCACCAGCTTCGGGCGCCGCAGCCGCGCCTTCCGCAGCCGCCGGAGCGGCCTCGCCTTCCGCGGCCGGAGCCGCGGCGGGGGCCGGGTTCGGCGCCGGGAACGGCAGGGTCGAGCCCTCGCTGTGCAGATAGGCGATCACCGCGATGCGGTCTTCCGGCTTCTTCAGGCCGACGAAGGTCATCTTGGTGCCGGACACGTGCTTCTGCGGCGCGGTCAGGAATTCCGAAATCTCTTCGTAGCCCCAGACGCCGACCTTGTTGCCGTGGTCGATCATGGCCTGCGAATAGGCGAAGCCCGGGTGCGTGCCCGGCTTCTTGCCCAGGGTGCCGTGGAGGTTCGGGCCGGTGCCGTTGGCGCCGCCGGCCTCGATGGTGTGGCAGGACTTGCACTTGGCGAAGACCGCTTCGCCGGCCTTCACGTCGGCGACCGGCAGCACGGCGCCCCAGTCGATCGGCGCGTTCGCGGCCGCGCCGCCCTCGCCGCCGGATTCCTCGGCGACCTCGATCGCATAGCCGGGCTTTTCGACTTCTTGGGGCGCGAACACGCTCGAAGAAATTTCCCGAAGGCCAATAATGGCCAGACCGGTCGCAAGCACGGCGCCAGCGACTTTGTTGAACGTGAGGTCGCTCATAGTCTTAAAATCGGCCCTCTCAGCGGCCAGCCGAACGAGGCTGGCGTCTGCGCGGGAATCCCCGCCCCTTATTGCGCCCGGCTCTCTTACACGCTACCGCCGCCCGCGCAACCAGCCAGTTGGTCGCTCGTGGGCCTCATGAAACCGATCATCCTCATTCCGGCGCGCATGGCCGCCACCCGTCTGCCCGGCAAACCCCTTGCGGATATCGAGGGAACGCCAATGATCGTCCGGGTTCTGCGCCAGGCCGAAAGGGCCGGCGTCGGCCCGGTCGCGGTCGCGGCCGGAGACGCCGAAATCGTCGCGGCGGTCCAGGCGGCCGGGGGGACCGCGGTGCTGACCGATCCCGACCTGCCCTCCGGTTCGGACCGCATCGTCGCGGCGCTGAACACCCTCGACCCGGCCGGCGAGCATGACGTGGTCATCAATCTGCAGGGCGACATCCCGTTCCTTTCGCCCTCGGTGGTCCAGGCCGCCGCCCGGCTGCTGGCCGACCAGCCCACCTGCGACATCTCGACCGTGATGGTCGCCGAGAGCGACCCCGCCGAACGCACGAACCCGGACATCCCCAAGGTGGTCGCGGCCATGCAGCCGGACGGCCGCAGCGCCCGCGCCCTCTATTTCACCCGCTCGGTGCTCTATGGCGACGGGCCGGTCTGGCTGCATCACGGGGTCTACGGCTATCGCCGCGAGGCGCTGGCGCGGTTCTGCGCCGCCCCGCCGTCGCCGCTGGAGCTTCGCGAGCGGCTGGAGCAGCTCCGCGCCCTGGAGCTCGGCATGTCGATCTGGGCCGCGGTGATCGACGAGGCGCCGATCTCGGTCGACAACCCGGCCGATCTCGAACGTGCGCGCAAGTTTGCAAGGGAACACCGATGACCAAGGGACGGATCGCCTTCCAGGGCGAACTCGGCGCCAACAGCCACGAGGCCTGCGTCGCGGCCTTTCCGCAGATGGAGCCGGTCCCCCACGCCACCTTCGAGGAGGCGTTCGAGGCGGTGAAGACCGGCGACTGCCAGCTCGGCATGATCCCGGTCGAGAACTCGATCGCCGGCCGCGTGGCCGACGTGCACCACCTGTTGCCGTCCTCGGGGCTGAAGATCATCGGCGAGCGGTTCAAGCCGATCCATTTCCAGCTCATGGTCAATCCGGGCGTGTCGCTGGAGGAGGTCGAGGTCGCGACCTCCATGCCCATTGCGCTGGGCCAGTGCCGCAAGACCATCCGTAGGCTGAAGCTGAGGACCGAGCCGGTGGGCGACACCGCGCTGGCCGCCAAGCTGCTGGCCGCCAATCCCGACCGCAGCCGCGCGGCGATCTCGCCGGCGCTCTCGGCCGAGCTCTACGGCCTGGAGATCCTGGTCCGCGACATCGAGGACGAGCATAACAACACCACGCGCTTCCTGGTGATGACGGCCGACAAGGACCCGCCGCCGCCGCCCTTCACCGCCCCTTGCGTGACCAGCTTCATCTTCCGCGTCCGCAACCTGCCGGCCGCCCTCTACAAGGCGCTGGGCGGCTTTGCGACCAACGGCGTCAACATGACCAAGCTGGAAAGCTACATGGAGAACGGCGCCTTCACCGCGACCTTCTTCTACGCCGAGGTCGACGGCCGCCCCGAGGACCGTGGCCTGGCCCGCGCCTTCGAGGAGCTGCAGTTCTTCTCCGAGCGGTTCGAAATCCTCGGCGTCTATCCGGCCGACCCGTTCCGGGCGCACGCCGGCCGATGAAGACCGTCGAGATCGACGCCACGCGCTGCGCCAATCCCAAGGAATTCGCGCGCCTGCTGCACGAGGCCATCCAGGCCATTCCCGGCCACGGCTCGAGCATCGAGGCCTTCGTGGATTCGATGGTGTTCGGGACCATGAGCGAGCTTTCGCCGCCCTATACGATCGTCGTCACCGGCGATCTGAAGCCGCCGGTGCGCGCCTTCGCCGCCGACCTTTCCAACGCCATCGGCCAGGCGCGCCTGGAACGCCGCACCCGCCGCGGCGACGACGTCGAGGTGGTGCTGAAGGTGGGGTAGGAGGTTTTTCCTTCCCTCCTGACTGGGTGTCGTCCCGGTTTGCGAAGCAAGACCGGGAGGACACCCGTGGGCAGCGATCGCTGCGGGAGATTTCAGTCCTCGCTCTCCGCCCAGGTCTTCAGGAGCTGGTGGGCGATGGCGAGGGGGCCGGGGGCGAAGACGCCTTCGACCTTGCCGGCCAGGACGTCGCGGGCCTCGGCCTTGGTGAACCAGCGGACTTCGGAGAGCTCGGTCTGGTCGGGGGTGGCCTCGTCGTCGGCCACCTGGGCGATCAGGCCGATCATCAGCGACGACGGATAGGGCCAGGGCTGGGTCGAGTGATAGGCGACCGACAGGGTCTTCAGCCCCGCCTCCTCCTCCAGTTCGCGGGCGCAGGCCTCCTCAATGGTCTCGCCGGGTTCGAGGAAGCCGGCCAGGGCCGAATACATGCCCTTGGGCCAGATCTCCTGACGGCCGACCATGCAGCGCTCGCCATGCACGGCCAGCATGATGACCACCGGGTCGGTGCGCGGGAAGTGCTCGGCCTTGCAGGCGGGGCACTGGCGCTTCCAGCCGCCGTCCACCACGTCGCTCTGGTGGCCGCAGGCCGAGCAGTGGCGGTGACGCCGCCGCCACTCGAACATCGACTTGGCCGTGGCGGCCATGGCCGCGTCGGGGCCGGGCATGCGCATGGCCACCGCCCGCAGCTCCTCGAAGGCCCCCAGGCCCGCCAGCGGCCCCTCGACCGGATCATGCCCGCCCTCCAGGTCGACGGCGAACACCGCCGTCTCCTGCCAGAGGCCCATGAACAGCAGCCGTTCGGCCCCGCCCGACAGGTCCTCGGCCATGCGCGAGGGGATGTAGGCGATCTGCAGGTCGCCGTTCTGCGCCTTTTCGACCAGCGGCTTGCCGTTCCACAGGGCGATGGCCAGCGAATCGGGGGCGAGGAGTTTTTCGGCCAGCCAGGAAACGTCGCCGCGCCTTTCGCTGGCGCGGTTCAACGGGTTGCCGGCGAAGGTGTTGTGATAGCGGGATAGCGGCATGTGCGGAGTTGTAGCTGCGCTGGCGCTTGCGCGCGAGCGCCAAGGTCGCGATATAGGGGGCGGAGATCGGCGACGGGCGGACGCCTCGCCAACCCGGTCAGGTCCGGAAGGAAGCAGCCGTAACGAGTTTCGCTCCGGGTCGTCGTTCGGTCTCCACCCACTCCCTTTTCCTCTCGGGCGCCAATGGCCGAAGACGAAGAACCCGAGACGCCGGAGCGCGATCCCAATACGAGCGACATGTTCGGCGCGCCCGCTGCGCCGCCGCCTGCGCCCGTCCCGCCGCCGGCCGAGGAGTCCGCGGCCTACACCGTCATCGCGCGCAAGTACCGGCCGCGCACCTTCGAGGACCTCTATGGCCAGGAGGCGATGGTGCGCACCCTGCGCAACGCCTTCGCCAGCGGCCGGATCGCCCACGCCTTCATGCTGACCGGGGTGCGCGGGGTGGGCAAGACCACCACCGCCCGCCTGCTGGCCCGCGCCCTCAACTACGAGACGGGCGAGGTCCACGCGCCGAGCCTGGACCTCAAGGTCGAAGGCCGCCATTGCCGGGCCATCATCGAAGGCCGGCATATGGACGTGCTGGAACTGGACGCCGCCAGCCGCACCGGCGTGAACGACATGCGCGAGCTGCTGGACGGGGTCCGCTACGCGCCGGTCGAGGCCCGCTACAAGGTCTACATCATCGACGAGGTGCATATGCTCTCGACGGGGGCGTTCAACGCGCTCCTGAAGACCCTCGAAGAGCCGCCGCCCCACGCCAAGTTCATCTTCGCCACCACCGAGATCCGCAAGGTGCCGGTGACCATCCTGTCGCGTTGCCAGCGCTTCGACCTGCGCCGGGTCGAGCCGGACGTGGTGGTCCAGAACCTGGAGATGATCGCGACCAACGAGGGCGCGATGGTCGAGGCCGAGGGCCTGCTGCTGATCGCGCGCGCGGCCGAGGGCTCGATGCGCGACGCCCAGTCGATGCTGGACCAGGCCATCGTCCAGGCGCAGGCCGGCCAGACGGTCACCGCCGCCTCGATCCGCGACATGCTGGGCCTGGCCGACCGCGCCCAGACCATCACCCTGTTCGAACAGGTGATGCGCGGCCAGGCGGGGCCGGCGGTCGAGACCTTCCGCACGCTCTACAATTTCGGGGCCGAGCCGGGCCAGGTGGTGTTGGACCTGATGGACCACGTCCACGGCGCCTCGGTCGCCAAGGCCATCGGCCCCCAGGCCCTGACCCTGCCCAAGGAACAGGCCGCGCGCCTGGCCGCGGTGGGCGCCTCGGTCTCGGCCGGCAATCTCTCGCGCGTCTGGCAGATGCTGCTGAAGGCCCATGACGAGGTGCGGCGCGCGCCCGACGCGGCGGCGGCCTGCGACATGGCGCTGATCCGCCTGGCCTACGCCGCCGACCTGCCTGGCCCGGAGGAGGCGCTGAAGCGCCTGCAGTCCGGCGAGGGCCTGCCCGGCGTCCCGTCCAGTGGCGGGGGCGGCGGTGGAGGCGGCGGCGTCGCCGCCAGCATGGGCGGCGGGGGCGTGAGCGCCCAGGCGCGGGTGATGGCGGCCCCGGAGGTCCAGACCGACGCCGTCCCGACGCTCAATTCGTTCGCTGACGTGCTGAACCTCATCAAGCTCAAGCGCGACATCGTCCTGCAGCTCGACGTCGAGCGCTATGTGCGCCCGATCAGCTTCCGCCAGGGGGCCATCGAGTACGAGCCCGTCCCCGGCGCGCCGAACAACCTGGCCCAACGCCTGGTCGCGCGGCTGAAGGAATGGACCGGCCAACCCTGGCTGATCGCCGCGCGCGGCGGCGGCGGGGCCGAGAGCGCCTGGGAGCGCCAGAAGCGCGAGGCGCTGGAGGTCCGCGCCGAGATCGAGACCGATCCGTTCGTGGTTTCGGTCATGCAGGCCTTTCCGGGCGCGGAGATTCTCAGCATCCGCAATATTCCGCTGCCCGACGCCCCTGACGCCGAAGCGCCGGAAGACGAAGACGACGAGTGACCGCGCCTAGTTCGAGAGAGACGCCATGAAAGACCTCGGTTCCATCATGAAGCAGGCCCAGGCCATGCAGCAGAAGCTGGCCGACGCCCAGGCGAAGATCGCCGAGATCGTGGTCGAGGGCACCTCCGGCGGCGGCATGGTCAAGGTGACTCTGCGCGGGACCGGCGAGCTGGCCTCGGTCGAGCTGGACGAAAGCCTGCTGGCGCCCGGCGAAGGCGAGGTGATCTCGGACCTGGTCGTCGCCGCCCATGCCGACGCCAAGCGCAAGCTCGACGCCCAGCAGGCCGAACTGATGCGCCAGGCCGCCGGGCCGCTGGCCGGCATGGGCCTGCCCGGAATGCCGAAGTTCTGAGCCCTTGGCCGCTTCCGCCGGACCCGAGATCGAGCGGCTGATCTCGCTGCTTTCCAAGCTGCCGGGGCTGGGGCCCCGGTCGGCTCGGCGCGCGGCCCTGGCGCTGCTGAAGCGCCGCGACCAGCTTCTGCTGCCGCTCTCCGACGCGCTCGGGGCGGCCGCGGAGCGGGTGAAGACCTGCGGCGTCTGCGGTTCGCTGGACACCCAGGACCCCTGCGCCATCTGCGCAGACGCCCAGCGCGACGCCTCGCTGATCTGCGTGGTCGAGGAGGTCGGCGCGCTTTGGGCCATGGAGCGGGCCGGCGCCTTCCGCGGCCGCTATCATGTGCTCGGCGGCCTGCTCTCGGCGCTGGACGGGATCGGGCCGGAGGCGCTGCGCATCGGGCCGCTGGTCGGGCGGGCGAGCGATCCTGGCGTGCGCGAGGTGATCCTGGCCCTGCCGGCCACGGTCGACGGCCAGACCACCGCCCACTACCTGGCCGAACGGCTGGAGGGG
>MEEW01000059.1 GCA_001724985.1 Phenylobacterium sp. SCN 69-14
AGTTCCTCGACGTGACCACGCCTCAGTACCTCGGCGACCTCGTGAGCTGGGGCGCGATCGGCGCGCGCACGACCGAAAGCCAGATCCATCGGGAGATGGCGTCCGGCCTCTCCTGCCCGATCGGCTTCAAGAACGGCACCGACGGCAATCTGCGCATCGCCGTGGATGCGGTGAAGGCCGCCAGCCAGCCGCACCATTTCCTGGCCATCGGCAAGGACGGCCGGGCATCCATCGCCGCCACGCGCGGCAACGAGGACAGCCACGTCGTCCTGCGCGGCGGCAAGGCGCCGAACTACGACGCCGCCAGCATCGCAGCGGCCTGCGCCGAGCTCGCCGCCGGCGGCCTGCGCCAGAGCCTGGTCGTCGACGTCAGCCACGCCAACAGCGGCAAGAAGCCCGAGAACCAGCCCGCCGTCACCCGCGACGTCGCCGCCCAGGTCGCCGCGGGCGATGGACGCATCGTCGGGCTGATGATCGAAAGCCACCTGGTCGCCGGCCGCCAGGACCTGGTCGAAGGCCAGCCCCTGACCTATGGCCAGAGCATCACCGACGGCTGCATCGACTGGCAGGCCTCGATCGACCTGCTGGAGGACCTGGCCATGGCGGTCGAGGCGCGCAGGCGCGTCCAGAGCGCCCAGGCCGGCGCCCAGGCGACCTCCGACGCGTGATGGGGCTTGGCGATGGCGGGCGCTTGCGGTCAGCTAGGGTCCGCACCGTCACCAAGGATTCCTCATGTCGATCGCCCAGTCCCTCGGGTTTTCGCCCGAACGCCTCGCCCGCCTCGATCAGTTCATCACCCGCAAATATCTCGAACCTGGGCGCATGCCCTGCGCCCAGGTGTTGATCGCCCGGCACGGCGAGATCGTCCACGAGTTCGTCGGCGGACAGCGCGACCTGGCGCGGGGGCTTGCGTGCGAGAGCGACACCCTTTTCCGCATCTATTCGATGACCAAACCGATCACCAGCATCGCCTTCATGATGCTGGTGGAGGAAGGCCTCGTCGCCCTGGACGATCCGGTTCACCGCTTCATCCCGGAATGGAAGGATCTCGGGGTGTTCGCCGCCGGACTGCCCGGGGCGTTCCAGACCAGGCCGGTCGCCCGGCCGATGCAGATGGTCGATCTGCTGCGCCACACCTCGGGCCTGACCTACGGCTTCCAGAACCGGACCAATGTCGATGCGGCCTATCGCAAGCTGGGCGTGGGCGAGATCGGCAGCACCATCTCGCTGGACGACATGATCGCGGCCCTGGCCGTCCTGCCGCTCGAGTTCTCGCCCGGCGAAGCCTGGAACTACTCGGTTTCGACCGACATCCTCGGCTATCTGGTCGGCAAGATTTCCGGGATTCCCTTCGAGCAGTTCGTCCAGGAGCGCATCTGCCGGCCGCTGGGCATGACCAACACCGATTTCCAGGTCGCCGACGGCCAGCAGGGCCGTTTCGCCGCCTGCTACAGCGCCACGCCCAAGGGCGGGATGGACCTGCAGGACGATCCACAGACCAGCGCCTACCTCGCGCCGCCCGGCCTGGTCTCCGGCGGCGGCGGCCTGGTCTCCACCGCCGCCGACTACATGAAGTTCTGCCAGATGCTGCTCAATCGCGGCGAACTGGACGGCCAGCGGCTGATCGCGCCCAAGACCCTGGACCTGATGACCGCCAACCATCTGCCCGACGGCAAGGACCTCACTCAACTTTCGCGCTCGCTGTTTTCCGAGGCGACCAACGCCGGGGTCGGGTTCGGCCTGGGCTTTGCGGTCGTGCAGGACGCCGCCCGCACCCTGGTCCCCTGCAGCGACGGGGAATTCTACTGGGGCGGGGCGGCCAGCACCGCCTTCTGGGTCGACCCGGCCGAGGACCTGGCCGTGGTGTTCATGACCCAACTCCTGCCCTCTTCGGCCTATCCGATCCGGCGCGAGCTGCGCACCCTGATCTACTCGGCGATGATGGATTAGCGTCGGCCGCCGCGCGCCATCTCGACCCCAAGGTCCTGGATCTTCTTGCGCAGCGTGTTGCGGTTGAGGCCCAGGATCTCGGCGGCGCGGACCTGGTTGCCGCGCGTCGCCGCCAGGGTGAGTTGGATCAGCGGCCGCTCGATCTCCTCCAGCACGCGATCGTAGAGCCCGGGCGGCGGAACCCCGTCCGGCTGCTCGGCGAAATATCCGCCCAGGTGGCGCTCGACCAGGGTCGCAAGCGTCACCGGCCCCTCGTGCCCCGCAACGCTCGGCTGCTGGTCGGCCAGTTCGCGCTCGACGATGCGCGCGGTGATTAGTTCCTCCGCATAGAGCGCGCAGATGCGGCGGATCAGGTTTTCCAGCTCGCGCACATTGCCCGGCCAGGGATGCAGCTTTAGGCGCTCCAGCGCCGCGGCGTCGATGGTCTTGGCCGGCAACCCCTCGCGATTGGCCCGCAACAGGAAGGTCCGGGCGAGGTCGGGAATGTCGTCGGTCCGGTCGCGCAGCGGCGGCAGGCGCAGCGGCGCGACGTTCAGGCGGAAGAAGAGGTCTTCGCGGAACAGGCCCTGCTGGATCAGGGCGCGCAGGTCGCGGTTGGTGGCGGCGATGATCCGCACGTTCGGCGGCCGGCCGGTCTTCGGATTGATCGTCTGCTCGGAGCCGTCGATGACGCGCAGCAGGCGGGTCTGGGCGTCCAGCGGCATGTCGCCGATCTCGTCGAGGAACAGGGTGCCGCCATCGGCCTCGACCAGCTTGCCGAAGTCGCCGTCCTCGCGGCCGAACAGCTCGGCCTCCACCCGTTCGCGCGGCACGGCGGCCAGGTTGATGACCACGAACTTGCCGTCCTTGCGCCGCCCCATGTCGTGCAGCGCCCGCGCGACCAGCTCCTTGCCGGTGCCGCTTTCGCCGAGGATCAGCACCGTCAGGTCGGCCCCGACCAGCCGGGCGATGGTGCGATAGACGTCCTGCATCGGACCCGACCGGCCGATCAGGGGCAGGCGCTCGTCGCGCACGGCCCGCGCCTGGGCCTTCGAGGCCTCGCCGTCCGCCGGCCGCGACAGCGCCCGCCGGGCGGCGGCGGTCATGTCGTCCAGGTCGAACGGCTTGGAGACATAGTCGAACGCTCCCACCTCCGCGGCGTTGACCGCCGTCAGCAGGGTGTTCTGCGCGCTCATCACGATGACCGGTAGGCGGGGGCGTTCCTTGCGGATGCGGGGCAGCACGTCGAAGACGTTTTCGTCGGGCATGACCACGTCGGTGACGACCAGGTCCCCCTCCCCGTCCGACACCCATTTCAGCAGGGTCGTGGCGTTTCCGGTGGCGCGGACCTGATAGCCTAGCCGCGTGAAGGCCTGGCTGAGCACCAGCCGGATCGAGGCGTCGTCGTCGGCGATCAGGATCTTCTTGCTGGCGTTGGTCATGGCGTTCATGCCGGCTCCTCGGACGCGATGGGCAGCAGGACCCGAAACACCGTGCGCCCGGGCTCGGATTCGAAATCGATCAGCCCGCCGTGGCCGGCGACCAGCTTGGCCACCAGGGCCAGGCCAAGGCCGGCGCCATAGGTCTTGGTGCTGACGAAGGGCTGGAACAGGCTCTCGCGCAGATGGGCCGGCACGCCCGGGCCATTGTCCTGGATGCGCACCTCCAGCGGCGCGCTGCGCAGGGCCTGCCCCTTAGTAGAGCGCACCTTGACCCCGTGGCGATAGCCGGTGTGGATGGTGATCGCCCCGCGCCCGTCGCCCCGCGCATGGGCCGCCTCCGCCGCGTTCTTCACCAGGTTCAGGAAGATCTGGATCAACTGGTCCTCGTCGCCATAGGCCGGCGGCAGCGAGGGATCGTAGTCGTCGGTTAGCTGCAGCCCGTCGGCGACGCCGTTGGCCGCCAGCGCCTTCACCCGGTCCAGGACCTGGTGGATGTTGATCGGCGCGCAGTCCGGCAGGGCGTCGTCGGAGAACGCCTCCATGCGGTCCACCAGGCGCCGGATGCGGTCGGTCTCGTCGACAATCAGTTGGGCCAGCGGCGCATCTTCCGACCGCGCGCCGGTCTTCAGCAACTGCGCCGCGCCGCGGATGCCGGCCAGCGGGTTCTTGATCTCGTGCGCCAGCATGTGCCCCAGGCCGACTATGGTCCGCAGGCCGGCCTGTTCGGCGCCGGCGCGCTCGGCGCCCAGGGCCCCGCCCTTCACGTGCAGGGTCAGCACGACCGAGCCGTCGGCCAGGGGCGTCGCCGCTCCGTCCGCCTCGAACGACGGGTGGCCGAACAGGCTGATCTCCACGCCGCGCTCGCGCACCCGCACGCCTTCGGCCGCCGCGCGCTCCAGCAGCGACACCAGCGCCGAGCCGGGCGGCAGGGCCGCTCCGAACCGCCCCCTCGCCAGCAGCCCCAGCCCCTGGCCGAACAGAGCCTCGGCCGCTTCGTTGACGGCGACCAGCGCGCCGTCCGGCCCGATGACCAGGGCTGGTTCCGGCGAAGCGTCGAAAGCGCTGGCCTTCAGCAGATCGAGGCTGGGACCGCCCTGGATGGCGCGACTGGCCCCGTTCATGCCGCCAGCCTCGAAACCGGATCGCGCCAGAGGGCGGTCAGGCCGGCTTCCACCGCCGCCGGGTCCTCCAGCCGACAGAGCGCGGCGCGCGCGGCCCGCCGCGCCGGCGCCGAGGCCGGCCACGGCGCGTTCTCGATGTAGGCCGCCAGGTGCTTGCGGAAGATCCGCAGCCCCAGCCGGTCGCCGTAGAAGTTCAGGCTGTCGCGGAAGTGCGACAGGGCGATCTCCAGGCGCGTCTCGACGTCCGGTTCGACGAAGGCCGCGCCCGCCAGTTCGGCTTCGATCTGGGTTGCGACCCAGGGGCGGCCATAGACGCCGCGCCCGACCATGATCGCATCGGCGCCCGACGCGGCCAGGGCCCGCCGCGCGCTGTCGCCGCAGGCGATGTCGCCATTGACCACCACAGGGATCGAGACCGCCTCGCTCACCGGGCGCACGGCGCTCCAGTCGGCGGCGTCCTTGTAGAACTGGCAGCGCGTGCGGCCATGCACCGTCACCGCCCTGGCCCCGCGCGCCTGCGCCCGCGCGGCGATGTCCGGCGCGTTCTTCGAAGTCTCGTCCCAACCGAGCCGCATCTTCACCGTCACCGGCACGTCCACTGCGTCCACCGCCGCGGCGATGAGGCTTTCGGCCAGGTCCGGGTCGCGCATCAGGGCCGAACCGGAGAGCACGCCGGTGACCTCCTTGGCCGGACAGCCGAAATTCAGGTCGATGATCTGGGCGCCGGCCTGGGCCGCCAGCCTGGCGCCTTGCGCGATGTGGCCGGGATCGCGGCCGACCAGTTGCACCACCATCAGCGGCAGGCCCTCGCCCACCGCCGCGCGGCGCACGACATCGGGCCTGCCCTTGGAGAACTCCGCGCAGGCGACCATCTCGGTTGCGACATAGCTGGCGCCCAGTGCGCTGGCGGCCTTGCGGAACGGCAGGTCGGAAACGCCGGTCATCGGCGCGATCCAGGCGCGTCCTCCGATCTCAACATCTCCGACGACGAGCGAATTGCTCATTTTATAATCACCCTCAACGCCTTCAATTTAGGCAGATTGTGCGGCGCCGTAAAGCCTCGACATTCGCCGCCTGCGGCCTAAACAAGCCGCATGGAATTTTCAGCCGTCATCGTCGCCGCAGGCGCGAGCACCCGCGCCGGCCCGGGCCTCGCCAAGCCCTGGCGCGATCTGGTCGGACGCCCGGTGATCGCCTGGTCCATCGAGGCCCTGGCCGGCGCCGGCGCGACCCGGATCGTCGTGGTGACCACGGCCGACCGCCGCGAGGACGCCGCCGCCCTGCTCGCCGGGCTTCCATCGCCCCAGGTGGTGATCGGCGGCGCCAGCCGGGCCGACTCGGTCCAGGCCGGTCTTGCGGCCCTGGACGCCGGCGACGACACGCCGGTGCTGATCCATGACGCGGCCCGCCCCTTCGTGCCGCGCGCCTGCATCGAGGCGCTGCTGGCCGCGCTGGGCGACCATGACGGCGCGATCCCCGGCCTCCCGCTCGCCGACACCCTGAAGCGCGCCAGTCCGCTGATCGAGGAAACCGTGCCGCGTGAAGGCCTGTGGCGCGTCCAGACCCCGCAGGCCTTCCGCCTCGGGCGCCTGCGCGCGGCCTACGCCGCCCTGAGCCCTGGAACCGAGCCGACGGACGACGCCTCGGTCGTCGAGGCCGATGGCGGCCGGGTGGTCGTCACGCCCGGCGATCCCATGCTGATGAAACTGACCTATCCGGAGGATTTTGCGATGGCCGAGCGTCTGGCGGGCGCAGCCCGCATCACCCGCATCGGCCAGGGCGTCGACGCCCACCGCTGGGGCCCGGGCGATGCGGTCTGGCTCTGCGGCGTGCGGATCGACCATGACCAGACCCTGATCGGTCACTCCGACGCCGACGCCGGCCTCCACGCCCTGACCGACGCCATCCTCGGCGCCATCGGCGCAGGCGACATCGGCGAGCACTTCCCGCCCTCCGACCCGCAATGGAAGGGCGCGGCGTCCGACAGGTTTCTGCTGCGCGCGGTCGAAATCCTGACGAACAGAGGCGGCCGACTGCTCAATGCCGATGTCACCCTGGTCTGCGAACGGCCGAAGATCCGCCCTCACCGCGACGCCATGCGCGCCCGCCTGGCCGAACTGCTCGGCCTGCCGCTCGACCGCATCAGCGTGAAGGCGACCACGACCGAGGGCATGGGCTTCACCGGCCGCCAGGAAGGCCTGCTGGCCCAGGCGGTCGTCGCCGTCGAGACCCCGGCCTAAGGCAGCCAGGTCCAGCGGGTCTTCAGCTCCGCATAGAGCGCACCGGCGATGTTGGTGTAGTCGTCGGTCCAGGGCCGCGCCGCCAGGGGATCGGTCTGCGACCAGCGCTTGTCGGCCTCGTAGGGCTTCAGGGCGGCCAGGCTGCGGGTGACGATGATCGCGTCCTCGGGCGACTCCCAGAGCGGCGGCGATTTCTTGTCGATGTTGTGACGTTGGATCAGGGCGTAGCCGCCGGCCGCCTCGGCCACCGCCATGGCCGGGCCACGAAGGTCGAGATTGCGGTTCGACAGGTGCAGGATCAGCACCCCGTCCGGCTTCAGCTTGGAGAGATACATCCGCATCGCCTCCACGGTCAGCAGGTGCGCGGGGATGGAGTCCGACGAGAAGGCGTCGATCAGCAGGATGTCGAACGACCCCGGCGGCTGCTTGGCCAGGGTCAGGCGCGCGTCGCCCAGCACATAGTCGATCTTTCCGCCAGCGCAGGCGGTCGTGTAGCTGAAGTGCTTCGGGTCGGTGGCGATCCGGATCACCAGCGGGTCGATCTCGAAGAAGCTCAGGCTGTCGCCTGGGCGCGTATAGGCGGCGACCGAGCCGGTCCCCAGCCCCACGGCGCCGATGCGGTGCGCGGTCGGTTGGTCCCAGGCGCGGGTGAACACCTGGCCGATCGGCGTCTCGGGCGCGTAATAGACCAGCGGCCGGCAGTCGTAGTCGGGATGCTGGGCCTGGGCGCCGTGCAAGGTGGTTCCGTGCGACAGCATCCGCACCTGGCCCTTCATGCCGGGGACGGGCATCTCCGATTGCTGCAGGACGCCGAAGAAGCTGCGCCAGCTCTGCCGCACGTCGACGCGGTCGCCGACCGCCTGGGCGCTGATCGAGATGAAGACCACCAGGCCGAAGAACAGCCACATCCGGCTCTGGCCGACGATGGCGCAGAGCGCGGCCAGGATCAGCAGCCCGTTGGCGATCGTCTCGGCGTCATGGGTCTTCATCACCACGATCGGGGCGGCGACCGCCGCGGCGGCCCCGGCGGCGAACACCATCCAGCGCCAGGGCGGGACGGCGCCGAACCCCGGCCGCGCCAGGCAGGCCAGGGCCAGCACCAGCGGGTATTCCCAGACATTGCTGAAGATGACCGGCGCGAGGAAGGCGTTGAACGAGCCGCCGACCACCCCGCCGAACGACATCCAGAGATAGAACTCCGTCAGCCGTCCGGGCGCGGGACGGCGCGCGACCAGGGCCTGGTGGCACATCAGCGCGGTCAGGAAGAAGGCCGCCAGGTGGACCGCGACCTGCAGCGGCAGGTCCACCGACCTGAACGGCAGCATGGCCGCGCAGGCGCAGACCGCGATGGCCTGCAGCACCAGGGTCGTGCGCGCCGAGATCAGGGGGCGGTCGGAAAACGCGATGATGAAGGTCAGCAGGTAGAGCGCCAGCGGCACGACCCAGAGGAATGGAGCGGAGGCCACGTCCGTCGCGAGATAGGTGGTGACCCCGAGCATCAGGCTGGAGGGCAAGGCCGCCAGCGCCACCCAGGTCAGGCGTTGGCGCCAGCTCGTGGCCGGCCCGAGGTCGAGCGCCTGCCCCGCCAGGGCCGTCACCCT
Organism: Phenylobacterium sp. SCN 69-14; assembly: GCA_001724985.1. Lineage (GTDB taxonomy): Bacteria > Pseudomonadota > Alphaproteobacteria > Caulobacterales > Caulobacteraceae > Phenylobacterium. Next base: position 8,334 of record MEEW01000059.1, read on the forward strand.
CGCCCGCGAAACGACCAGGGCCAGCACCGCCATCAGCACGACGAAACCGACATAGCCGGTGCTCCAGCCGCCGGTCTGCGCCTTGAGGGTCGTCAGAGGTTCGATGAGCGCCGGATAGGCCAGCAGCGCCAGCAGGCTGCCGAGGTTGGAGGCGGCGTAGAGCGCATAGGGCTCGGCCCCGGTCTCGGCGTGGACGGTCCTGGCGTGCCAGGCCTGAACCAGCGGCGCGGTCGCCGAGAGGATCGCGAACGGCGCCCCGATCGAAAGGGCGAGCACGGTCAGCAACCATAGCGCCGGCTGGTCGGACGAGGGCTCCCCGGCCAGGCCGCTTACCCTCAGCGGCAGCACGACGGCCGCGGCCAGCAGGGCGGCGACATGCAGCGCGGCCTGGACGCGGATCGAGCGGACCTTTTGCAGCAGGTGGGCGTATCCGTAGCCCGCCAGCAGCGCGCCCTGGAAGAACGCCATGGAGGTGTTCCAGACCGACGGGCTGCCGCCGAGCAGGGGCAGGATCAGCTTGGCCGCCATGGGCTGGACCATGAACACCAGGCCGGCGCTGACGAAGGTCGTCAATGCGAAGAGCATCGGCGAGATCGAGGCCGCGGGGCGACCAGCGCGTTCCAGAATGGCCATCCGTTCGATTCGGCTATTATGACGGTGGAGACCGATGTTGCGGCCGTGGGACGCGGCTGCCTAGCCCTATGGAGCCGCGCCTATGTTCTCACTGGAAATCGAAACCCTGGCGCGGCTTCTGATCGACGAGGCGCGCGAGCGGTCGCTGCGCATCGTCACCGCCGAAAGCTGCACCGGCGGGCTGGTCGCCGGGGCCATCTGCTCGATCCCCGGCGCCTCGGACGTCTTCGAGCGCGGTTTCGTGGTCTATACCAACCGCGCCAAGCAGGAACTGCTCGGGGTGCCCGGCGATCTGATCGCCGATCTCGGGGCGGTGTCCGAGCCCGTCGCCCGCATGATGGCCGAGGGCGCGCTGGAAGCGTCGAACGCCCACGTCTCGGTCGCCATCACCGGGGTCGCCGGCCCAGGCGGCGGCACGCCGATGAAGCCGGTCGGTACGGTCCACATCGCCACCGCGCGGGCCAATCAGGCGCTCATGCACCGCGCCGAACTGTTCGACGGCGCCACACGCGGGGAAATCCAGGAACAGGCGATCCAGGCTGCGCTCCAGGCGCTGCGCGACCGCATGACCTAACCGGGATAGAGCGCCTTCGCCCGCGCCTCGAAACAGGCGATCAGCCGGTCGACGGCATGGTGGAAGTTCGCGGCCAGCATCCCCGAGAGCAGCTTCGACTTGAACTCGAAGTCGATGTCGAACTCGATCCGCGTCCCGCCCTCGTCCTCGAGGAATCGCCAGCGGTTGACCAGGTGCTTGAACGGGCCCGACAGCAGCGCCACGTCGATCTGGCGCGCGGCCGCATCGCGCCGCACGCGGGTCGAGAACTTCTCCTTCAGGAACGAGAACCCCACGCCCGCCTGGGCGTCGACCAGGGTCACCCCCTCCCCGCCGGTGCGTGCGTTCCAGGTCCGCATCGACTGGATCCAGGGCACGAACTCGGGATAGGCGTCCACGTCGCCGACCAGCTTGAAGAGCTGGTCCGGCCCATAGGGTAATCGCTTTTCGACGTGATAGCGCGGCAAGCTCTTAGGCCGCGGCTTCCTTGGCCAGGCGGGCCGCCTTGAGCCGGGCGAAGTCCTCGCCCGCATGGTGCGAGGATCGGGTCAGCGGGCTGGCCGAGACCATCAGGAAGCCCTTGGCGCGGGCGATCTCCTCATAGGCCTTGAACTCGTCCGGCGTCACGAAACGGTCGATCGCGGCGTGCTTGCGGGTCGGCTGGAGGTACTGGCCGATGGTCAGGAAATCGACGCCGGCCGAACGCATGTCGTCCATCACCTGCATGACCTCCTCCTTGGCTTCGCCCAGGCCGACCATCAGGCCGGACTTGGTGAACTGGTTGGGGTCGCGCTCCTTGACCCGCTCCAGCAGGCGCAGGGAGTGATAATAGCGCGCGCCGGGCCGGATCGAGAGATAGAGCCGCGGCACGGTCTCCAGGTTGTGGTTGAAGACGTCGGGCCCTGCGTCGATCACGATCTCCGCCGCGCTGGCCGGCTTGCGCAGGAAGTCCGGCGTCAGGATCTCGATGGTCGTACCCGGCGCGGCGGCCCGGATCGCACGGACCACGGCGGCGAAGTGCGCGCCGCCGCCGTCCGAGAGATCGTCGCGGTCCACCGAGGTGATGACCACGTGCTTCAGCCCCATCTTGGCCACCGCGTCGGCGACGCGGGCCGGCTCGGTGGGATCGAGCGCATGCGGCTTGCCGGTCGTGACGTTGCAGAAGGCGCAGGCCCGCGTGCAGATCTCGCCCATGATCATCATGGTGGCGTGGTTCTGGCTCCAGCACTCGCCGATGTTCGGGCAGGCGGCCTCCTCGCAGACCGTGGTCAGGCCGTGTTCCTTCACGACCGAGCGGGTGGCGTTGTAGCCGGCGGACCCCGGCGCGCGCACGCGCAGCCATTCCGGCTTGCGCAGCACCGGAGTGTCGGGCCGCGATTGCTTCTCGGGGTGGCGGGGCCGCTGGCCGCCGATGGTGTCGATGACGGTCGCCATGGGGCCTAGATCGGCTTTCTGCGACGCCGGATCAAGGCGCGATTGAGCCGCTGCACGCCCCATGCTCAAACTCGGCCATGGTTCGCGCGCCGCTGATCGCCGCATTGATGCTTTCGCTCGCGGCGTGCGGCCCTCGGGACGCGCGTGAACCCTTCGCCGAAAGCCGCCTGCCGCCGGCGCTTTCGAGCCGCTTCTTTCCTCCCGAAGGATGGGCCTGGGGCTTCGTCGGCATCGGGACCTCTCCCGTGCAGCGATACGGCGTGGCCAGCACGCCTCGTGTTCCCAGGGCGGTTGTCGTGATCGTTCCCGGCTATGGCGAGACGGCCGAGACCTGGTTCGAGACCGCCTCCGACCTGATCGAGGAAGGCTGCACTGTCTGGGTGCTGGATCGCGCCGGGCAGGGCGGCTCGGGGCGCTACGCGACGCCGCGCGACCTGGGCTTCACGCCGAGTTTCGATCCCGAGGTCGCCGCCTTGCGGGAGCTTCTGCGCGTGGTGGTGAAGCCGCCGCCCGGAACCCGCGTCGTGGTGATCGGCCATGCCGACGGCGCGGTCGTGACCCTGGCCGCGGTCCGGGCGAACGGGCTGCGGGCCGATGCGCTGATCGTCAGTTCGGCGAAACTGGCCGCGCCGCTTCCCGCCGCCGGATTCCTCGCCGCCTTCCGTCGGCCGGACGCCCGGCCCCTTGGATGGAAGCCATGGTCGAAAGACCTCGCCGACGACCGGCGGGCCGGGCGCACCCACGATGCGTTCCGCGGCGAGGTCACCAAGGCCTGGATGATCGCCAACCCCGACCTGCGCCTCGCCGGCCCCAGCCTAGGCTGGAACAAGGCCTACGAAACCGCCAGCCGTTCGCTGGAAAGCAGCCCGGGCCAGATCACCGCGCCCGTCGTGATGATCGCGCCGGACTCACGCGCCGCGGCCCTCTGCGCGCGCATCCGGACCTGCCGCGTCGTTCCGCTGGCCGGTGCGGGAGAGTCGCCTCACCTGGAGGCCGACCGCTGGCGCAAGCCTTGGCTCAGCTCTGTCATAGGGGTCCTGAAGGACGAGGCCGCCCGTTCGAACGGACTGCATGAATTATCTGAAAAAACAAAAGACTAACCTGACCTGCGAGATGTCGCTCGCCGCGTCCGTTCA
>MEEW01000060.1 GCA_001724985.1 Phenylobacterium sp. SCN 69-14
CCTGCGGCGGGGCGTAGGGGGCCAGGCCGGCGCCGTAAGGGGCGGGCTGGGCGTAGTAGCCTGGCGGCGGACCCTGGTCGTAGGCCGCGGCGGGCGGCGCGGCTTGCGGATAGGGCGCGCCCTGGCAGCAGGGACCGGCCGGATAGGACCGATAGACGCGGCGGTATTCGTAATAGGTCACCGGCTGCGGGCCGCCATAGGCGTAGGTCGGGTGCGCGTAGCCGCTCTGATAGTACCCGCCGTCCTGCGGGGCATAGGCGCCCTGCTCATAGGCTGGGGCGTAATCCGCCCCATAGGCGGGGCCGGAGCCGTAGGCTTGGCCGTAGGGCTGATCGAACGGCGGATAGTTCCCGGCGCGCGCCGCCAGGGCCGCGGTGCCGCAGGCCGCCGAGCTGGAGCCGGCCTTGCCGCCGGCCAGGGCGCCGACCAGGCCGCCGAGTCCCGCACCCTCGGCCACGACGCCGGCGCCGGCCGCCGCCCCGCCGGCGAGGCCGCCGGCCAGCAGGCCGACGATGCCCCAGCCGAGGCGACGCTCGGCCGCCTGCCGCGCGCAGGGATCGGCCGGGCCGTAGGGGACGTGGGCGCGAGGCGCATAGTCTCCGCGATAGCGGACGTCGTGGGCCTGGGCGACGCCGCCCAGGGTCGCGCTGGCCATCGCCAGGGCGAGGCCGCCGGCCACGGCTTGTCTGACACGCAGGTGCATTTGCGATCCTCTCGAAAGGTCCTCGCCCAAGGATAGACCCAGGGCGCTGGCGGTGCGAAACCCAGACAACCTCCGCGGTATCTGCGGTTCTTTCGCAGGGGGAACCTTGGATCGTCCGGCTCGGGCGGCTCAGGCGGCTCGGGCGGCTCAGGCGGCTCGGGAAAGCTCCCGCGCGCGGGCGAGGCGCGCCACGCCTTCGTCCAGGGTGGCGTCGGCCTTGGCCAGGCAGAGCCGCAGGATGGTCCGCACGTGGTCCTGTTCGTAGAAGGCGGAAACCGGAATGGTTGCGACCCCGGCCTCCTTGACCGCGCGCAGGGCGAAGCTGCGGTCGTCCTCCGTCACGCCCGAGGCGGGCAGGTCGATGTTGAGGAAATAGGTCCCTTGGGCCGGCAGGGTGGCGAACCCTTCCCGCCGCAGGCCCTCGGCCAGCCGGTCGCGGGAGCGTTGCAGGCCCGCGGGCATCTCCTCGAACCAGCCGCCGGCTTCGCCCAGGCCCCAGGCGACGGCGGCCTGCAGGTTGGGCGCGGTGGTGAAGGTCAGGAACTGGTGGGTGCGGGCGAGCGCGCGGGTCAGGCCGGCGCCGGCGCAGAGGAAGCCGACCTTCCAGCCGGTGAGACCGAACATCTTGCCGGCCGACCCGATCTTCACCGTCCGCTCGCGCATGCCGGGCAGGGCGATGAGCGGGACATGGCGGGCGCCGCCGAAGATCACCTGCTCCCACACCTCGTCGCAGATGGCGACGGCGTCGTGGGCGATGCAGGCCTCGGCCAGCAGGGCGAGATCCTCGGCCGGCAGGACGGCGCCGGCCGGATTGATCGGATTATTGAGCACGACGAAGCGGGTGCGCGGGCCGAAGGCGGCCTCCAGCATCGTCCGGTCGAACCGCCAGTGCGGCGGCTGCAGGGTGACGAGGCGCGGCACGCCCCCGGCCCGGCGGATCAGCGGCAGGTAGGCGTCGTAGAACGGCTGGAACACCACCACCTCGTCGCCGGGCTGGATGAGGCCGAGGAAGGCGGCGGCCAGGGCCTCGGTCGCGCCGGAGGTGATGGTGACTTCGCGCGCCCAGTCGAGGTCCAGGCCCTGGGTGCGGCGGTAGTGGTTTGCGACCGCCTCGCGCAGTTCGGGCAGTCCGGCCATGGGCGGATACTGGTTGTAGCCGTCCAGCACCTCTTCGGCCGCCTTGCGCCGGATCGCCGCCGGGCCGGGATCGTCCGGGAAGCCCTGGCCGAGATTGATCGCGCCCAGGTCGCGGGCGAGGCCCGACATCTCCTCGAAGATGGTGGTGGGCAGGTTTGCGAAGATCGGATTGGCCATGGGCCTTGCCTAGCACAGCTTGCGGCGGGATATCCGGCCCATGCGGATCGTTCCCTTCGAACCTCGGCACGCCGACGCCTGGCGGACGCTCAACGAAGCCTGGATATCCCGGCATTTCGCCATCGAGCCCAAGGACCGGCTGGTGCTCGACGACCCGGCCGGCCAGATCCTCGCCAAGGGCGGCCGGATCTTCATGGCCGAGCAGGGCGGAGAGACGGTCGGCTGCGTGGCGCTGATCGCCATGAAGGATGGTGGTTTCGAGGTCGCCAAGATGACGGTGGCCGAGGCCGCGCGTGGAACCGGCCTTGGGCGGCTGCTGATGCAGGCCTGCCTGGACGAGGCGGCGCGGGCCGGTGCGCCCAGGCTCTATCTTGAAAGCAATTCCAGCCTGGCGCCGGCGCTTGGGCTCTACCGCGCCATGGGTTTCGTCGATCTTGCGCCAGAGATGCGGCCGCCCAGCGACTATGCGCGGGTCGATGTCTGGATGGAGCGCCTGCTCTAGCTTCGAGGCCTACTCGATCGACGCCAGGGCTGTGCTGAGCGAGCGGCGGGTCAGCGGCTTGTCGATGAAGCCGATGGGATTGATCTCGACCATGGTCCGCCGAAAATCCTCGGTGATCGAGCCGGAGAGGAACAGCGAGCGCACGCCAAACCGGTCGTAGAGCTTGCGCGCCAGGGTCCCGCCGTCGCTGTCGTGGGCCAGGCGCACGTCGACCAGCGCGAGGTCGGGGGTGAGCCGTTCGGCGAAGTTCAGCGCCATCGGCGCGTCGGCGGCCTCGGCGATCACCTCATGGCCCATGTCCTCGAGCAGGCCGACAATGTCCAGCGCGATGAGCGCGTCGTCTTCGACAACCATGATCCGCAAGGCGTTACGAACTCCGCGGGAAGACCACCGCAAAACTGGCGCCGGTCTTCGGGTGACCGATCTCGAAGCTTCCACCGAGTTGCCGGGCCAGCACTTCGATGGCCCGCATGCCCAGGCTCTTGCTCTCGGCCGGCGAGAAGGCGCTGGGCAAGCCGTCGCCATCGTCGGCCACGCTCAAACGGAGAAGCTCGCCCTCGGTTCCGAAGCCGACCTTGATTCTGGAGGGCCTATCGGCCGGGCAGCCGTACTTCAAGGCGTTGGTGATCAATTCGTTGAGGATCAGGGCGAGCGGCACGGCATGGCGCACCTCCAGCATGACCGGCTGGATCTCGGTCTCCAGGCGCACGTCCTCGCGGCCCAGCGATTCGACCAGGTCGCGGGCCAGGCCCTCGGCGTAGCGGCCGGCGTCGAACAGGCCGACCGCGTCGTCGGCGCGGTAGAGCTGCTCGTGCACCCGCCCGACCGCCATGATGCGGTCGAGGGTCTTCTCCAGCGCGTCGCGGGCGTCGGGATGGTCCACCGCCCGCGCCTGCAGCCGGACCATGCTGGCGACCTGGGCCAGCGAGTTCTTCACCCGATGGTTCACCTCGGCCAGCAGCAGTTCGCGGTCGGCGAGCAGGCCGCGCAGACGCTCGGCCGTGTCCGCCTCGGCCTCGCGGTCCAGGCTGATGTCGCGCAGGGCGCGGAAGAAGATCAGCGCCAGCAGCGCCGCGAAGATCAGCAGCGCGGCCAGCACGATGACCCGCACGGCGTTCACCTGGCGCGCCCGCTGGCGCTCCAGCCGTTTCTCCTCGGCCTCCAGCTCGCCGGCGATGCGGCGCACGCCGTCCATGGCCGCGACGCCTTCGCCCTTCATGATGATGCCGATCGCCGCCACCGGCGCCCCGGCCTTCCGGGCGGCGACGGTCTGGTCGATCACCGTCAGGTGGGTGTCCATCAAGGCGCGCAGCCGGGTCAGCCGCGCGCTCTGGTCGGGGCTGTCGGCGGTCAGGGCCTTGAGGGTGACGAAGCGGGTCTCCGCGTCGGCGCGGGCGGCCTCGACCTGCTCGGCGAAGCGGGGCCGCCCGGTCAGGACATAGGCGCGGTGGGCCGATTCCGCCTCGGTCAGGGACTGGCGCAGGCCCTCCAGCTCGGCCCGCACCTGATGGGCGTGGGCCAGCATGCCGGCGGCGTGGTCGTACCAGAAGAAGGCGCCGCCCAGCGCCGCGAAGGCCAGGAACAGGGCGCTGACCGCGACGGCGAGCAGACGGAAGGCCCGCTCGCGGGCGGCCTGGCGGCTTGAACCTCTGCTGCCTGCCGCCATCGCGCCTCCGTCAGTCTTCCTTGGAGCGCCGCTTGCGGAACGACGGGTTCAGCACCTGCTTGCGCAGGCGGATCGACTTGGGCGTCACCTCGACCAGTTCGTCCTCCTCGATATAGGCGATGGCCTGTTCGAGGGTCATGCGGCGCGGCGGGGTCAGGCGCACGGCCTCGTCCTTGCCGGAGGCGCGGACGTTGGTGAGCTGCTTGGCCTTCATCGGGTTGACGTCCAGGTCGTCGGCGCGGCTGTTCTCGCCGATGATCATGCCCTGGTAGGTCTTTTCCCCGGCGCCCACGAACATGGTCCCGCGCTCTTCCAGGTTCCACAGGGCGTAGGCCGCCGTTTCGCCGTCCGAGTTGGAGACCAGCACGCCCTTGCGGCCGGCGTCGATGGCGCCCTTGTAGGGCTCGTAGTGGCTGAACACGCGGTTCAGCACGCCCGAGCCGCGGGTGTCGGTCAGGAACTCGCCCTGGTAGCCGATCAGCGAGCGCGAGGGGCTCATCAGGCTGATGCGGGTCTTGCCGGCGCCCGAGGGGCCCATGTCCTTCAGTTCGGCCTTCCGGGCCGACAGCTTCTCGATGACGATGCCGGTGAACTCGTCGTCCACGTCGATCATCACGTCCTCGATGGGCTCCAGGCGCTCGCCGGTCTCCGGGTCCTGCTGGAACACCACCCGCGGGCGGCTGATCGAAACCTCGAAGCCCTCGCGGCGCATGCTCTCGATCAGCACGCCCAGTTGCAGTTCGCCGCGGCCGGCGACCTCGTAGGCGTCCTTTTCGGCGGTTTCGGTGACGCGGATCGCCACGTTGGACTCGGCCTCCTTCAACAGGCGGTCGCGGATGACGCGGCTCTGGACCTTGTCGCCTTCGCGGCCGGCCAGCGGGCTGTCGTTCACGGACACGGTCATCGAAATGGTTGGCGGGTCGATCGGTTGCGCGGGAAGCGGCTCGACCACGTCCAGGGCGCAGAGCGTGTCGGCGACCGTGGCCTTGGAGAGGCCGGCGATGGCGACGATGTCGCCCGGCCCGGCCCCGGCGTCGATCGGCTGGCGCTTCAGGCCGCGGAAGGCCAGGACCTTGGTGATGCGGCCGCGCTCGATCTCCTTGCCGTCGCGCGACAGGGCCTTGATGGCCAGGCCCGGGACGGCCTTGCCCGCCTCGATGCGTCCGGTCAGCAGGCGGCCGAGGAACGGGTCGCTTTCGATCAGCACCGACAGCATCTGGAACGGCTCGTCCTCGCGGGCCTCGGCCTTGGGCGGGGGCACGTGATCGACGATGAGGTCGAAGAGCGGCGCCAGGTCGTCGTTCGGCTGGGCGAGGTCCAGCGTGGCCCAGCCGTTCTTGCCCGAGGCGTAGATGTGCGGGAAGTCGAGCTGCTCGTCGCTCGCGCCCATGGCGGCGAAGAGGTCGAAGGCGTCGTTCAGCACCCGGTCCGGATCGGCGTGGGCGCGGTCGACCTTGTTGAGGCAGAGGATCGGGCGCAGGCCCATCTTCAGCGCCTTGCCCAGCACGAACTTGGTCTGGGGCATGACGCCTTCCTCGGCGTCCACCAGCAGGACGCAGCCGTCCACCATGCCGAGGATCCGCTCGACCTCGCCGCCGAAGTCGGCGTGGCCGGGGGTGTCGATGATGTTGATGCGGGTCTCGCCCGCCTTTCCGTTCCAGAGAACGCTGGTGCACTTGGCGAGGATGGTGATCCCGCGCTCGCGCTCCTGGTCGTTGGAGTCCATGGCGCGCTCGACCGTCGCCTCATTGGCTCGGAAGACGCCCGATTGAGCTAGGAGCTGGTCGACCAGGGTGGTCTTGCCGTGGTCGACGTGGGCGATGATGGCGATGTTGCGGAGCGACATTGAATTGGCTTTGGGAGGCCCTATTTGGGGAAGCGCGCGCTTTTAGGCGGTCGCTGGCCGTTTAGCCAGCGCCTTCTCGTCGCGGTGACGAACGTCGATATCATGACATTGTGCGATGCAGCAATCTGAGTCTTGGGTATGGCGTTTCAAATCTCACTGATTTGTAACGTAATTTTTCTGAGCCATCGAAAAACGTGATGCCATTTCCATAAAATCTCTTGTTGTTTTGTGCGCCGCACTGTATATGTTCGAACTGTGAGGCGTCGCTGACGCTTCTGCCCTTCCTGGGCGTTTCCTCCCTAATGAACTGCCGGGCCTTCGGGCCCGGCTTTTTTTGGCCTGCCGCCTGGGCGCCCCGCGCCTAGCTCAAGGGCCCGACTCCGTGTAGGAACGGAGCATGAACTTGGACTCCATCCTGCTCGCGATCCTTGCCGCCCTGCTGGCGGCGATCCCCATGCTGGCCTGGGCGCTGATGGAGCGCGGCCGCGCCGGCCGGGCCGAGGCGAGGGTGTTCGAACTGCAACAGGCCGCCGCGCGGCTGCGCGTGCTGGAGGAGCAGGAGGAGAAGAACGCCGCCTTCCTGCAGGCCAAGGCCGCCGAGGCGATCGCCGAACAGGTGATGAAGCGCGCCGACGAGACCTTCCACAACAGAGACAAGCTCGCCCAGGCGCGGCTGGAGGCCCAGCTCAAGCCGGTGGCCGACACCCTGGCCAAGTTCCAGGAGCAGGTCGTGGCCGTCGAGAAGGTGCGGGCCGAGGAGACCGGCGGGCTCAAGGAACAGATCAGCCAGCTCCTGGCCGCCTCCAGCGCCACCCAGGCCGAGGCGCGCAAGCTGTCGGCCGCCCTGCGCCGCGGCGCGGGCGTCCAGGGGCGCTGGGGCGAGCAGACCCTGCGCAACGTGCTGGAACTGGCCGGGCTGCAGAATCGGTTCGATTTCAACGAGCAGGTCTCGACCACCACCCAGGACGGCCGCCTGCGGCCCGACGTGGTGGTGCGGATGCCGGGCGGGGGCGCCCTGGTCATCGACGCCAAGGTCTCGATGACCGCCTTTCTGGAGGCGCAGGACGCGCTCGACGATGGCGCGCGCGAGGCCGCCTTCCTGCGGCACGCCGACAGCGTCCGCGGGCATATCCGCAGCCTGGCGGGCAAGGCCTATCAGAGCGAACTGCCCGACAGCGCCGACTTCGTCGCCATGTTCATTCCCGGCGACGGCTTCCTGGCCGCGGCGCTCGACCGTCATCCCGACCTGCTGAACGAGGCGATGAACCAGAAGGTGGTGGTGGTGACGCCGACCTCGCTGTTCGCGCTCTGCAAGGCGGTGGCCTATGGCTGGCGGGTCGAGGAGCAGGCCAAGGGCGCGGCCGAGATCGCCAAGGCCGGGCGCGAGCTCTATCGGCGGCTTTCCGACGTGGGCGGCCATGTGGTCGGGGTCGGCAGGGCGCTGGGCTCGGCCGTCGAGCGATACAATTCGCTGGTCGGGTCGCTGGAGACCCGCGTCCTGCCCCAGGCGCGCCGGTTCGAGGAGTTCGCCGCCGACCATGAGGGCAAGGCCATGCCGGAGCTCAAGGCGATCGAGGCCAGCATCCGGCCGGTCACCAAGCTGGCCGTGGATGTCGCGGGGGACGCCGAGGGCGAGGCCGAACCGGGGCGCCTCGCCGCCTTGACGTCGAAAGGGCGCTGACCTACCTGCGTTCCATGGCCATTCGCGAAATCCTCGTTGTTCCCAACCCCGTGCTGAAGCAGGTGTCGCAGCCTGTCGACAAGGTCGACGACGAACTGCGCGCGCTGATGGATGACATGCTGGAGACGATGTACGACGCCCCCGGCATCGGCCTGGCCGCCATCCAGATCGGCGTGGCCAAGCGCGTCATCGTCATGGACCTCTCCGGCCCGGAGGAGGAAAAGGCCCCGCGCTACTTCGTGAATCCGGAAATCCTCTGGCGCGCCGAAGAGACCGCGCCCTACGAGGAAGGCTGCCTGTCGATCCCCGAGATCTATGACGAGGTCGAGCGGCCGGCCCGCGTGAAGCTCAAATACCTGAACTATCAGGGCGAGGAAGTGATCGAGGACGCCGAGGGCCTGTTCGCCGTCTGCATCCAGCACGAGATGGACCACCTCGAAGGCGTCTTGTTCATCGACCACCTGTCGCGCCTGAAGCGCGACCGCGCCGTCGCCAAGGTGAAGAAGCAGGCCCGCGCGGCCTGATAAGGCGTCGGCGCCGACAGGGGGCTCGCACCGCGCGGCCCTGGGGACCGCGCGGCGCTTGCGTCCCTACTTCTTGTCGGGCGCGGTGGCCTCGTGGACCGCGGCCTTGGCGTCGGCGGCGGCGTCCTTGGCCTTGGCCTTGGCGTCCTCGCCGGCGGCCTTCATGTCCGCGCCGGCCTGCTTGGCCATGGCGCTGGCGTCGGCGGCCGCGTCCTTGGCTTCGGTGCTGACGGTGTCGGCCGCAGCTTCGGCGTCGGCCTTGGCCTTGTCGGCGGCGGCCTGGGCGTCGGCGGCGGCCTGATCGGCCGTGGCCTTGGCCGAATCCTGGGTGGCTTGCGAGCAGGCCGCAAGGGCCAGACCGGCCGTAGCCAGGGTGACGATCATCAGTTTGCGCATGTTGGTGGTTCTCCCTACCCGAATGTCTCGATTAACGGCGAAGCTTGCTCGAGGTTCCTAAAATCCTTCCTCGCCGTTACATGCAGTTTCGATGCGTATCGCCTTTCTAGGAACCCCGGATTTCGCCGTAGCTGCGCTGGACGCCCTCGTCGCGGCCGGCCACGAGATCGCCTGCGTCTATTCGCAGCCTCCAGCCCCCCGCGGCCGCGGCCAGGTGCTGAAGCCTTCGCCGGTGCACGCCTACGCCGAAGAGCGGGGCATATCTGTCCGCACGCCGAGCTCGATGCGCGATCCGGCCGAGATCGCGGCGTTCGCCGGCCTCAACCTCGACGCCGCCGTCGTGGTGGCGTTCGGCCAGATCCTGCCCGCCGCCGTGCTGGAGACGCCGAGGCTGGGCTGCTTCAACCTGCACGCCTCGCTGCTGCCGCGCTGGCGGGGGGCCGCTCCGATCCAGCGGGCGATCATGGCCGGCGACAAGGTGACCGGCGTCGAGGTCATGCAGATGACCGAGGGGCTGGACGAGGGGCCGGTGCTGGCCTCCGAGACCGTGCCGATCGATGCGCTGGAGACCGCCGGAACCCTGCATGACCGGCTGGCGGCGGTGGGGGCGGCCCTGCTGGCCCGCACCCTGGCGGGCGTCGAGCGCGGCGAGGCGGTCGCGACGGCGCAGGCGCAGGGCGGCCTGACCTACGCCAGGAAGATCCGGCCGAAGGAGGCGCGGATCGCCTGGGCGCGCCCGGCCGCCGAGGTCGACTGCAAGATCCGCGGCCTGTCGCCCTTTCCCGGCGCCTGGTTCGAACTGCCGACCGCCAAGGGCCTGGTGCGGGTGAAGGCCCTGCTGTCCCAGGTCGAGGACGGCGAAGGCCTGCCGGGCCGCACGCTGGACGATCGGCTGCTGGTGGCCTGCGGCGAGGGCGCGGTGCGGCTGCTGCGCGTGCAGCGCCAGGGCAAGGGGCCGCAGGATGCCCAGGCCTTCCTGCGCGGCGCCGCGGTCCCGGCCGGGACCGACCTGGCCTGATGCCGCGCTACAAGCTCACCATCGAATACGACGGCCGGCCCTATAAGGGGTTCCAGGCGCAGGACGGCCTGCCCTCGGTCCAGGGTTCGATCGAACGGGCCGTCAAGGCGTTCAGCGGCCAGGACCTGCGCCTGCAAGCCGCCGGCCGGACCGACACCGGCGTCCACGCCACCGGCCAGGTGGTGCATATCGACCTGGAGCGCGAATGGCGGGCCGAGGTCGTGCGCGACGCGATGAACGCCTATCTCGTGCCCGAGCCGATCGCCGTGCTGGCCGTGGAGGTCGCCGCGGGCGACTGGCATGCGCGCTTCTCGGCGACCGAGCGGCGCTACATCTACCGCATCCTCAATCGCAAGGCGCCGCCGGCCCTCGACCGCGGCCGGGTCTGGCACGTGAAGAAGCCGCTGGACGCCGAGGCGATGCACGCCGCCGCCCAGGCGCTGATCGGCCACCATGACTTCACCACCTTCCGCCACATGCAGTGCCAGGCGAAGTCGCCGATGAAGACCCTGGACGTGGCCCGCGCCTGGCGCGAGGGCGAATACGTGCTGCTGGAATTCGCCTCGCGCTCGTTCCTGCATCGCCAGGTGCGCTCGATGACGGGAACCCTGGGCGAGGTCGGCGTCGGCCGCTGGAGCGCAGGCGACGTGCGCGCGGCGCTGGAAGCCAAGGACCGCAAGGCCTGCGGCCCCGTGGCGCCGGCCGACGGCCTCTATCTGATCGGCGTGAAGTACTGATTCTTCTCCTTCCCCACGGAGGGGGAGGGAGAAGAGGTCTACCCGAACGTCGCGAAGTAGCGCGCGATGAGGCGCTCGTAGACCTGTTGCAGGTCGTGGATTTCCTGGACCGGGGCGCGCTCGTCGACGGCGTGCATGGTTTTGCCGACCAGGCCCAGCTCCACCACCGGGCAGAGGGCGCGGATGAAGCGGGCGTCGGAGGTGCCGCCAGTGGTCGAAAGCTCCGGCGCGGCCCCGGCCACGTCCTGAACCGCGCCGGCGACGACGTCGGTGAAGGCGCCCGGTTCGGTCAGGAAGGCCTCGCCGCTGACGACCGGTTCGACCGTGATGGCCCCGGCGAACCCCTCGCGCGAGCGGGCCGCCTCGCCCTCGATCCAGGCGGCGAGGTCGGCGCCCTTGTGGGCCGGGTTGAAGCGGATGTTCAGCCGCGCCCTGGCCTGGGCCGGGATGACATTGGTGGCGGCGTTGCCGACATCGACGGTGGTGACCTCGAGGTTCGAGGGCTGGAAGCCGGTATAGCCCTCGTCCAGCACATGGCTTTGCAGCCGGGCGAGCAGGTCGATCAGCACCGGGATCGGATTGGCCGCGCGGTGCGGATAGGCCACGTGGCCCTGGCGGCCGTCGACCGTGATCCAGACATTGATCGAGCCGCGGCGCCCGATCTTGATCATGTCGCCAAAGGTTTCGGCGCTGGACGGCTCGCCGACGACGCAATGGTCGATGACCTCGCCCTCGGCGGCCAGGGCCTCGACCACCATCTTGGTGCCGTGGGTGGCCACGCCCTCCTCGTCGCCGGTGATGAGGAAGGAGAGGGAGCCCTTCACCTCGCCGGCCGCCACCGCCTTGGCGGCGGCTGCGGCGAAGGCGGCCACGGCGCTCTTCATGTCCACCGCCCCGCGGCCGATCAGCATGCCGTCGACGATTTCGGCGGCGAAGGCCTCGCGGCTCCAGGCGGCCGCGTCGCCGACCGGCACGACATCGGTGTGGCCTGCGAAACAGAGGTTCGGGCTGGCGGTCCCGTAGCGGGCGTAGAGGTTCTCGATCTCGCCGAACCTCATGCGGCGGCAGACGAAGCCGAGGCCGCTCAAGGTCTTTTCGACGACGTCCATGGCGCCTTCGTCGGCGGGGGTCACCGACGGGCGGCGGATCAGTTCCTGGGTGAGGGCGACGGGATCGATCATGGCCCCGCTGGTAGCGGCGCGCCGGGCGGCGGGCAATGGCCTGAGTCGCCGGGCGTCAACCGGCTCCGCCCGGAATGGGATGCTTNTTAATCGCCGTTTACCATCCCGATATGGGAAGCATCCGTGTCGACCTCGGACGCCCCTTCAAGAACTATGCCTCGTCCGCGGTACGGGGTTTCGATTCATGTTCAATATCTTCAAGAAGAAACCAGCAAAATCGCCTGCGCAGAAGATCGAAGATATCATTGATATTCTTGAACGTGGCGGCGTCATCCGTGGAACGCAAATTCCTGTACAGACCAAGGCGTCCCAGGCGGGTCGCCAGGTCTCGGCCAGCGACCACCTCTATTTCGCCGTTCGCTCGGTGGCCGCCGACGGGCGCCAGCACGTGATGCAGTATGCCTTCGTCGATGATCGGGGAAACGTCGCGCTCAGCGCCTTCGTGCGCTCGGCTAGCCCCGCCGCCCTGTTCGGGGGTTCGGCCGCCGAGGACGTCTCGGTCGATCCGATGGAGGAAAGCGAATTTGCGGCCCTGGCGATGAGGCTGTGCCGCGGCGCGACCCTGGTCGCCTTCCACCGGGTTCTTCAGAGCGGCCTGCTGCCGCCCGCCGCCGTCAAGTCGGCGGCCGGGGTGGAGTGCGTCTGGCGGCGGTTCCAGGCCGTGGCGCGCCGCAAGGGCATCCGCCTCTCGCGGCACGAGCCGCTGGCGCTGAACGACTGCCTCCAGAAGCTGGGCATGCCGCTGTTGCAGACCGACGATGCGGCGATGCGCGCTCTGGCCATCCGCAATCTCTGGCGGCGGCTGGATACGATCGAATAGGGGATCAGCGCTCGAGGCGCACCGCGTCCCAGAATAGCGGCTTCAGGTCGGCGAAGAACTGGTCGACATCGTAGCCCTCGCCCAGTGTGAAGAGGCCGTCTTCCTCGCGGTTCAACAGGCCGCGGTCGACCAGGGCCAGCAGCTTGCGGCGCGCCGTCTCGCGCGGGATCTGGGTGATGTCGGAAAGGCTGAGGGCGTTCAGTCCGCGCCGCCGGCGGAAGGTCTGCGGCGGCCGCGGCCCGCGCGGCAGCGATTCCGAAATCTCCGCCAGCAGGAAGACCAGATAGAGCAGATACTGGTCGAGATCGCCGTCGAACCGCGAGCGCACCCGGATCAAGGTCGCCGACAGGTGTCCGCCCCAGCGGTAGAAGAAGCGCATGGCGTCCTGTTCCAGATAGCCGGGCGTTGGCTCGGCCCAGGTCGCGGTCTCGGGCTTCTGGTCCGGCGGAGCGTCAACGGAGGGCTTGGATGCGGCGATGGAAAGCGCTGGCTTCATGTCCGGGCGGCCCCGCGTTACAGTTAATCCGGGTCGAGCACGGTCAAACGGGAGAATCTGCATGCCCTTGAATAACAACTGGCTATGAGGTCGCCGCGCTGTTCATTAAGGATATCTATTAGTATTCGCCAGGTTGGGTTCGCGTCGTGGGAGAAGCTATCTTCACCAAAGTATCGCGAGAAGCGAATGCTATGGTTAATCCCGTTTTAAGCGTCCAGCCTGCGTCTTTTCTTGTGGATGACGCGTGCGTCAGGCTGAAAATGCAGACGCCCCGGTCCGCGGGGTGCGGCCGGGGCGTGCATGGGGGCCGCCTGCAAGCGCAGGGGCGGCGAATCGGCGGGATCAGTCGCGCAGCAGTTCGTTGATCGAGGTCTTGGACCGGGTGCGCTCGTCCACCGTCTTCACGATGACGGCGCAGTTGATCGAGGGCAGGCCTTCGCCGAACGGGCTGGGCATCGAACCGGGCATGATGACCGAATAGGGCGGCACCTCGCCCATGAAGACCTCGCCGGTCTTGCGGTCGACGATGCGGGTGGTCGAGGTGATGAAGGTGCCCATGGAGAGCACGCTGCCTTCGCGCACGATCACGCCCTCGGCCACTTCCGAGCGGGCGCCGATGAAGCAGTTGTCCTCGATGATGGTCGGGTTGGCCTGCAGCGGCTCCAGCACGCCGCCGATGCCCGCCCCGCCCGACAGGTGGACGTTCTTGCCGATCTGGGCGCAGGAGCCGACGGTCGCCCAGGTGTCGACCATGGTCCCTTCGTCGACATAGGCGCCGACATTGACGAACGAGGGCATCAGCACGGTGTTGCGGGCGATGAAGGCCCCGCGGCGCGCGACGACGCCGGGCACGGCGCGGAAGCCGGCGGCCTCGAAGCGGGCGGCGTCCCAGCCGGTGAACTTGGTCGGAACCTTGTCCCAGTAGGGGCCGGGGGTGGGGGCGTCCATCAACTGGTTGGCGTTGAGGCGGAAGGACAGCAGGATCGCCTGCTTGGCCCACTGGTGCGTGGTCCACACCCCGTCCTCGCCGCGGCTGGCGACGCGCAGGGTTCCGGCGTCGAGGCGGCTCAAGGTCTCCTCCACCGCTTCGCGCACCTGGCCCTGGGTTGCGGTGTTGATCCCGTCGCGGGCTTCCCAGGCGGCCTCGATCACGGACTTCAGGTCGTCGGACATCTACTT